>JAGBOW010000049.1 GCA_017633675.1 bacterium | reverse complement strand
TTATTATTTGCCATAACTGCCTCTCAAAAATTTGTAATTATATATTAATAATTTTTTTTTATAAGTCAAACCTCTAAATATATGAGATTATCTTTTAACATGAATGAACTTTGAAAATATATTTTGTGTTTATAAAAGACATAAAAAATCTGGACAAAAAATAGAAATTATATTAATATATTTTTCGGGTAAAAGATACTCTTTTTCAAAAGGAAACCACCGCCACTTTTAATTCCGATTTCGGGTTGGTTCCCGACTAGAAAGGGGGTCGATATGGAAAATTTCAATGTTAGTTTGTTACTAATCTTTTTGATTTTGTACATATTAAAAAATGACTCTTACCTTATTAAATAAGAGCCATTCCGACTTCTAAAGAGTATCGGCACTTTCTCAAGGTGCCACCCTTTGATTATATTATTTACGATTTTCCGTAATTTGTCAACCCTTTGTATTTATATTAATATGCATTTTAATTGTATAATAAAGTTAATCTAAATCGGAAAAATCAAAAAGTTCTTGTAAAGTAATATTAAATGCATTTGCTATTTTTTCGACTGACACAAGTGTGGTAGCTATTTCTCCCCGTTCAATTTTTCCCATAACCGAACGCGAAATTCCCGACATTTCGGAAAACTGTTCCTGTGAAATGTCTCGTTTAAACCTAAGCAGTTTTATTTTTTTCCCAAAGTTTTTTGTCAGTGAGGATATCATTTTCTATGATGTAATCTTGACAAAAATTTTTCAACGTCAATAATAAGACAATGTGTATTATATATAACACTAAAAGTTTTATATATTGCATAATTACAACTATTTTTAGTACAAAAGGAGGTAATATGAAAAAACTTGGATTTACTTTGGCAGAAGCGCTTATAACTCTTGGCATAATTGGTATTGTATCCGCAATAACAATACCTTCGGTAATCCGACATTATCAAAAGCAAAGAACCGTAAGTCAATTGAAAAAGGTTTATACAGTATTAAATCAGGCATTTAAAATGTCGGAAATTGATAACGGTACATTTGAAAACTGGGATACACTTACCAATAATAATCGTGTTGAATATACAAATAAATATTTAAAACCGTATTTAAAAGTACTGAAAGTCTGCAATAATTATACCGAATGCGGTTATTCAAAAAGTCAACCTTGGGTAAGACCTATTTCCAAAACGCCAATAGGTCATGCTATAAAAACAAATTCTTTGATATTGGCAGACGGAACATATTTAGAAGTTTTTAGTGGTGAATACCATATTATGGTTGACTTAAACGGTGCATTTAATCCTAATCAGCTTGGCAGGGATGTTTTTATTTTTGTTATTAATAAAAAGGGAATAACACCATATAAAGAAGATTATTCAAACAATAAATTTTCCAATTATTGCTCAAAAAATAGTACAAAGAATGATAATGGTCAATATTGCGGAGCTAAAATTATCTCTGACGGATGGAAGATTAAAGACGATTATCCGTGGTAAATCCTCCTGTTGATTATTGTACTTTTGATATTAATTGTTGTATTA
The DNA here is from genome assembly GCA_017633675.1 of bacterium. Lineage (GTDB taxonomy): Bacteria > Cyanobacteriota > Vampirovibrionia > Gastranaerophilales > Gastranaerophilaceae > Stercorousia. The sequence continues at coordinate 18,860 of JAGBOW010000049.1, read as the reverse complement.
TGGTTTTATGGCAATATTAGAGGTTAAAAATCTTAATTTAGGTTTTAATTGTGAAAACGGGTTTTGCAAGGCTTTGTATGACGTTTCGTTTTGTCTTGAAAAAGGTAAAATGCATGCGCTTGTGGGCGAATCCGGTTGCGGAAAATCAGTCAGCGCAATGAGTATTCTGCAACTTCTTCCTAAAAATGCAAAAATTATATCAGGTGAAATCCTTTATAACGGTGAAAATCTATTGAAAAATAAAGATATTCAAAAATTAAGAGGTTCTAAAATTGCCCTTATTCCACAAGATCCCATGACATCATTAAATCCTCTTTATACTATAGGAAATCAACTCTTGGAAGTTATAAAAATTCATCAAAATCTGAGAGGTGATGAGGCTTATAAAAAAGCTGTCGAAGCCCTTGATGCGGTGAAAATTCCCTGTGCAAAGATGAGAATGAATGTTTATCCTCACGAATTTTCAGGCGGAATGAAACAACGTGCAATAATTGCAATGGCATTAGCCTGTAATGCGGAAATCTTAATTGCTGATGAACCGACAACGGCTCTTGATGTTACTATTCAGGCACAGATAATGGAACTTTTAAGAGAAATAAGACAAGACAGAGAAACCGCTATTATGCTGATTACTCATGATTTGGCACTTGTGGGAGAAAATGCCGATAAGGTTTACGTAATGTATGCGGGCAGAATTGTAGAAGAAGCTGATGCCGATGAAATATTTAAAAACCCGAAACATCCTTATACTCAGGCACTTTTAAAATCATTACCGTCTGATAAAGATAAAATTTTACGGACTATAGACGGTCAACCGCCGTCTGTTCATGAAAATATAACAGGTTGCAGATTCAACCCCAGATGCGAAAAATGTATTGATGTCTGCAAAAAAGAAATTCCTTTGTATGAAAAAGTCGGAAATAATCATTTTAGTGCATGTTTCAGGAGTAATAATTAACGGTTATTGATAATATTAATTAAAAATACATTTTAATATTTGTTAATAATCAGGCAAATTTAAATATTCACCTGCATTAAATAATCGGAGGCATTATGCAGGTAGATAACAATTACAATTATAATAATTACAAAAATTATAAAGTTAATTTCGGTGCAAGAAAGATTATGTCGGCAACGAAAGCCCTTGATGACAAATTTGAAAAGTTTGAGGTATATAAACTTGATTATACGGATATTCCGTTTGTGCAAAAACTTGCAATATATATGAAAAATCAAGAGAATAAATTAAACGAATCTCAAAAAAAGTTGTATTACAGGTTAAAAGAATTTGTTACACATCAGGAACGATATAATGTAGGAGAATTTTCGGGTGATGAAAAAGAATTGTATATCGGGATAAAAAATGATGAGCAGATTTCTGGTTATATGCTCCTGAACAATTCAAGATTCAGACCTTATTACTACAGAGAATATAAAATAGATGAAATTTGTCCGAATACTAAAGATAAAGTAACCGAAGATACTTTTATTTATTCGTTTTTTGCGGATAAAGAGCTTGACGGACATTTACGTTCAATCCTTGGAACGAAATTTCATAAATGCAGTGCATTCCTTACGGATACAGGTAAAACAACAGGTGCAAGAAGTCATATAAGAAATAAACATCCCGAATATTCTTTCAAAACATCAGAAAAAGAATATTTCAATTTGGAAGATGTGCTTGGGATTACTGAGTAGTGGATGCGTCAAACGACACACCCTAAAATTTTTTGTAAAGGTCTTATCGCCCTATAGCCCTATCGCCTTATCGTCTTAATCTCTTTTAATATTTATTCGCCAAAACTACATGTTTATGCTAATATTTTGCCAGAAAAAGATGATAACTGTTATTCTTTAAAGAAAAGGAGAAAATTACTATGACAGAAAAACGTGTATGGTTATTCAGAGAAGGTAATGCTCACATGCGCGCCGAACTTGGCGGAAAAGGTGCTAACCTTGCTGAAATGACTAATTTGGGACTTCCCGTTCCTCCGGGATTAACCATTACTACAGAAACTTGTATGGATTACATCAACCACGGAAACACTATGCCTGCAGGTTTGATGGAAGAAGTTAAATACGCATTGAAAGATGTTGAAGAACAAGCAGGCAAAAAATTCGGCGATTTGACTAATCCTTTGTTAGTTTCTGTCAGATCAGGCGCAAGAGTTTCTATGCCCGGTATGATGGAAACTATTTTGAACTTAGGTTTGAATGACGAAACCGTTGAAGCAATGGTTAAATTAACTAACAACCCCCGTTTCTGCTACGATTCATACAGAAGATTTTTAACTATGTTCGGTTCTGTTGCATGGGAAATGGACAGACAAAAATACTTCGAATCAGAAGTTGAAAAAGTTAAACAAAGAGAAGGCGTAACTTCAGACACAGACGTTTCCGCAGAAGGCTGGAAATCACTTATTCCTATCTACAAAAACGTTATCAAAGAAGTTACAGGTAAAGAGTTCCCGCAAGATCCTTATGTACAACTTCAGGAAGCTATTGAAGCAGTATTCAGATCTTGGAATATCCCCAGAGCCGTTGCTTACAGAAACATGAACAAAATCGACCACAATTTCGGAACAGCAGTAAACGTTCAGACAATGGTATTCGGTAACATGGGTAATGACTGTGCTACAGGTGTTTCATTCACTCGTAACCCTGCTACGGGCGAAAACAAATTCTACGGTGAATACCTTGTAAACGCTCAGGGTGAGGACGTTGTTGCAGGTATCAGAACTCCGAAACAAATCGCTGAACTCGAAACAGATATGCCTGACATTTACGAACAATACGTAAATATCGCAAAACAACTTGAAAAAGGCTACCATGATGTTCAGGATATGGAATTTACCGTTGAAAGAGGTAAATTATGGATTCTTCAAACAAGAAACGGTAAAAGAACTGCAAAAGCAGCTATCAAAATCGCCGTTGATATGTACAATGAAGGAATTATTTCCAAAGAAGAAGCAATTATGCAGGTAGATCCTTATTCTGTATATCAAGTATTGTTGCCTTGCTTTAACCCTGATAAAGTTAAACATTCACACAAAGTTTCAAAAGGTGTAAACGCATCTCCGGGTGCTGCAGTAGGTAAAATCGTATTTGATACTGAAGAAGCTGCAGAACGCGGTGCAAATGGTGAAAAAGTCATTTTGGTAAGAATTGAAACTTGCCCTGATGATATCCACGGTATGGCAGTTTCTCAAGGTGTTTTAACACTCAGAGGCGGAGCTACATCTCACGCAGCAGTTGTTGCTAAAGGTATGGGTAAACCTTGCGTCTCAGGTTGTGAAGATTTGACAATCGACCTTAAATCAGAAACAATCACTTGCGCTGACGGAACAGTATTCCACAAGAATGATATTATTTCTCTTGACGGCGGTACAGGCGACGTTATGGAAGGCGCAATTGAACTTGTTGAAGCAGGTATTGATCAAGATTTTGAAACTTTCTTTAATTGGGTTAACGAAATAAAAGAACTTAAAGTTGAAGCAAATGCTGATACTCCGAAAGATATCGAAAATGCTATCAAATTTGGTGCAGAAGGTGTTGGTCTTTGCAGAACTGAACACATGTTCATGGACCCTGACAGACTTCCTTGGGTTCAAAAAATGATTATCGCAGGAACAAAAGAAGCAAGAAAAGAAGCATTAGACAAATTGTTACCAATGCAGTATTCAGACTTCTATTCAATGTTCAAAGCATTGGGCGACAAACCTTTAACAGTTCGTTTGCTTGATCCTCCGCTTCATGAATTCTTGCCTTCTAAGATAGAATTGGTTGAAAAAGTTGCAACTAAGAAGGCTTTGGGACAAGATTATTCGGAAGATGCAAAAATGCTTGAAATCGTTGAAAACTTGTCGGAATCTAACCCGATGATGGGACTTAGAGGTTGCCGTTTGGGATTAACATATCCTGAAATCAACGAAATGCAAGTCAGAGCAATTTTTGAAGCATGCTGTGATTTGACTAAAGAAGGACATCACATTCAACCATGGATTATGATTCCTCTAATCGGTCATATCAACGAACTTAAAACAGCTAAAGCTACATTAGTTGCAGTTGCGGAACAGGTTATGAATGAAAAAGGTATCAGAGTAGATTACAAATTCGGTACAATGATTGAAATTCCTCGTGCAGCATTGACTGCTAAAGAAGTTGCAACAGAAGCTGAATTCTTCTCATACGGTACAAATGACTTAACTCAAATGACATTCGGTTATTCAAGAGATGATGCTGAAGGCAAATTCCTGAAAAACTATGTAGATCAAAAAATCTTGCCTTACAACCCGTTTGTAACTCTTGATTTTTCAGGTGTTGGCAGATTAATTGAAATGTCAATTGATGAAGGCAGAGAAATTAATTCGTCACTTGTCGGCGGTATTTGCGGAGAACACGGCGGAGATCCGGATTCGGTAAAATATGCTCACAGAATCGGTTTGAACTACGTTTCTTGTTCACCATTCAGAGTACCTCAAGCAAGACTTGCTGCAGCTCAAGCGGCAATTGAATCTAAAAAATTAGCATTAGTATAGTGTTAATATAAATATAAATATAAAAGACAGAATGGATAACCATTCTGTCTTTTGTTTTGGTTCGGTATTATAGTAAATATGTATAATTTTTTGTATCTGTTTCTATGTTTTTGGCATATTCATTTAATAAATCCGATAATATTATTTTTTCATTATCGTTATTATAACTTGAATTTTTAATCAAGAAATTTAATCTTTTTGTCATTAGTTCAATATCGGCAATCGTTGATATTTTTTCGCTTTTTAAAATTTTCTTATCCACAGAACCTCCTGTCGGCATAGTAATACCGACTAACATGTAAAGTTTTGTTTAATTTGAATTTTGTATATTAGTCATTAATTGACAATATAATAAATTAAATTTAGAAATTTGTCAATAGTTTTAATATAATCTATATTTTTAATATGAGATTAAATGTTAAAGAACAGGTCAAAGCTTTATTGGCACAGGAGGGAATAACCCAAAAAGACCTTGTAATTATGCTTAACGAAAATAATGAAAAATATTCAACCGCAAGTTTATCACACAGGCTTGGCAGAGGTACGATTACATATAACGAAGTTATGAAAATTGCCGAAATATTGGGTTATGATGTACAATTTATAAAAGAATTTAATTCTGCTAAATAATATTTTAGTTTTGATTTCTTAAAAAAGTCAGAAATTTATCTCCGTATTTTTTTTGTTTAATAATTTCGTATCCCAAAAAATCCACATCTTTTATATGTTCAAGTATAACGATATTTTTCGCAATATTTTTTACAACATTAAGGCTCTGTTCATAAACTCCTGAAAAATATGGCGGATCAATATATATTACATCAAAAATTTCATCAAAATTTGATAAAATTTTTAAACTGTCACCGATATAAATATCAAACATCTCCTGTCTTTCAGACACCCTCCCTACGGGGGAAGAGGGGGTGGGGGTAATATTTGAAAAATTTTCTTTCAAAATCTTAGCCGACCTTACGTTTTTTTCAATCGCAACAATTTTTTTAAACCCTCTTGAAACAGCTTCTAATCCCATAATGCCCGAACCTGCAAACATATCAAGGAATGAACTTTCCTCAAAATCTATTAATGATTGAAGGATATTAAAAACACTCATTCTCACTTTTGAAAGTGTCGGACGGGTGATTTTTTCGTCCGGTGCAATAATTTTTCGTCCTTTATATTTGCCTGCCGTAATTATCATATTCGGTATTTTACAATGAAGATAATTTGATGTATAGTTTTTGTATGAGAGATAATAAAACAGATGTTATAGTAGTCGGCGGGGGCCCTGCGGGGATTTCCTGCGCAATAACAATTGCAAGGGCAGGAAAGCAGGTTGTTTTAATCGAAAGAGGAAAATTTGCCGGAAGTAAAAATGTTTTTGGAGGAGCGATTTATGCTCAACCTACAAGAGAAATTTTCCCTGATTTTGAAAAAACTGCTCCGATTGAAAGAAAAACGGTTGAACATAAATTTGCGCTTTTGGGAGAAGATGACGGAACGGTAATTTCATACAAAGAAAAACCCGATGAAAATGCAAGTTATTCTGTTATAAGAGGGAAATTTGACCGCTGGATGGCGGAAGAAGCTCAAAAAGAAGGAGTAATCCTTGTTGAAGAAACCGTTGTAAAGGATTTACTGCTTGATAAAGGTTATGTTGTCGGTGTAAGAACGGAAATTGAAGAATATTATGCTGATATTGTCGTATTGGCGGACGGTGTAAATTCTCTTTTGGCACGTCAAATAGGTTTAAGAAATACAATTACCCCTGAAGATGTAGCATTGAGTGTAAAAGAAGTTTATAAATTACCGGAAAACATTATAAATGAAAGATTTCATGTAACAAGTGATGAAGGCTGTATTTATGAGATTTTCGGAGGTCCGATGCTCGGTATGTTGGGTTTGGGATTTTTATACACAAACAAAAATTCCGTCAGTATAGGGTTAGGTGTAACTTTGAGCGAACTTGTCAAAAAAAGTCTCAGACCGTATGAGCTTTTGGATAAATTAAAATTGCATCCCGAAATTGCTCCGCTTTTAAAAGATGGGGAATTATTGGAATATTCGGCACATTTGATACCTGAGGGCGGGTTCAAGAAAATCCCTAAAATTATCGGAAACGGTGTTATGATTTGCGGAGATGCTGCAATGCTTGTTAATAATATGCACTGGGAAGGAACAAACCTTGCAATGATTTCGGGTAAACTTGCGGGAGAAACCGCAGTAATTGCGCTCGGAAAAAATGATTTTTCGGAAAATTCATTGATCCGTTATGCTGATGAACTTGAAAATTCGTTTATAATAAAAGACTTGAGAACATATAAAGACTTGATGAGCGGGATTGGTGCAAGAGCAAGCCACTTTTTGGAATATTACCCTCAAAAAATCAATTCCTTCTTCAAAATGTTTACGACAACTGACAGCACCCCGAAAAGACAAAACTACCGTAAATTTATAAAGAGTATTTTTACTGACAGAAAATTTACGGATTTACCTAAAGATGCATGGTGTGCAATAAAATTGTTATGGAGTATATTGATAAAATGAGCAATCTTGATGATAAACTTTATACGGTAAAATATACACCCGATACGGAATCTCACCTTTTGCCCGTTCAGGAATGCTGTCGAATCTGCAAATCAAAGATTTGTACGGTTATTTGTCCTGCAGGGGTATACAGTTGGGAAAACAATAAACTTGTCGTAAACTATGAAAATTGTCTTGAATGCGGAGCTTGTCGTATCGCCTGCGAAACCTCATCTCTTGGTTGGGAATACCCGAAAGGAAATAAAGGGGTAACCTTTAAACAGGGGTAAAATTATTTTTTACCTGTAATTTTTTTATCACTTTTGGTAATGATTAATTTATTATTTTCAATATTATATTTGACCATATCTTTTTCAGGGTCAACATCAAGAAAGCCCAATATTGTCGAATTTATGCTTAATGCCCAACCGTTTCCGTTTCTCATCAATTTTCTATCTACAGACATAACAATTACCTTACATTGTACTTGACAATATAATAGCTTTTGTATATTTTGATTTCTAATATTACAAAGTATGGTTAAAGGTAAGTACATGTTTAAAAAGAAATTTTTATTAGATTTAGACGGTGTTTTAAATTTATACGGAAAAGAAAAATTTGACGAAAACTTTATTCCCGGAATTAAAGAAGGTGCAAAAGAATTTTTGGAAGAATTGTCAAAAGAAGGTGAAATATATCTCTTTACAACCAGAAATCTTAAACTTTCAACTAAATGGTTGATTGAAAATGATATTGATAAATATTTTAAAGATGTTACGAATGTAAAAATTCCTGCATATTTACAAATTGATGATAGAGCAATTTGTTTTAACGGGGATTTCAATAAAACAATATATGATATAAAAAATTTTAAAGTTTATTGGAAGAAATAATTATAATTTATTTCCGTTTGACAATCAGGTTTTAATTTATATAATTTTCTTATGATTAAAGTTTTAAAAGGAACAAAGGATATCTTACCTCAGGAGGTTGACGGTTGGCATTTACTTGAAAAGAATGCGCTGGATATCTTTATACGTTACGGTTACAAAGAAATCAGAACCCCGATTATCGAAGTTACCGAACTTTTTTCACGTGGTGTCGGCGACACAACCGATATCGTAAACAAAGAAATGTACACATTTGAAAAAAGTGACCGTTCAATCACTCTGCGCCCCGAAAATACGGCAGGGGTAGTCCGTTCATTCATAGAAAACGGTATGGCAAGACAATCCGCACCCGTAAAACTTTGGTATAAAGGTCCGATGTTTAGATATGAACGCCCTCAAGCAGGCAGACAAAGACAATTTCATCAGGTCGGGGTTGAAATGTTCGGTATAAAAGAACCTACAGCGGACGCAGAAGCGATTTTGTTAGCCGTAAATTACTTGAAATCACTGGGTTTGAATGATTTGGAAGTAGAAATAAATTCACTTGGCTGTCCAAAATGCCGTGAAGAATACAAAAAAAGAATTAAAGAGGTTTTAAAGCCTGAATTTGACAACTTGTGTGAAGATTGTCAAACCCGTTACGAAAAAAATCCCCTAAGACTTTTAGATTGCAAAGTTGAAACCTGTCAGAACATTTTTTCAAAATCTGAAATTCAGGAAGTCATAAAATCCGACTTTTTATGCGAAGAATGTGCAGAACATTACAAAAATTTAAAAAAATATTTGGAAAAATTAAACATAAAATATGTAGAAAACAAACTTTTGGTAAGAGGTTTGGATTATTACAACAGAACGGTTTTTGAAATAAAATCAAACAATTTGGGTTCACAAAATGCCGTATGTGGCGGTGGCAGGTATGACAGTTTAGTCAAACAGTTAGGGGGGGAAGACACTCCGGCTATCGGCTGGGCTATGGGTATGGAAAGATTGTATTCTCTGATGCAAACTGTTGAACCTGAAAAACTTGACGGTTATATCGTTTCGAATTCGTCAGCTGAAGCTTTTATGCTTGCCGAAGAATTGAGAAATCAAGGTTTGACGGTAGAGTTTGATTTACAAAGCAAAAAGTTTACCAAACAGCTTGAAAAGGCTTCAAAAGTTGCAGATTATGCAATAATTTTAGGTGAAGATGAAATAAAAGCGGGAAAAGTTTCCGTAAAAAATCTTTCGACTTCAGAACAAACAACGATTGACAGATGTGATGTTAAAAAAATTATAAGGAGTTAATAAATGACAACAGTAGATGAAGTTATACGCAGAATTTCCAAAGGATTTAATTTTATTTTTGATGATTTCAGGGGTATTTATCTTTTCGGTGCAAGTCTTGACGGTGAAGTTCATGAAGATGAAGATATTGAACTTGTCGCCATTTTTGATAATGACGATAATTCAAAACGCAAACAAATTTGGCCTATTATCGGAAAAGTCGAAACGGATATGGACGTAACGATTGATTTGTATCCGTATACACAGGAAACTTTTAAACAGGACGAAGATATCTATAACGAAGTTATGGAAGAAGGTATTTTTTACAACAAAAAAGGATTAAAGGAGTTAAAAAAATGAGCCAAATTACAATACGTTCAGACAGAAAAGATGATTATAAATTCTATTACAAAGGTGAAGAAGTAGCTTTGGGTGCAGGAAAAATCATAAGCATTGCAAACGGACTTGATGACGTTGTTCTTCCGACTTGTGCAATGAAGATAATCAACAATCTTATTGTTATTAAGGAAGATGTTAAAAAGGGTGAGTAGTGAGAGGTGAAAAGTGAAAAGTTCTTATCATAAGCTGTTCTGATGCTCTTTACCAATATAGCTATATTAAAGAACAACTCACCATTCACTACTCACAACTCACTAACTGGCAAATTTTTTCATGTTCATGTTATATTATTACTATGACAAACGTAACACGTAATGAAAAATCTTCCAAAATAAAAGCCCCGATAGTTGATGCCCTGAAAAAAGCTTATGAAAACCCCTCCTATCAATTTCATATTCCCGGACACACAAAAGGATGCGGTGTTTTACCCGATTTTAAAAAATTAATCGGCGCAAAGGCTTTGTCCGTTGATACGACAGATGAATTTGACGGCTTGGGAACACTTCACCCCGCAACAGGCCCTATTAAAGAAGCGCAGGAATTAGCAGCAAAAGCCTTCGGTGCAAAAAAAACTTTCTTTTTATTAAACGGTTCAACTGCCGGAAACCTTGCACTTGCAATGGGTTTGACTAAAAAAGGTCAAAAAATTATTACAAACAGAAACTGCCACAGATCGATTTTGACAGGCATGATAATTTCTGGTGCAGAACCTCTTTGGCTTATTCCGAAAAGATTTGGGGATTGGGGAATATGGGGAAACGTTACTCCCGAATCCGTTGAAGAAATGCTGGACAAAAACCCTGATGCAGGAATGGTTTGGATTACAAATCCGACTTATGAAGGTGTTGTATCCGATATTAAATCGATTTCTGAAATCTGCAAAAATCATAATGTCCCTCTGATTGTTGATGAAGCACACGCATGTTTATGGAATTTTAACAGTCACCTGCCGACTTCTGCCCTGAAATTGGGAGCTGATGCGGTTGTTCATTCTTTGCACAAAACAGGCGGAAGTATGAGTCAGAGTTCAATGCTTCATATTGCGGAAAATTCAATGATAGATGTTGATGCGGTTGAAAAATCTTTGAAATTACTCCATACAACAAGTCCGTCATTAATTCTTCTTGCAAGCCTTGACAGTGCCAGAGCTAATTTGGAAAGCCCAAGAGGCAGAAAACAGCTTGAAAGAGCAGTACAAAACGCAAAATATTTAAGACGTGAAATTGATAAACTGACACACATTCACGATTTAAAGCCCGATTTTGGATATAAAACGGATATTACAAAGGTGTTTATCAAAGACGACAGGTTGTCGGGAAAACGTCTTGAATTTATTTTGGAAAAAGATTTTAATATTGAAGTTGAAAGTGCTTCTGATGCGGGGCTTTTGATACTTTCAAATATCGGAAACACAAGAAAAGATATGGAATATCTTGTAAAATGTCTGCAACAAATAGACAAATCGGATTATAACGACATTTCATACCTTGAAAACAAAAAATATATGCCTATGTTAACCCCGATAATCAAGATGACTTTGCGTGAAGCTTTTTATTCGCATAAAGAAGTTATACCCAAAGAACATGCAGTCGGCAGAATTTCAGCGGAAGTAATTGCGGAATGTCCTCCCGGAATTTCTGTTTTGCTGCCGGGTGAATTGATTACGGAAGAACATATACCGTATTTGATTGATTACGATACAATTGAGGTTATAAAGTAATACAATTTACGTAATTACACTATCGCATACAAATCATCTTCCAATAATGATTTGCGGAAATTTTCACATTCGTCTGTTAAATCTGTCAATAATTGATATTTTTGAGAATGTAAAACTCTTGAGATATCCACCTCTCCCGTCATTTCAATAATATAATAATTTTCACTCCGTTCTTTTATTTTTATAAGTCCGCATTCTTCAAAAATCAGGAATAAAAGGTCAAAAACTTTATAAGATTTCCCCAAAAAACTTGCGCACCGCCTCAATTCAACTTTTCCGCTATTATTGTTTTGTGCAAATTTCAGCATTCCGTAAAATGTCTTTAAAAATTCTTCTTCGTCAAAATATTTTAAATCATAGTTCATAAAATGAAGTGTGTTTGCGCTTGTTTCAGACAAAATTCTGTCAAAAGTTTCCCTGTCTGCGGGGTAGTCAAAAAACATCAGAGAGTCGCATTCCCTCAAATTATCTCTGTTTACAATTCTTTCGGTTAATGTGTTAAACGGTTTCAATTTGTCGCAAACGGGTTTGCTTTCCGCAAAAATCAATATATTTTGTTTGGAAGTTTTTACGTAATCATCAACTTGCGGTAAAATATCCGTTTTTTTGCGGTGGTCGTAGAGTTTTAGAGAAGGTGCCGTTTCTTCCTCTTTCAAATATTCGGAGTGAATATCGTCAATAATCAACTGAACTGTAGTGTTTCCGTTATATTCATTTATTTGCGGATGAAATGCCAAATCAAGAGTATCACCGTTGACAAGCGAAATATCCCCGTTTTTCCAGCGAATGCAGTTAAATTCGGAAGTTCCTGCAGCACATGTAAGTCGCAAGTGATTTTTATTTTCGCCCATAAGTTTTTTTTCTTTAATTTTGAGATTTTTCATCACAAAAATCGGACTCGGGTTTTCCATTCCGAATGGTTCCAATTGAGAAAGTTGTTCAACCATATCAACGGTTATATCGTCAGGAATAAGCTCTAAATCCACATTCAAAAACGGTTCCAGAACTTTCCCCTGAGAAATCTCTTTTACGGTTTTATTCAGAGCTGATTTAACTTCTTCAAAAGTATTATTTGTGAATGCGAAACCGCCTGCCATAGCATGTCCGCCAAACCCGTCAAAAAGTTCTGAATTATCGGAAAGCACTTCGTAAAGATTAATTCCGTCAATACTTCTTGCGGAACACCTGTACTGCCCGTCATACATTGTCATTATAAACGCAGGTTTATAATATTTTTCAACAAACATTGAGGCTACAATTCCGACAATCCCTATGTGCCAGTCTTTGTTAAACAAAATTATTGCAGGGTTTCGGTTTCCCTCTTTTTTTAACATTTCATCAGCTTCGGCAAAAACGTTCTGACAAAGCTCCTGACGCACTTTATTAAGTTCGTTGAGCGTTTGAATTGCCATTTCAATTTCCTGTTTGTTGTCGGAAATCAGGACTTTCAAAGCGGCTTCTACGGTATCAAGCCTTCCTGATGCATTAATACGGGGGGCAATTCCGAATGCAATTTGCTCGGAAGTAATCTGTCCTTTATATCCTGCACTATCCAAAAGCCTTGAAATTCCGTAATGTTTGCCTGCGGAAATCAGTTCTAACCCTTTTGTTACAAAATATCTGTTTTCACCAATCAGGGGAACTAAATCGGCAACCGTTCCGACAGCGACGTAAGGAAGAATTTCCGATATAAATTCAAGTTTGTTGTATTTTTCTAGAAGTGCCTGAGCGGTTTTGAAGGCAACACCTACTCCCGCAAGAGATGTCAGGCTCAAAATCTGTTTTGCGGTTAAACTTTCGTCAAGAGCGTTTGGAGCTTTCGGGTTAATTATTCCGTAAGCTTTCGGAAGTTCTGCAGGTGCTTCGTGGTGGTCAGTAATGATTACGTCAATTTTGAAACTGTTTAAAAAATTCACCGCATCAACATCAGAAATTCCGCAGTCGCAGGAGATTATGACTTTGGGTTTAACCTGTGTCATAATTTTGACAAGCGCTTTGGTGTCAAACCCGTGTCCTTCTTTTTCTCTGTCGGGGATAAAATAGTTTACGTCAGCCCCTAAGTATTTAAAAGTTCTGTAAAGAAGTGAGGTAGAAGTAACCCCGTCTGCGTCAAAATCACCGTGTATAACGATTTTTTCTCCGTTATCGATGGCTTTAGAAAGTCTTTCGACACATTTTTCCATATCACAAAAGACACTCGGGTGAGTGAGTTTTATCTCCAACGGGTGCAAAAATTCGTAAATTTCTTCATCCGTTTTTACCCCTCTTGTATACAAAAGCCTTTTTATAAGGTCTTTTTCCTGCCCTTCGTAATCCTTAAATCTCCACTCTTTCATAATAGGATTGTAGCATAAAATATTTTTTCAGGCGATAGGGTTTATTCTTATCTCCTGACACAGCGCACGTTGTGGGTACCCATGTTCTTGATTCTTCCGCCGCTATGAAAAATCTGTGTCCATATGAACGGAGGTAAAACAGAAGATGACAAGTAGCTGTAACTGGTAATACCAATCAGGTTACCGTTAATTGCCATTGAAAGAAGTTCGTCTTTGTCTGGGAGGGAGTAACCGACTCCTAAAGGTGACATTGAAACGCCTGATGAAAAGGCTTCATCTCCATTACCACATACTGCATTGCCATTTTCCCATGTAAAATTTCCTTTAGTTTCTGTTGCTGTTGGGTTTGGTGCTACGGCTCTGTTGGTTTCATTTGGATAAAGAACTGTTACAAATCCTATATCTTTTCCTACCTGATTAGGATTTCTTTTGCCGTTCATATCATATACTGCATTCATGCATACATAGTCAGGTGCTAATTTATTTTCTTCATTTGTATCAGTTGTACAATTCGGGTTGTAGAATAAGTTTACGGCAAATCCGTTAGCTGTCAAAAATCCATAGTTGTAGTTTGTATTATCCCTTATTGTATAATAATTAGAACCACTTTCCGGAGAAGGGATACCCAAACCCGCAAAAGTATTCGGCATGCTCATGGTATCAGTTGCACCGAGTTTTTTAATAGTTTCCGGTAGTCCGCAATCGGATAAATGATTACTGTCGCAAGTTTTTGCGATTTTTAGTTTTTTAGACAAGTAGTTTTTTACAAAATCTTCCGCATCTGTCCCTGCTCCGATATCTCCTTGTATCGCAAGTAATCGTCCGGCTTCGCCAATTGACATCAATGCTTTTTCTCTTGCTCTGTCGTATTGTTTATCTTTTATACGGTTAATCAATACAGGCATGGTCATGGCTGCGACTACTCCGATTACACCCAATGTAATTAATACTTCCGCCAAAGTAAATCCTGTTAATTTTCTCATTTGTTTAAACTCCTTTCTGATAAACATGTCATGTCTGTATTTATTATATGCTATTTATTGCATTTAATCAAGTGTAAAGTTGCAATTATTTACATAATTGTTTTATTGAATTGCCATTATTATAAAAATATGGATAAAAAATCATTCGGCAAAAAAATAAAAAATTTGAGGGCTTTACACAGTCTTACACAAGAAACCCTTGCAGAATTTATTGATATGGATATGAGGCAGGTTGCAAGGATTGAAGCGGGCGGGAGTTTTCCTTCACTTCCGTCAATTTTAAAATTATGTGAAGTTTTCAAGATTACCCCAAATGATTTACTGGATTTTCAAAATAATCAAAACACTTCAACTTTCCAATTAAAATCGGACATAAATGACATATTATCTCTTGCTAAGGAAGAACAGCTTGTTCTTATTAAAAAATTAATCCTTGCGGTATTATAATTCAACTTCAATCCTGCCGACAACTTGTCCGTGAAGTGTTTTTATTGTTTTGTCGCATTCAATATCCGCCCAATTTAATTTTTTTAGCATTTCAATAACAACAAATTCTCTTGCTCTCATATCGCAATCTATAATTTTTACGACAAAACCATCTTGTTTTTCAGTATTAATAACAATACACAATCCGCCTGCACCGACTTTTGCAACAATATTTTTTGAATTTTGAATATTTTTGGTATCTGTTCTGTCCTCTCCGCCAATAATATAAGGGTTATTCAAAAATGCGTTTTTTATTTTTTCGTATTTTGGATTGCAGAATAAATTTAAATAACCTTTGAGCATATTTTCCAAAGGCATTGACACAATCGGAACTCCGCACCCGTCCGTTGTTATCGGATATTCATTATTAACTTCGCACAATTCATAAATTTTATTTTTTATAGCAATCTGCAACTGGTGTTCAGGTTTGTAGTAATCTAACAAACTCCAGCCTTTTTGTTTACAAATTGCAAGCATCATAATGTGTTTACCTGAACAGTTGTTATGGAGTTCGGTTTCCTTTTCACCTGATAATAACATTTCATTTTGGCGGGTTTTAGATAAAGGTTTGTGCAAACCGCATTTTAAATAACTTTTATCAAGTCCGATTTTATTTAAGATGTTTTGTGCGATATTTGTGTGAATTTCTTCTCCTGCATGAGATGCACAGCAAAGTGCGATTTCTTCTTCCGTAAACCCGAAAAATTTGTCCGTATCATAATCAATAATCAGGCTTGCCTGTAAAGGTTTGGCACAAGAACGGAGATAAAAAGGATAATTAAGTTGAAAGTTGCTTGAATTTTTATTATTAAACTCACTGTTAAAAAGTCTTTCGGTCTTGAAGCTATTTAACTTTCCACTTTCAACTTCCAACTTTCCACTACATAAAACAATCCCTTCATGTTCCTGTTCAACAAGTCCGTCTCTGATATATTTTACACAAGTTTTATAATTCGGCATCTTTCTTCACCAAATCAAGTAATTTGTTCATCTTTTGTTTTAATTGAGTGTTTTCTTGTTTTAATCGATTAATTTCATCTTCATATTTCTGTTTATCGCTTGAATATTCGGTTTTTACCGCAGGCAGTGAATTATAATCAATTATTAATCTTTTTTTAGCCTCATTTTTCAGTATTAACAACGATTTATTTATCGGTTCTTTAAAATATTCGTCTGTTAGAATTTTTCCCGATATAAATTCAGCCATTTTACATATTTCTTCAGATTCGGGTTTCTTTATAAAATTTTGTTCGACACAAAAAACGAAATATTTTGCGGTTTCTTCCATTGTTAAAAAAGAATTAACGCAAATTTCACCGATACTTGATCCGTCTGCACAGCATTGTAAAAAATTGTATATGTTATTATCCAAACCGCATTTTTTATTTTCAAGTTCTTCTTTACCTTTGAATGTGAGTAAAGGTACGCAGGTTGAAAAAATATTATCCTGATTTTTTATTAAAAATTCATCACAATTATAAGATTTCATTTCATTTGCAAGTTTTATGTATATAACCTGCTTTATCCACAACGGAACATTTAATACTTTGTCAAAAAACTTTTCCAGTATGTTTTTTTTCAAATCAACCTCACTGTTTCAATTATATTACAGTCAATAATTAAATTCAATATTATTACCGAAAAGTTTAATAATATTATAAATAAAAAAGATATTGATTTATCGTTTTTGAGATTGTATTATTAGTTTAAGGAGAGAATAATATGAAAAAGATTTTTATAGCTTTGATAGCTTTGATTGGTTTTATTACAACGATAAAATTGGCTTTTATATATTATGATGCGAATTTTAATAATTATGCTTTGCCCAGTTTTTGCAGTGTAAATGATTTTATTGACTGTGACGGAATTGCAAGAACGACGGAATCTCAGTTTTTGGGTGTTCCTTTGGCATATTGGGGAATGTTTTTCTACCTTTTTGTTTTAGTTCTGTTATTTGCAGAAAAATTAAAAAATTTCCGATTATTCAAATTTATGGAAGTATTTAAAAACCCTTATGATTACATAGCTTCATTGGGTATATTTTCATTTGCGGTTTCAATAACATTATTAATAATAAGTTTGTTTGAAATACATAAATTATGTATATTATGTGCTTTTACGTATATTTTAAATCTTCTTATAGCATTGATTGCGGTTAATTTCAAAGTTTTGGATTTTGTAAAAGCTTTCAGGCAAAGTTTTATTGATTTTATTGATGCCGTAAAACAAGTTAAATATATGGTAGCTCTTATAATTGTAATGATTATTGCAGGAATATTTTTGACTTATACAACAGTTACCATGAATTTTGCACCGCAGGTTAAAGCATACAGAAAATCACCATTTAGAGAATTTGTAACGGCAAAAAGAAATAAATATGCGGTAAAAGGCAATATTTTAGGTACAAAAGATGCCAAAATAGTTATTTACGTGTATTCCGATTATCAATGTCCGATATGTTATGCACACAATATAATGATGCATAAATTGGCTAAAGAACATAAAAATATAAAAATTATTCACAAAAATATGCCTTTGGATAACGAATGTAATGTTTATATGGCCGGTCAGATGCACCCCGGTGCCTGTCTTGATGCAAGATATGCCATTGCATCGGAAAATCAGGGAAAATTCTGGGAAATGAATGATGCACTTTTTGATAAGAAACCAAAAACTGAAGCTGAAATTTTGGCGATTGCAAAACATTTAAAATTTGATGTTGCGCAACTTCAGGAAGATGCAAACAGCGCAAAAACAATTGAAATATTAAATAACGATATAGAATATGCTCATATGCAGAATATTAATGCAACACCAACAATTACAATTAAAAATAAGCAGGTGGTCGGCTTAAAACCGTACGAAGAATTTGTAAAATTGGTTAAAATGTATGGCGCAGAATAAAATAGTTCTCCATGCTTGCTGCGGAATTTGTTCTGGATATCCGATATCATATTTAAAAGATATGGGATATGAAGTTGTTGTTTATTTTTACAACCCGAATATTTTTCCCAAAGAAGAATATCAAAAACGTCTTGAAGCCGAAAGGATTTTATGTGCACATTTCGGAGTAGAACTTGTTGAAGCGGAATATAACCAAAATGAATATTATGATTTTGTAAAAGGGCTTGAAAACGAACCCGAAAAAGGTTTGAGGTGCGATAAATGTTTTGAATTAAGACTGAAAAAAACTGCAGAATATGCAAAATCAAACGGAATAGAACAATTTACAACATCAATAACAATAAGTCCTCACAAAAATTTTGATAAATTGACAAAAATAGGTTCTGATGCGGCAGAAAATACCGGTGTTGAATATTTATCAATTAACTTTAAAAAGAAAGACGGATTTTTGAAAACTAATCAAATTGCAAGAGAATTAAACCTGTACAGACAATATTACTGCGGATGTAAATTTGCCTTAAGTTAAATTTTTATTAAAAATCATATATATACACTATAATTATTTGAAAAAATATTGTATAATATAAATAATTGATTTGCACAAAAAAATCATTAATAATCCGAAAGGAGCAGAGTATGAAGAAAAATATATTATTAACGATAATCATGATTGGACTTATGGGTACAGCAGTGTATTCCGAAGATGTTGTATTGGACAAAGATACAATATATTATCCTAATGCCAATATTAACAGCGCAGTAGAAAAATACAAAAAAGGCAACTTTTCCGGTTGTCTGCAGGAACTTTTCTCTCT
>JAGBOW010000048.1 GCA_017633675.1 bacterium | reverse complement strand
GCCAAACCTAACAACAATTCATAAGTCTGACCAACGTTCATACGGGAAGGTACACCAAGCGGATTTAATACGATATCTATAGGTGTTCCGTCAGGTAAGTAGGGCATATCTTCTTTAGGCAATATACGAGAAACGATACCTTTGTTACCATGACGTCCCGAAAGTTTATCACCAACGGATACTTTACGTTTTTGAGCAATATATACTCTGATAACGGTATTTGCACCCGGTGGTAATTCGTCACCTTTTTCTCTGTCGAATACCTTAACGTCAAGCACTCTGCCGCCTTCTCCGTGAGGTACTCTCAAAGAATTATCTTTAACATCTCTTGCTTTTTCGGCAAAGATTGCTCTTAACAATTTTTCTTCGGGCGGATGTTCGCTTTCACCTTTCGGAGTAACTTTTCCGACCAAAATATCGTCTGCATAAACTCTTGCACCAATACGAACAATACCTCTTTCATCTAAATGTCTTAAAGCATCTTCAGAAACGTTCGGAATTTCACGGGTAATTTCTTCAGGTCCGAGTTTTGTCTGACGGGCATCAATTTCAAGTTTTTCTACGTGAACTGATGTGAAGATATCATCATGAACGCATCTTTCGGAAAGCAAGATAGCATCTTCGTAGTTATAACCTTCCCAAGGCATATACGCAACGATTACGTTTTTACCAAGAGAGAGTTCTCCGCAGTTTGTAGAAGCACCGTCTGCAATTACATCACCTGCTTTAACCTTATCACCTTCGTGTACTAAGGGTTTTTGGTTAATACAAGTATCCTGATTGCTTCTTACATACTTCATTAATGTATACAGATGCGGTTTGTTGTGTTTATCTCTGATTATAATTTCTTCACCGACAACTCTTTCAACCGTACCGTCAACATCAGATACGATAACCATACCCGAGTCTTTTGCAACACGTTTTTCCATACCTGTTCCGACTACCGGTCTTTGGGTAATCAAAAGAGGTACACTCTGACGTTGCATGTTTGAACCCATCAGTGCACGGTTAGCATCATCATGTTCAATGAACGGAATTAATGATGTCGCAACGGAAATGATTTGGATAGGAGAAACACCAACAAAGTCAACTTTGCTTGCTTCACCCATTGTAAATTCAGATCTGTAACGAACGGGAACAAATTCATCTTTGAAAGAACCGTCTTTATTCAATTTAACGTCAGCAGGCGCACATCTGAATTCTTCGTCCTCGTCTGCCGTCATATAAACTACTTCATCAGAAACTTTTCCGTCTTTAACTACAAAGAACGGAGCTTCGATAAAGCCGTAATCATTAACTTTTGCGTGGGTAGCCAAAGAACCTATCAAACCTGCGTTCGGACCTTCAGGTGTTTCAATAGGACAAATACGTCCGTAATGTGAAGGATGAATATCACGAACAGCAAAACCTGCACGTTCTCTCATCAAACCGCCCGGCCCTAATGCCGATATACGTCTTTTGTGAGTCAATTCAGCCAAAGGATTAATCTGGTCCATAAACTGTGATAACTGAGAAGATCCGAAGAATTCTCTCAATGAAGCTACCAAAGGTTTTGTATTTAATAAGTTCATCGGAGTGAGAGTTTCAGAATCCTGTAAAGTCATTTTTTCTTTAACAAGTCTTTCAATTCTTGACAAACCTACTCTGAATTGGTTCTGAAGAAGTTCTCCGACCGATCTTATTCTTCTGTTTCCTAAGTGATCGATATCATCAACGGTTCCTTCATCATAAGTTAAGTTAATTAAGTATTCGATTGATGCAACTATATCCTGAACAGTCAATGTTCTTTGGCTCTTAGGAATGTTCAAATTAAGTTTTTTATTTAATTTATAACGTCCGACTCTGCCGATATCATATTTCTTTTCATCAAAGAAACGAGCTTCCAAAATTGAACGGCCACCTTGAGCAGTTGCGGGATCGCCCGGACGTAATTTTTTATAAACTTCAATTAAAGCTTCGTCTGTAGTTTCCGTTGTATCTTTGTCCAAAGTTTTCTTCAAAAATTCAAAGTGAGTGAACAAAGATTCCATTTCGGAAACCGTAATACCCATAGCTTTTAATAAAGTCGTAGCTAAGATTTTTCTGTTTTTGTCGATTTTAACGTAAATAACATCATTGGCATCTGTTTCAATTTTCAACCATGCTCCTCTGTTTGGAATCATTGTCGCATTGTACAATCTTTTTCCTGCGGGAGAAATTTCACGTTTAAAATAAACACCGGGAGAACGGACAATCTGTGAAACAATTACACGTTCAGCTCCGTTTACGATAAATGTACCTTTATCGGTCATGGTTGGAATATCACCGATATAAACTTCCTGTTCTTTGATTTCACCGGAATCACGGTTAACCAATCTGACCATGACTCTCAATTGTTTTGCGTAAGTAGCGTCATGGATTCTTGCTTCTTCAATGGTATACTTTGCGTTATCAAAAGTATAATTAGGCAGGAAGTGCAATTCCAATCTGCCTGTGTAATCTTTGATAGGAGAGAAAGCAAGCAATTCTTCTTTCAAACCTTCTTTTAAAAACCATTCAAATGATTTTTTTTGCACCTCAATAAGGTCGGGTAAATCATCCAATCGAGTATGCGGAATACCCATTGGAGTTACTCTTTCTGCGTATTTTGTGTTAGACATTAATTCACCTCTGTTATGTCGTGTACATACTAAAAAATTGTTTTATATTCTTTCAACCACCCTAAAAATTTGATTATTATTGAATTTTAAAGGGGTTTATATGAATTTATACAATTTAAAAATCTAACTTAAGGCTGTAAACCTTTCATTTTACTGAATTTCAGCTAAATGAATTTTGCGTTTTTCTTAATTTTGGCACAGTTCACCTAAATT
Source organism: bacterium (assembly GCA_017633675.1). Lineage (GTDB taxonomy): Bacteria > Cyanobacteriota > Vampirovibrionia > Gastranaerophilales > Gastranaerophilaceae > Stercorousia. The sequence continues at coordinate 5,112 of JAGBOW010000048.1, read as the reverse complement.
AATCAAACATCTTTCAATATCATAGTACATCAAACTTTCACGTCAAGAAGATAGTGAAAGTTTTTGTAACAAATTGTAAAATTTTATAATTTCTTGAAAAAATAATATATTAAAATTTATAACTACATACTATTTTTAATTACCGCCTCAGAACAGGGCAGTCTAAAACAGAGTAAAAAACTAACGAAAAGTTTTGCAACACAAGGGTTTTTAAGGTTAAAATTTAGTGAGAATTGAGTAGTGAAAAATTAATTAAGCACATTTCTCTTGAAAAATATATATATTATGTTTGTACAGAATTATAGTCGGGCTAAAGCCCGACCTATATAGCTTACAATCTGATTTGTTAATTACCTACGCACAAGGCAAAGGCCTCATAGGTCTTACTGTTGTTATACTCGCTACCACCACCAAAGTATTTCTCCGTCGCTTTATTTGAACTATCCACCGTAGACGACCAGACCCAGACATAGTAGTAAGTAAGCAAACCTTCTGCATGTGAGTCATAAATAAGTCTTAATGTTTCTATATCAGGCAATGTCATACCTTTTGCTTCACAAGCATTTTTTGCACCGAACCAATTGTAGGCCCCTCCCAACTCTACAACACAACCAACACCCGGAACATTAACACCGCCTTTACATGTATCTACTTCTGAAAATTGAGCTATTTTAAACGGTCTGATATCTCTCTTATCCCCTGCTTTTTCACTATTCGGACTTTTCCCGCCGTTTACGTCCATGACAAAATCTATTGCACCTGTGACAGAAGTTGTATACTGAGGAAGACCTTCTAACCATTGAACTTTATCCCCGACATCTACTGCAGGAGCGTTAGGATTATAGTTTAATATAATAGAAGCCCCGTCTGCCAAAATCAATCCGACATTATTTGATTCCGATTCAAGTGATAGATGTTTTCCTATTTTTGCCTGACTTACTTCATATTCTTCACCTTCACCCGTTGTAACAACAGGTGTCGGCCAGCAATCCGCAACATGTTCACTATCACATCTCTTTGCTATTTTTAAATACTTTTGAAGTTCATCTACAAACGCATCTGTTGAAGCATATTGGGTGTTCAATAAACCATGCGCTCTCATCTGCTCCATGGCTTGAGTAACTTTTTGGCCGATGTTTTCTTGACGTTTTGTGTTTACATATCCTGTTATATTTGTAAACAACGCAGGCAAAGTAATCGCTGATACAACACCGATAATGCCTAAAGTAATCAATACTTCCGCTAAAGTAAAGGCAACTTTCCTTGATATCACCCCTTCCGTCCTGCGGACACCTTCCCCGTCCGGGGCAGGAAGGTCTTTAACTTCTGCTAAGGTAAAAGCTACTTTTTTACCCCTCACCCGCATTTGTAAGGCTCGTTCCTCGCCTACAACTGCGCCCTCTACCTCACGGAGGTCAATCCGGCGGGGCGAGGGTAAACCCTCTGCCAACTTTCCACTTTCAACTTTAAACTTCCAACTTTCTAAAATCCCGAAAAGGCTTGATACGACTGGCTTACAGCTGCCCCCCCCCTGTTACAATTCTTAACATTTGTACTGTTTTCATAGTCTAAACTCCTTTCTCTATGTTTTAATATGACTTTATTATTACAATTATTATTATAAACTATTTTTCAGAATTTTCAAGATGTTTGTTGCAATTGGTAAATGGGATTAAATAAGTTTATAAGCCGTTTATGAATATCAAAAATTATAAATATTGGCAACAACTCGGTAAATTGATTATTTAAATATGTTCACGTCTTTCAAATCTTCTTTTTTCACAACCATACCGCATTGTGAACAGGCAAAATATTCCTCGGAACTGTCTAATGGTAAAAATACATGCTCGCAATCTTCGGGAGTTTCAATATCGTCCATGGCAAACGGATCAAACTTATCCTTTCTTTCGTATTTTTTACCTTTTATCCATTTTACTATAAGTTCTAATAAATACATGAAATTTAATGCCATTCTGAGACGACTTTATACAGATTCTTCGCTCCGCTCAGAATGACTTAAAAGCCGAAGAATCTCTCATAAATTTATAAACCAAACGACTCCGGAAGAAGTTCATCAAGAGTATACACCAACAGTCCGTCAGAAACTTCCACGATAATGTCAATTCCCTTATCACTTTTAAATTCGTTTAAAACCTGTCTGCAGGCTCCGCAAGGTGTACATTTTTGCATATTTGGAGAATATATTGCAATCGCTTTAATCTTTCTTTCGCCATCAGCAATTGCAGAACCAACAGCATTCCTTTCAGCACATATCGTCAAACCCAAACTTGAATTTTCAAAGTTGCAACCCGTATATATATTATCATTTTCTGTCAAAACACACGCACCGACAGGAAATTTTGAATACGGTGAATAAGAGTTCTTTGAAACTCTCTTTGCCGCCTCTAACATTTCTTCGTATCTCATAAAATTAATTTTAGTTGTTTTTCATTATTTTAAATCAGTTAATTATATGAGATTGTGATATAATTATTTTATGAGGAATTTAATTAAATTATTTTTTATATTTTTATTTTTAATATCATCAGTTCAGGCTGTTTCTTTTGACGTGCTGGTATTACCGGCAGATATTTTTAATTTAAAAGAAAATTATTACAACTTTGATGAAGTATCCGAAATTGTTGCAAACGATATTATATATGAATTTTCAAAAACATCAGGAAAAATTAATTCTCCGGATTTATATTCGGTGCGGGCAAAATTTAACCAAAATCAATTATTAAAACAATCAGCACAAAGAGCATTGTATAAGTACAAAAATTCCGGACAAATTGATTATTCTGCTTTCCAAAAAATAGGAGAAGAGTTTAACTGCAAATCAATTGTACTTGTGTCATCTTCAGCGGTAACAAATAAAAATTCATTGAAAAGAAGTGTTTGGGAAGTATTGGAAATTGCAACCTCTTTTAATATTGCATATCCGTACAGAATGGAAACATCTGTAGTTTTATTGGATAACGTAAACAAAACAGCCATGTGGAGTAATAATTATTCTTCCAAATTAGGAGCAAATGATAATATATTTGCCGCCAAAAATTACGCTCAGGCAAATGCCGAATACGAAAAAGTAAAAATGTATTCAAAAAATGTAATAGCACCGTCAGCTTCACAGAATATAGTATTGAGATTTTTTCCGAAATCCATAACTCCGATACAATACAATTCGCAAGATACCGGCAGCGCATTAAGATATGATACCCGAAAATTACCGGAAATGCCAAAAAAAGAAGATACATCCGTTCCGTACACCGGTGATTTATTGTATGATTATTAGAAATAATACTAAACAAAATTTAATCAATTTGCTAAGTAATTTATTAACGGATAATATAATATTATGGTTAAAATTTTGTTTATATCGGAATGCATAAATAACAGGTTTGGTGAAATTTTTACGAAACCTTTTTATGATTTCAGAGTTGTTTCTGATGAAAACATTATTTCGGATACAATTAATTCAGACTTGCCTGATATTGTTATTATTGATGATAAATTTAAAAATTTAAAAAATATAACCAAAACAATAAAATCTCAATCGGAAAACATAATTATTATATTTAATATTTCCGGTAACAAATTAAACAAAGACTTGATTAAGTTTGCAAATGCATTTTTAACACCTGAAATGTCAGATGATTTAATATGTTCAACCGTTTCGGTTAATCTGAGAATGAAAAATTCCAAAGAAATGCTTTCAAATTCCAACAAAGATTTGGCTGATACTTTATATCGCCAAAGAGTTATGTACGAAACAAGCTCCCTTTTTGCCGGTACTTTAGACAAATCTCTGCTTCTTCAATATATGTCAGACGGAATAGACAGAGCCTTAAGCTATTCTCTTGCCTGTATTTTGTCGTTATGTGATGAAAAACCCGTTCTTATAATAAATTCTTTGTATGAATTGTCAAATGAGCTTATTTCTGCAATAAAATTGAGAACCGTTTTGAACTACAACTCTCTTTTTGACGGGAAAAATGTTCCCAAACTTGATATTGATACTTTAAAAGTTATAAAAAATATCAAATATCCGGCAAACAGATTTACATTCACTATTTTTCAATACGACAATATGACAGCCCAAATTTCAATAGGGGACAATTATTTCGGATTTGTTGAAATTTTTAAAGAAAATTCTTTTTCGGCAGAAGATGCCACATGTTTCGGAACAATAACCCAACAAGTTGCCCTGCCTTTGAAAAGTGCTACTCTGTATCAGGAATTAATTGAAACAAATGCAAAATTGGCAAAATTGGAACGTTTAAAATCCGAATTTATTTCAATTGTTTCACATGAACTGAGAACACCTTTAACATCTATTAAAAATTCTCTTGATATTTTGTCAAGCGGAAAATGCGGAGAAGTAAACGAAACAACAAACAAATTCTTTGATATGGCAAAAAGAAATTCTCAAAGACTTTCCGGAATTATAAATGATTTACTGGATTTGTCAAAAATAGAAGCAGGTAAAATGGAATTTAAATTTGCTCCGACAAATATTAATACCGTAATAGATTATGTAAAATCGGCATTATCGGAAGTTGCAAAATCAAAGGGTTTAACTTTAATCACTGAAGAAGCCGAAAATTTACCAGAAATTATCGGAGATTCACAACGCCTTGAGCAAGTTTTGACAAACCTTGTATCAAATGCAATAAAATTTACTCCCGAAAATAAATCAATAACAATATCTTCAAAAATTGTTAATTCGTCAGATATTAATATTAATGAATATTTTAAAAATGAAATAAATAATCTGTCAGGTGATTATGTTCAGGTTTGTGTTAAAGATGAGGGTATAGGAATTAAGCCTGAAGATATGCTGCATGCTTTTGACAAATTTGCACAAATTGAAAATTCTCTTGCAAGAAAAGTCGGTGGAACAGGTTTGGGATTACCAATAGCAAAACAGCTGTTAGAAGCTCATAACGGTGCCATCTGGTGTGACAGCGAAATAAATAAGGGTTCAAATTTTTATTTTATTATCCCTTTAACAAAAATTGAACAATTAGCAGGCACATAAATCATTTAATACTGCTATGCACTATAACGCTTGAAACATTTTTCAATATTCTTTGAGATTGTATTTTTAAT
>JAGBOW010000047.1 GCA_017633675.1 bacterium | reverse complement strand
GTCGGCATGGTCATTGCTGCTACAACACCGATAATACCTAAAGTGATTAACACTTCTGCCAAAGTAAAACCTGTTTTTTTCATCATAATCTTTTCACCTTTCTTTTTATTTTGTACTCTAGATTTTTCAAAAGCATTTGTACCTAAATATATAAACTGCATAAACGTTTCAAAAAATCATCCTCTATTTAATATACATTCTAAAAGATTTTTGAAATTATGTCAAGTATTTTAAGAAAAATATTAATTATTATTAACTAATTCTTAAGGATTAGTTTCCTCTGTAAACTTGTTATAAAAGAATTACAAGGCAATACAAAACTATACATCTTTATACATATTATTATTGTTGAAAAAATTTTCACTCCATGATAACATCAAAAATATATCGAAAGGGGTTATTATGGATTGTATTTTAGAAAAAACTAACTGTTTAAGTGAAGATTGTAAAAAAACGTTAAGAAAAGCATTAAAAATTTTAGGCAAAAAAAATTTGGCATTCATAATGCATAACGGAAGTTTTCCTTCAACAGACGGGCAAAACACAGGTTTTGGAAGCATTAATTCCGACGGGGGAAAGGAATTTATAAAATATGTTTCAGGTTTATTTGATGCAATCCAGCTCGGACCTGCGGGAAAAACAAAGAGTTGTGATTCTTCACCGTATACGGGAACAATATTTTCCGGTAATCCGCTATTCATTGATTTAAAAGAACTTACGACAAAAAAATGGGGACAAATTTTATCCGAAACAACATATTTTGATATTGTAAGCAACAATCCAAACACAAATCTTAACAAAACATCTTATTCCTACGCATACAAAAAATATAACGAAGCTATGCAGGAGGCATGGAACAACTTTAAAGCAAATCCTGATAAAAAGTTAGAAAAAGAGTTTCACATATTTAAAAACGAAAACAGTTTTTGGCTGGATAAAGACAGTTTGTATGAGGCATTATCCGTTGAGCATGGAAATGATTATTGGCCTTTATGGGGTTCCGACACGGACAAAAATCTCTTTAATCCTTCATCAATTGAACAGAAAATTGAGTTTGCAAAACGTATTGAAGAAATTGAGAAGAAATATTCGGACGAAATTGAACTGTATAAATTCACCCAATTTGTATTAAGTAAACAAAACGAAGAAACAAGAGAATTTGCGAAAAAACATGACATAAAAATGATTGCAGACAGACAGGTAGCATTCTCTGACCGTGATACATGGGCTTATCAGTCATTATTCTTAAAGGGTTGGTGTTTGGGCTGCCCTCCTGATTATTTCTCAAAAGACGGACAGGCATGGGGATTTCCTGTTATGGATCCTGACAGAATGTATAACGCTGACGGTTCTTTGGACGAAGGCGGACAACTTCTTAAAAATCTTTATAAAAAAATGTTCAAAGAAAACCCCGGCGGTGTCAGAATTGACCATATTGTAGGTTTAATTGATCCGTGGGTTTACAAAGCAGGTAAAAAACCAAAAATCGAGGAAGGGGCAGGCAGATTATATTCTTCACCCGAACATTCTGAACTTTCAAAATACGCAATAGCAAAACTTGAAGATTTAAACGAAGAAGTTACCGCAGATAAAGAAAAACGTATCAAAACCCTTACTAAAGAACAAATTAAGCAGTACGGCGCATTAATTGAAAAGATTGTAATCGCAGCCGCAAAAGAAGAAGGTTTGGATAAAGATTCAATAGTATGCGAAGATTTGGGAACTTTGACAACCCCTGTTGCCTCTGTTATGAAGCAATTTGAGCTTCAGGGAATGAAATTAACACAATTTACCGAACCGGACAAACCGAAAGACCCTTACAGATGTAAAAATATCGAAAAAAGGTGCTGGGCAATGGTCGGAACGCATGACAACGAACCGATAAAAATGTGGGCTGATAAGAATATTCATACTCATGAGGGTTATCTGCATGCCAAAAATCTTGTTGAAGATCTTTGGACAGAAAGTGAAAACAAAGATGACATTATCGTAAAATTAACCGAAGATGCCGAATTTTTGGCACAGACAAAACTTGTGGAATTGTTCGCAAGTGAAGCAGAAAATATTCAGATATTCTTTACGGATTATTTCAATATTTATGATGTTTACAACCGTCCCGGAACATCAGGGGACGAAAACTGGAGTCTCAGACTTCCTGATAATTATAAAGAACTGAAATCAATAAATCTTGCGCAAATTCTTAAACTTGCAATAATCGCAAGAGGAAAAGATTTTGCGGAAAAGAATAAGAAACTGATTGAGAAATTGGAAGAAATAGAATAAAGGCTATAGGTCTATAAGGCGATAAGACCTTTAATATAAAGGAGAAAATGAAAAAATTACTGACAATCGCAATATTATGTATAGGAATACCGGTTTTTGCCGAAAGTTTGTATGACCCGTCAAATGATGCAAAACTTGAATATAATCAGGGAATAGATTATTACAAATCAGGTCAATACGACAGGTCTATGGCGGCATTCAGACGTGCAATCGAACTGGATGCAAATTATGTGGACGCATATTATAACTTGGGTTCAATCTTAGAATATTTGAAACAATATGAAGCGGCACTTGATATATTTAAACAAATAATTGTCAGAAAACCTGATGATTATGAAGCATTATATAAAGCCGCAAACATAAGTTATAAACTCGGTAATAAAGAGAGCGCACAAAAATATTTGTCGCTTATTCCTCCGAATAGTGAAGCTTTTTCTTCGGCTCAAAATTTGGCAAAAATGATGGGAGCAGATATTAATACAATTAAACCCGAAACATCAAATTATGCGGAAAAAGAAAAATCCGAAGAAACAAACAAAATGATATATAATAATTTGCCAAGCCCGACAGGAATAGCAGGCGATAATTTCGGCAATATTTACGTGGCATGCTTTTCGGATAATATGATTTATAAAATCACACCTGACGGGAAACAAATGATTTTCATAAAAGATTCAAAAATAAACGGCCCGATTGCAATGGTATCCGATACTCGGGATAATCTGTATATTTCAAATTACAACGGGGATAATGTAATAAAAGTCACTCCAACAGGTACAATAACCACACTATTATCAAACGTTTCAAAACCTTACGGAATGAGCATTATAAATGGAATACTCTATGTATCTTCGCAAGGGTCGAATGCGGTGTTGAAGTATAAATTATAGTGAATGGTGAGTGGTGAGTGGTGAATAGTTCTTTACGGTTTGATTACGCAAACAAAATTTTTATTTGAGCGGAGCGAACTTAATGAACCATTCACTACTCACTCTTTAACCCCGCCCTGAAGAATATCGGAAATAAAATATTTTTTACCCAACAGAAATACTCCGATTACGGGAATTACACAGATAACGGAACATGCCAGAAGTTCTCCCCAGAGTGTAAGTTCCCTGAAACTTCCTTTATAAATTGCCAAACCTACGGGAAGTGTGCGCATGCTCTCGGTATTCGTAACAATTAACGGCCACATAAAACTGTTCCATGTGCTTACAAACGTAAAAATAGCAAGCGTTGCAACAGTCGGAAGTGCTAAGGGCAAAGCAATTTTGAAAAATGTTTGAAAAATATTACATCCGTCTATTTTCGCACTTTCTTCCAAGTCTTTAGGTAAACCTAAAAAATATTGGCGCATCAAAAATATTCCGAATCCTCCGAAAAGTGCCGGAAAAATCAATGCCTGATACGTGTTTACCCAATGTAATTCCCTCATCAGAAAGAAAAGAGGAATAATATTCACCTGCGGAGGTGCAAGCATGGTTATCAAAACTATCAAAAATAACAAATCCCGATATTTAAAATTCATTCTTGCAAAAGCATACCCCGCAAGTGCCGAAAAAAGAACCTGCCCAAATGTTGCAATAACAGCAACTGTCAAACTGTTTAAAAAATATGTACTTACAGGAATTGTTGAAAAAACATTTCTATAATTTTCAAGAGTTAATTTAAAATGAAAAATTTTGCCTGCATCAGAGAAAATTTCACCGTTATTCACAAATGATAAATTTACCATAGCAAAAAAAGGATAAAGCATGCTTATTGCAATTAAAATCAATACAAAATAACCTAGAAATTTTCTGAAATTTTTCATGAATTAATTATAAAACAAACAAAACTTTTACACTGTTACTGTTAATTTCCGACACACATAGTATTTTGCTGACCATACTTATAGCTAGCACCCCTGCTATTAACACTTATATACACAATTTTTGCAGATGGTATAGCATCTACAACCAATTCATCAGTTGACCAATAATTACCTGATGTAGGTATCTCCGAAACACATTTATCTGCATTTATATCAGGATTATTACTGCTGCAACCTTGCTTAAACAATTCTCTTAATTCATCCATACTTGTCAGATGCATATTTAAACTCTTACATTTGTTTTTTGCACCTGTCCAATAATCCATACGGGTACTTGAAGTACAATAATAACTGGCGGCTCCTTGACATCCGGCATCATGCCATGCAATATAATCTGTTCCCTCAGTCACAGGTTCATAGTCTTTTTTAACATCCACTACACAACCGACTTCAGGAACTTCAAAGCTATTTGGATATTTGCTGCAATCAGCCCCTCCTCTGCTGAATTTTGCCCTCTTAAAACTTCTGATATCTCTTGCGCTGTTATCCACTTCGCTATTTGGACTTTTTCCGCCGTTAACATCCATTACAAAATCAATTCCGTTTGTAACGTCACTTGTATATGCGAAATTTTTACTTTTTCCAAACCCTACAGGCAGACTTTTGGTGCTTGCCTCAACCCTGTCACCAACATCAAGCCCCTGAGTTGCAGGATTATAATTTAAAATTATTGATGCACCGTCAGCTAATATTAAACCGACATTGTTTGTTTCGGTTGATAATGATAAATTTATACCTGTTTTTGCTTTTGAAACTTCCAGTTCCTCTCCGTCTGACATTGTAACGGTATCAGTAGGCCAGCATTCTGCTATATTTGATGAGCTGCAGCGTTTTGCGACTTTTAAATACTTTTGAAGTTCATCAACAAATGCTTCCGTTGAGGAATATTGAGTATTCAACAGTCCATGCGCCCTCATCTGCTCCATAGCCTGAGTAATCTTTTGAGCAATATTTGCCTGTCTTTCGGAATTAATTCTTTCCGTTACATTTTCCATAATCGCAGGCAAAGTTATCGCTGCAACAACTCCGATTACACCCAAAGTAATTAAAACCTCTGCCAAAGTAAATGCTGATATCTTCTTCATAAAATTTAATACTCCATAATTAATATGTTAACTTGTTAACTATACATTAACATTATAATATATAATACACAAAATGTCAATATTTTAAAAAATTAATTAAAATATTTGCATGGGAATAAAAATTGAAATAGACTCAAAAACCGACTTAAACGAAGTTGTCAGACTTTTATTATACAGAAACAAAATTACAATGGCAGAACTTGCCAGAAGAATGACAGAACTTTCAGGGAAGAATTTTACAAGATTTAACCTCAGAGCAAAACTGGAACATAAGAGAGTACGTTTTAATGAAGCACTCCTTGTTTTTGAAATATTGGGATATAAATTTGATTTGTTAGAAACACACTAGATAACAAAATATAACAATGCAAACATAACGCAAAGTGACAAGGAACTTAATAAAAACCAAGTATGCATTACGGGGTGCTGATATTCCCAGATTTCTTTAATTGTTGTTGCCGCATTTTCGATTGTCTGCATATTCTCTCTCCTAAATTTATATTATTATTTTATGGATTTATCATAAAAGGGCATCACCTAAACGGTTGATTATTTATATCCTTTCGGATAATATACACCTATGCAAGACGTAGAACTTTTGATGCCTGCGGGTAATCTGGAAAAACTTGAATATGCGGTTAAATACGGTGCTGATGCAGTTTATTTGGGCGTCGTCGATTTCAGTTTAAGAGCAATGAGAAAAGGTTCTCTTATCACTACGGATAACCTTAAACAAGCCGTTGATTTGGCTCATTCATTAGGTGCAAAAGCCTATGTAACAATAAATATTTTCGCATTTAATAATGATATAAAACAGTTGGAAAGTTGTTTGGACAGGTTTAAAGATGCCAATCCCGATGCCTTTATAATAAGTGATTACGGAATATTTAACCTTATAAGAAAAAAAATTCCTGATATCCCCGTTCACATCAGCACACAAACAAACACCCTTAATTACGAAAGCGTCAAATTTTGGAGGGATTTAGGTGCAAGTCGTGTAATTTTAGCCAGAGAATTACCCATTGAAGATATTGCGGAAATAAGAAAAAATGTTCCCGATATAGAACTTGAATGTTTTGTTCACGGCGCACAATGTGTTTCTTTTTCGGGAAGATGTCTTTTGAGCGATTATTTTTCAAAAGGAGAAAGAAAAGCAAATCACGGAAACTGTTCTCAACCTTGCAGATGGAGTTATAAACTTGTTGAAGAAACCAGACCGAATGAATTTTTGGAAATAAATCAGGACGGCAGAGGCTCACATATTTTAAGTCCGAAAGATTTATGCCTCATAAAACAACTTCCGCAATTGATAGATGCCGGTGTAAATTCTTTTAAGGTTGAGGGCAGAACAAAGAGCCTTTATTACGTTTCTGCAGTTGCAAAGACTTATCGTCATGCAATTGATGAAGTTTTGGAAAACCCGTTTGCCGACATGGAAAAATATTATCAGGAACTTTTAAAAGTCGGAAACAGAGGATATACAACAGGATTTGCGTTAGGTAATAATAACGGCGACAGCTACAGCTATGATATTTCAAAAGGTTTGGCGGGAGCGGATTTTTTGTGTGAATTTAAATCTGAAACGGACTTATCGTCTTATCGCCCTATCACCCTATCGCCCGAATACTATTTAGTCAAAATCAAAAACAAAATGCACATAAATGACGAAGTGGAAATTATTACACCGAAAGAACAGTTCAAAGTAACCGTTGAAAATATAAAAGACGAAAACGGGGAAGATTTGGAAATCGGAAACACCAATGATGATGTGTTTATCAAATTTTCTAAAGCTCCCGAAGATTATAAATACGCAATAGCAAGAACAGTAGGGATAAAAAATCCAATGACGTTAAAAAAGCCCCCTCACCCCTCCCCTCTCACATTGGGAGAGGGAGCAGATGTTAGTGAACTTGCAAATGTTACATCTGCGGGAGAGGGTTAAGATGTTTTTAAAACCCGATTACAATATTAAAAATATCTATTCAATAAACCTTGATGAATTAAAATCTCAAGGAATAAATGCTTTGTTATTTGATTTAGACAGCACATTAATGGGTTCTAAAACAGGTTTTTATACGGAGAAAACTCTTGAATGGCTTGAAAAAGTAAGAAAAGATTTTTTTATCGGTGTCGTTTCAAACAACAATAATCCGGTTTACATAGAAAAAGTAAAAACATGCTCTGATTTTCCGGTTGTATTCGGCGCACATAAACCTGATATTAAAGTTACTGAGAAATTTATGTCAGAACATAATTTAAAACCCGAAACGACTTGTTTTGTCGGCGACAGACCTTTAACAGATATTGCCTGTGGTAAAAATTTAGGATGTAAAACTATTCTTGTTGATTCTATTACTGCAGATACAGAACATTTCATAGTTCGTTTTGCAAGATGGCTGGAAAGATTAAGCGTAAAAAAATAATTTTTCAAAATGAAAAGCTCCTTTTCAGGAGCTTTTAGGAGGATTTCTGATTTAACTACTTTGACTGTATTTTGTTTACAGCTTTAGTTAATCTGGATTTCTTTCTTGCTGCCGTATTTTTGTGTAAAACACCTTTTGATACGGCCTTATCGCATAATTGATAAGCCTTTGATACAGCTGAATTTAAAGCATCTTTATCTTCAGCTTTAGCGAGTTCTAATACTTTTTTAACCGCAGTTTTGATGGAAGATTTGAAAGCTACATTTCTTAACCTGTTTCTTTCAGCGATTAATACTCTTTTTTTAGCGGATTTAATATTTGCCATTTTGATTTTCCTTTACTCAACTTGCCCGATTAATGACTTCGGATTTTGAGGATGTGAGCAAGAGTATGGTATAATAAAAAATTTATTTTAGCAAGAGTTTGTGAGAAGTGAAAAGTGAAATGTGAAAAGTTCTTTACAAAAACAGTCTGAGCAAAACTTTGTCATAACCGCTTTATGATACGGACTTTTCACTTCTCACCTTTCACTTTTCACTTAATTAACATTTCTTCACAATCTATCAAAAATTCCCGCAATTTGTTTTTTATTTAATATATAAGGGAAAATATTAGGGGAAAATATGGGACAATTTTTCAATTCCATAAAAGAAGTCAGTAAAAATTATAAAAAGTATGATACCTGGGAACAAAACCAAGCAGATGAACGTGCTAAAAAAGAATATTTGGCACGAAATCTTGAAATCCCGAAAGATAAAGTGGAATTAACAACCCAAAGAGCGCAGACTGTCATACGTGCAACAGAGATGATGGATGCACGTTCAGAAGATAACTGTCAAAATATGGAAATGTTGACAGGTATACTATCAAGTTTTGGATTATTAAGTATTCCGATATTACAACCTTTTTTAACAAAATATCTTGCAAAAAGAAATGGAGAAAAACAAGCGGCTGCGGAAAAACTTGTCAATGATGATTTTAAAGCCAATAAAATAACTGAAGAAGTCAGAAAAGCAAAACTTGATGAAATATCTAATAAATTCTTAAAAAAAAGTGTAAGAACACCAATTTATGTAGCTCTTGGCGGATTAGGTGCAACACTTGCTTTGGCAATAGGATTTATTTTGTGGGGAAATTCAAAACAAAAAGAGGCATCACGTATCGGTCGTTATCAAGCCAAGCAAAATGAATTAAAAGCAGTTGAAAACTTTGTTGTATATACTCCTGAACAAATTGAAAAAGCAAAAGAAATTGCAAAAAATATTCCTGATGAAAAAGACAGAAACAGTACCTCAAAAATGCTTAAAGAATTGAAAGAAATTCAGAAGGATAAAAAAGCATATAAAGCGTGGGTAGCACAAAAAGACCCAAATGAAATCGAAAAATTAAAACAGGTAAATCTTTCGCCCGAACAATTAAAAATAGGTGAAGAAGATAAAGAATTAATTGTAGATGCTGTAAAAGAAATAAATATTAAAGCGGAAGAATATTCTGAAAATGTTGAAAACTCTTTTGATACTTTACAGACAACTTCATGGCTTATTGCAATTCCTTTCGGTATGGCAATAAACAAAATTCTAAAAATGACAAACACAAGCAAAAAACTCCGAGTAGGTATATCTTTTCTTGTACCGACATTAACATCTTTAGGTATATCTTTGAAAGGTACTATGGAAGAAAAGAAAGCATCACGTGTCGGTCGTTATAAAGCAAGACAGGATTTATTGAAAAATCCTGCAAGATTAATGGCATATTCTGATGAAGAAATGAAAAAGGCAGAAAATATAAAAGCTCCTAGACAAAAACAGAGTTTCTTCTCAAAACTCGGTGACAGTTTCGCATTCTTAGGCAGGTATTTTAAAGATAAACGAGAATATAATAAATATAAAAAATCAGGACAGAAAGAAAATGAAAAACTCCAAAAGGCTTTGATGCAGATTGAAACAACTGATGCACAAAAAACAGAGGCAAAAAATCTACAAAAAAATGTATTCAGAGCTTTTGATGAAGTTGATGAGATGTCGCAAAGATACTCGGAAGACGTCGAAGCCGGAACAGAAATTGCAAAAGAAGTCGGTGTCATAGCTTGGGGTTTAGGTTCAATTCTTGCAACATCTATTACTGCAGTACAAATTGGAAAAGGTAAATTCCCTTTAGCAAAAATCGGTAATTGGCTCACAAATCTGACATTTAATTCACAATCCGGTATCAAAAAAGCTATAAACGGTTTTTATGAAGTATTAAAAAAACAAGACAAATCTGTAATTCATGATTTCCAAAAATCAATTGTTAGGGGAAATACAAAAGAATTTTTTGAAAAACCAGAAAATAAAGTATTGAAAGATGCAGTTCAACCGTTAATAGAAGAATTTGCAAAAATTGGAGATGATGGTCTTGAAAATGCTTTAAAAAATAAAAAAGGAATTTCTGCTGTATTTTCGGATATATTTAAACAACATCTTAAACAAACTGCCGTAGCAAAATGGGTTCGTAATTTGATGGCTCAAGGTTCAAAACTCTGGGCAAGAAATAAAATAAAAGGTCATATTGATACCTATGAAATAGCAAGAAAAATCAAAGATACCGCTAAAAATGAGAAATTAAGAGAACTTCTTGCAGTTCCGAATTCGGAAGAAAAATTTGTGAAATTAGCAGATGATTTGTTAGGTGAAGCTCCGCAACCCGTGAAAGACAGGTTCGTTGATGCTCTCAAAAAAGGTACCCAAGATATCGACAAACTAAGAGATAACCTTGATAAAATGTCTGTTTACGAAATAAGAAAAAATCTTGATAAGGTTATAAATACAATAGAAGAAGCACTTGGAACAAATATTGCATATAAAAATTACAAAACATTGTTCAATACAGTAATAGCAGGCGGTGTTCCGATACTTGCAATAATTATAGGTATACCTTATGCTTTCAATGCATGGCTTACCAATATACAGAAAAAAGCAGGCAAAATAGGTATTATGAAAGCAATGGATAAAATAGATGATGCAAGAGTTTTTGCACCGGAACAACAACCTGCACCACAAGTAGCACCTGAGCCTGTGGTCGAACAATCTATCAGTCAAAATTTGTTGAAAAAATTTAAAAAATAGTGAGAAGTGAAAAGACCTTTTCGGTTTGCTTCGCAAACAAAAATATAATTTTATTTCGAACGAAGTGAGCTTAAAGGTCTTTTCACGTTTCACCTCTCACTTCTCACTCATTTATTAAAAAATGTAACAATTATACACAAGAATTAATCCTAAAGGATTATATTTTTTATCGAGTTGTGGTATAAATAATATATAAGTAAGAATTATAGTTATATAATAATTCTTTTAAAAATAAGATATGGAGGCAAAAATGTCAGTAGGACAATTCGTTTTTATGTTACACAGCCATCTCCCCTATTACAGAAAAGCCGGTATGTGGCCTTTCGGGGAAGAAAACCTTTATGAATGTATGGCAGAAACTTACGTTCCTTTGTTGAACGCAATTTCCGAATTATATGATGAAGGTGTTAAAGCAAAATTAACAGTCGGTATTACCCCGATTCTTGCCGAACAATTAAATGATGAACACTTAAAACTCGGTTTCGTCAGATATTTGGATTCAAGAATTGAAAAAGTTGCAAAGGATTTGGACAGATACCCTGATGAAAAAGTCCCGCATTCACAACATTTAAAATACCTTGCAAAATATTATTTTGATTGGTTTTGCCATATAAAAGACTGTTTCATAAATAAATACGGCATGGATTTAATCGGACAATTCAGAAAATATCAGGATTTAGGTTGTATAGAAATCACTACCTCCGGTGCAACTCACGGATTTTCCCCATTATTGGCTACAGATGCAAACTTAAATGCGCAGTTTAAAGTAGGTTCTGATACAACAAAACGCTTATTCGGTAAAAAGGCATGCGGTTGCTGGCTTCCTGAATGTGCATACAGACAAGGTTACGAATATATAGGAAAAGACGGTCAAAAACATTGGCGCCCCGCAATCGAAGTAACTTTACAAAATAATGATATTGAATACTTCTTTACGGAATCTCACGTTATCGAAGGCGGAAACTCTATCGGAAACAGACGTGTAATCGGTGTTTACGGCAACATTGAATACATTCCGCTTCCGGATAGAGCACCTACGGGTTATGACACTTATTCCGCATACTGGTTACCTGATGCTCAGGTAGCTGTTATGGGAAGAAATGACAGAGCAGGATATCAGGTATGGTCTGCTGCTGACGGCTACCCCGGTGACGGTTGTTTCAGAGAATTTCATAAAAAAGATGACAAATCAGGCATGCATTATTGGAGAATAACATCTCCGACAACGGATTTGGGCGACAAAATGCTTTATGACCCTGTTTTGGCATTGAATAAGGTTAACGAAAACTCTGACCACTACACAACTTTAATTTACCACATGCTTAATGACTACAAAAAAGCAAAAGGTGAAGAAGGCTTGGTAATGGTTTCATTCGATACTGAGTTGTTCGGACACTGGTGGTTTGAAGGTGTTGAATTTATTAAACAGGTTATCAAAAAATTCAATACATATTTGCCTGAAGTTGAAAGAATGACAGCAGGTGAATATATCCACGCTCATCCTCCGAAAGAAGCTATCCAAATCCCCGAAAGTTCTTGGGGGCAAGGCGGACACTTCTATGTATGGAATAACCACCTGACAGAATGGATGTGGCCTATTATCCATGCCTGCGAAAAAAGAATTTCAGCTATTGCTGACAGATATCCGATGATTCCGGATAATAAACTTTTACATAGAGCATTAAATCAAATGGCAAGAGAAAACTTGTTGTTACAGAGTTCAGATTGGCCGTTCTTGATTACAACATGGCAGGCAAAAGATTATGCAACGGACAGGTTCAGAGAACATGTTGACAGATTTGAATTAATCTGCGATATGATTGAATCGGGACACATTGATGATGCTAAATTGAGAGAGATTGAAAGTATTGATAATTGTTTCCCTGTAATAGATTACAGAGTATATCAATCAATTGAGGAGGGTGTAATTCCTCAGCAATCTGTGAAATTAGCTCCGCTGTATAATGATTAACAGTTCTAATAAATAGAATAAAAAACGGAACCCTAATAAGTTCCGTTTTTTATTTTAAATACGCAATAAATTCGGAATGACGAATATAAGCTCTATTGTGTCAGTTACCTACGCATAGTGCACGCTTCTTAGCTCCATAAGAACCTATATTGTCCTTAGTAGTCATATCAACACCATTGTAATTCCCCGAAGTCAAATCAAATGCCATACCATATGCAAAATAATTATTAAATTCAACAGACGACCAATACCAACCTTCTGCAGGAATATCTGATATACAGGTATCCGCATTATAATCAGGATTATTATAGCTATTGCATCTGCGTTTAAACAGTTCCCCTAATTCATCTAAATCAGGTAAATGCATGTTGTTTAAACTTGCACATTTATTCTGAGCACCTAACCAATAGTCAGTATTGTTGGGTAATCCAGACCTGTAAGCTGGTTCATAATCAATTCCGACATTTACCACACAACCGACATCAGGTACTTCAAAACTGTTCGGATATTTGCTGCAATCAGGACCAACTCTACTGAATTTTGCACTTTTGAAACTTCTGATATCTCTTACTCCTGTATCAACTTCACTATTCGGACTTTTTGAACCGTTTACGTCCATGACAAAATCTATCCCCTTTGTTACATCACTTGTATAGGCAAATTCTTTACTTTTTCCAAACCCTACAGGCAAACCCTTAAATTTGGTTTCTACTCTGTCACCTACGTCAATCGGATCAGTTTCGGGATTGTAATTTAAAATTATAGGTGCTCCGTCTGCTAATATCAGACCTACATTATTGGTGTCTGTTGATAAAGACAAATTTTTCCCTATTTTGGCTTTTGATACTTCAAATTCTTCTCCGTCTGCAGTTGTTACCCTATCCACAGGCCAGCAATCAGAAATATTACTACTGTCGCATCTCTTTGCAATTTTCAAATATTTTTGTAATTCATCAACAAATGCATCAGTTGAAGCATATTGAGTGTTTAACAAACCGTGTGCCCTCATCTGTTCCATTGCCTGAGTTACTTTATACGCAATATTTGCCTGTCTTTCGGAATTAATCCTTTCCGTCACATTCTCCATAAATGATGGTAATGTAATTGCTGCAACCACTCCGATTACGCCTAACGTGATTAACACTTCCGCAAGTGTAAAAGCTTTTCTAATCCTCATAAATAATACCCTCATATTGCTAATTCTATTAATATTATCACATATATTCCATAATTTGTCAATATAATAGTAATAATTTAATTATTTACGAATATTTTAGTATAATTCAATTTCTTTACGAATAATAAAATAATTCCTGGGGGTATTATGAATACAAAAGAGTTGTTAGGTTTAAAGGTTAAAGAATACAGAAAACTAAAAAAGATTACACAGGAAAAATTATCAGAACTCATTGGTGTTGATAACGGTTATATAAGTAAACTGGAAGTAGGGCAAAATTTTCCGTCAATCAAAACACTTGAAAAAATTGCAAATGTTCTGGAAGTTGATTTATACAAACTGTTTTTATATACGGGTGAAAAAGATATAAATTTTAAGATTGAAATAAACAAAATATATGACGAATTAAACAAAGAAAAACAATTTGCTCTTTACAGTATTGCAAAAGCAATAAAAAATTAAATTTCAATATTTTACAAAGTCATAAGCATAATTTCTGTTAATAATCCATTTTACCCAGTTCAAGAACTCTGGCCGCACATGAATCTCCAATACTTGAGCCATTATTTTCGCAGCCACCGTTATTTCTCCAATAATTAATATCCGGATTACCGGGATAAACTCCTTGATATGAAGCTGTTTCGGAACAAGTATGAGAACCGTACGGATATACAAGTCCGTTTTCACCTACATAAAACATAAATATATCCCTGCCAAATTTATTTGGTCCTTTTATTCCGTTAACATCAATATAAAAATTTCCAACAAATCCTTTCATTATACCGGTTTTATAACCTTGTGCAGGAGTTACAAAATAATAATTAATTATCATGGTTCCATCTGTTAAAATTATTGAATATTTATCATATGGAGCATCATAATTAGGATAAGAACCTGATGCAGCATTTCCTGATAAATAATAAAATTTGTAATTATCACTATTTTCAAATTTCTTAATTTCTGCAATTTTAAAATATTTACCTAAGTTTTCTAAAAATGTACTGTTAGCAGCGGTATTAACAGTATTACAGTAGTAGTCCGGTCCTGTATGCGTAACAATTGAGTTAAAAACTGAAGTTTGAGAAAGTAAATTGACACCATCACCAGCAAGCATTTTTTGAAATCCTTGATTTAATACAGAATAACTCTTCTTAAGTTGGGCTGTCCATGCCTGACGCTGCATATTTTGTATAAGTGTCGACATTGTCAGCGCAGCAACTACACCAATAATGCCTAAAGTAATCAACACTTCCGCAAGTGTAAATGCAAATAAGCATCTGTAATTTTTCTTACATTCAGTAAATTTTATCATAAAACCTCCTTTTATTCTTATCAGTATCATATGATACGTATATATACAACATTGTAAATTATTTTTTTCAGTTTGTCAATTATTTTATAATGTGATGATGAATATTCGTGCGCAGATTAATTACTGGCTCTCTTTGAACCAATCCGATTATAAAAAACTGGCGGAAAAATTGACTGAAATAACGGGGAAACATTATACAAGAGGCAGTATTAACGCAAAATTAATCCGAAAGACATTGAGTGTAGACGAATTAGAAAATATCGCAAAAATTTTCGGATATAAAATCGAATTTAAAGAAGTTTGTTAGCTGATAAAAAAATTACATAAGAAAACAATTTACAAATCCAAATCAACTATAAAATAAAAAATTTATTAATTAATTTCGTTATTTATAACAAATTGCGGGTAATTTTGTTTTACGGTATTTATTGTTTCAGGTGTCATTCTTATTCCGCAGTCATCAGTCATATTTATAATTCGTAACTTTGTACCTTCAGGAAACTTAAAGAAATTACTGTATTCCGACATAAATCTCCTCTCAACTCTATCGGCAAAATCCGCAAATCCGAGCCAAGGATCAATAATAATAACATCTTTGAGTTCACTCATTTTTTTATAAACAAAATTTTTTTCAGGTTTAATCATTAAAACGGCATGATCAACAAGTTCTCCGAGTTCACCGCCATCAGTTCCAGCAAATATTCTTGGCTGTGTAACCTCCACACCGTTTGTATGACAAATAATGGAACATAGTTTTGCAAAATCAGCACAATTTGCACAGTGAAAGTTTTTAACATTTTGAATAAAAGTAAGAATACGTTCACTGTTATCTTTACAAGCCCAAAACGGATCTCTTATTTTGTCTGATATTATTTCATTTATTTTTTCAATAACTTTTTTAAATACGGGATTTTCGGAATGTGCAAATTCAGCGGCTTTTGTTCCTGATACAACAGGAAATTCCTTTGCCATAATTCTGCAAATCATCTCCACTTTCCTTTTTGGAGGAGTTTTTGAAGTAAAATAAATATTATTACTGTTTACACCACACACATCCATAAATTATATAAAACAAAATGATATAAAAAATTGCTAAAAAAATATTTATTTTAAGTATTGCAAAAAAAAAATCAGCATTGTATAATAAATCTTGTCGAAAGATGAAAATTAAATACGGGAGCGTAGCTCAGTTTGGTTAGAGCGTCTGCCTGTCACGCAGAAGGTCGCGAGTTCGAGCCTCGTCGTTCCCGCCATATATTAAAAAAAGAACCCGATAGGGCTCTTTTTTAATGCTAATTTTATGATATAATATACTTATGATTTACGAGAACAGATTTAAAGACAATGACATATATAAAGCAAAAATAGATGCTTATAGACCATTAGACGAAAATATTTTAAAACAAATTAAGGCATATTTTAAAATAAGTTTTACATATACTTCTAATGCAATTGAAGGCAATTCTTTAAGTTTAAATGAAACCAAGATTATTATTGAGGATGGTATTACTATTGGCGGAAAACCCGTTAAAGATCATTTGGAAGTTATAGGAAATTCAAATGCATACGACTTGCTTTTTGATATTGCAAATCGGAACGTTCCAATTTCTGAAGATATCATATTAGAATTGCATAAAATACTGTATTCTAATATTGACGAAACAAATTCAGGGAAATACAGGACATGTAATGTACTTATAACGGGTAGTGAGTATGAGTTGCCAAGATATCAACAAATTCCCAATTTGATGAAAGATTTTACTGCAAATATAGAATCAAACAAAAATAAAATGCATCCGGTTGAATTTGCAGCTTACTTACATGAAAGAATTGTAAGCATACACCCGTTTATTGACGGTAATGGGAGAACAGCAAGATTATTAATGAACTTGGCATTGCTAAATGCGGGGTATAATATCATAACCATTCCCCCAATAGTAAAAAATGATTATATTGCAGGTATACAAGATGCTCAATTAAATAATAATATTATTCCTTTCACAAACTTCATATCAGAAATGGTCTTAGAATCTCAAAAAGAATATCTGAGAATTATTGAAAGGTTGAAATAGTGCATATCTTTATAACAGATATTAAAAAATTTTTGCCGATCTGATAATAATTCTTGACTTAAATTTTTGTTTAAATTATAAATGAGTTGAAGAGTTTCAAAATATGATTTGTTAACTCTGACATTTATTGAAAGCCCTGTTTTGTGGGGCTTTTGTTATTAGGATTTATGAAAAGGAGTGTTTTTATGAAAAAATTAGCATCATTGTTAACGGTTTTGACATTGGCTTTTGTATCCGTACAAAGCGCACAGGCATATGAGCCTTGGGGTATTGGAATTTACAACGGAACAATAGAAGCTATGGATTATGCAACACCAAACGCAACATTAGGTTCAAAATCCGGTGAAGCAACATGCAAAACAATTCTGGGCATTGTAAATTGGGGCGATTGTTCCATTAAATCAGCAATGAAAAACGGTAGAATTTCAAGAGTTACAGCTGCTGATTGGGAAAAACATTTCGTTCTAATATACGGAGAAAAAACTCTTAGAGTTTACGGAAATTAATTCAAAGATATTTGGTTGCCGTAAAGAAAAAGACTAACTGGGAAACTATGAACTTTTTAGCAGTATTTATAGGCGGAGGCTTTGGTGCATTAATCAGATATATATTATATCTGATTATGCCCGGCTACACGTACTTGCCTTTGGCAACACTTTTCGCAAACTTCTTCGGCTGTTTCATTGCAACAATCGTTTTTGTTTACTTTACAATGAAAAGCGGCTTAAATCCAAACTTCAAGATATTTCTTATTACGGGATTTTGCGGTGGTTTAAGCACCCTTAGTGCACTGTCACTGGAATTATTGAAATTCTTACATTCCGAAGAATATATGAGAGCCGCTATATACACACTTTCAACCGTCATGGTTTGCACGTTTGCGGTATTGCTCGGAGTATTTACGGTTAAAAACAATTTTAACTAAGAATTACTCTACATCAAAATCAAAATATGTATCAGGGAACGGTTCATTTACTAAAGTAAAATGCCACCACTCGGAATCAATTCCCTTAAATCCCGATTTTATCATTGCATCATAAAGAATTTTTCGATTTTTCTTTTGTTCTCTTGTTAATTTTCCATAATCAGGGTGAGAAATCTCGCTAAACAGGTCAAAAGTTCCACCCATATCAACATAAGAGCAGTCTTTTCCGATAAGAGTTAAGTCAATCGTACTCCCTCTTGTATGACCTGATTTTTCGGCAATATAGTTCCCGGAAACCAAATCGGATTTTTTCAAATCAGGATAAAAAGATTTATCACCGGCATCATTTGGATTGTTAATCCAATCCACAAAATTTGTAACGGCCTTTTGCGGACGATACGTGTCCCATATCAACAATCTGTAGCCCTGTTTTCTTAAAATATCAGCCGCCTCGGAGAGTGCAGCCAAAGCTTCCTTTGTCATATAGGCAACAGGAGCATTATAGCCTTTTATTCTGTTTCCGGTAAAATTGTTAGATGAATAATATCTGATATCATAAGCTGCATCATACACCACACTTGATACCGGAGCAAAATCACTCTTATCATAAGAAATCTGAGAGGCAATTGTAGTTTGGACAATACCAAACAAAATTGCAGTAACCAATAATATCCTTTTCATATAATTATTCCTTATTATCAAAAACTAATCATTTTGAACATTTTCATCAAGTAATTCATGGGGAACAGAGTTTGCAGTTATGTATGCAAATACAAAAATTGTATAAGAACTTACGCATGCCCGTATTAAAGAAAGAATTATTGTTCCGATATTACCTAAACGAACAAGGGAAAATGAGCATATGGCATTAACAATTATCAGCACAATAAATAAAGCAACATACAGCCCCAATGCGGAGAAATATTTGCCACGATTTTGTGCTATTAATTTATTTGCTAAACCGAATTTAAAAAATGTTGTATAAAATTCTTTTTTAGCAAAAATCACACTCATTGAGAGTCCGTAAATAACATATAAAATCAATACGGTTAAAAAAATCAATATTGTAGGTATCATAAATATTAAGACTGCAGTATTTACATCAACATCTTTCGGAATTGCAAAAATTCCTATCAAACCGAATATTATGCAAGCTGCAATATAAATTCCTCCTATTGCAAGACCTAATAAAGCTCCTGCAACAAATATTTTAAATCCTAATATAAAATTATTTTTTACATTGATACAAGGTAACACAAAATTTTCTTTTTGCACCATCAATGCTTTTATACAGGAAATTCCGTAACCTGACGGTATAAACGTAGCAACATAACCCAATATTAACAATAAAATTCCTAAACCGGAACCTTTATAAACATGAGAAAAATTAGCCAGTAAATCGGCAAATAAAACAAATCCTCCATAAACAAGCGCCTTTTCAAAGTACTTGTTATCCTTTAACATATACGTAAATGCTTCTTTCATAATAACCGCCTTTTTTCCTAATACCAAACAAATTATATCATTCTTTATAAATTAATACAATATAAAACAGCAAAAATTTTTATTTTTGTTTTTTATAAATTTCAAGAAAATCTTACACCTGATAAAATGACAAAAACAAACAGAAAATTAAGGATAAATAAATGAAAACAGATAACATAAGAAATTATAATCGGCAGAATTATTATTTTACAGGTTCGGTAAAATCATTACCGTTATACAAAAACTATGCTCTTGAATATGCCAAAGGTATAAAACTTGACAGTCCTGATTGGGCAAAACTGAAAATGTTTATAAACACAATCAGAGCAGTAAAAAATGACGGAACAAATTATGAACTTATAATAGATACGGTAGCAAAAGGCTCAGGCAAAAACTGGCTGGTCAGATATGGCGATTACATTAGAACAACAGATTCCTTTGAAACAAAATATTTCAATCCCGAAATATATGATGAGAATATAGGAAAAAGTGCCTTCTATAAAATTGTTCAATTCGGAAAAGAATATTTTGGACTGAGAGAATTGACGAAACCGCTGACAGAATTTTCTCCTGCAGATCAATTTTTGAGAAACGTAAATCTGTACAGTTCAAAAGCCCGCCAAACCAAAAACAGAGATGCCTCGCAAAATCTGACGGAAAAAGCCTCAAAAGAACTTCAAAGAGGAGAAGAAGCAATTTCAGGCATTCGATTAAATATATTAAATAATCTTTAAACTATATCTTCAATTTCGTAAAAATTATCGGATAAATTAAGGTTACTGTCATACCAAACAGAAATACTGACGGCATCATTATTCTATAACGAACGGTATTCATTATCAAATAATTCAGTCCAAGTTTAAACATAACAACAATCAAAAGCGAACCTATTATTCCTCTTGCAATTTTACGCATTAAAGATAAATTTTTCGGCTCAAACGGGAAAAATCTTCGGCACAAAAAAGTCCCGTTAAGAAACCCTAATCCGCACATATATGCAATTATAGTTCCGTATTTTTGCTCCTGTGGATTTACAAGTAATTCCCCCGAAATATAATCCATTCTGTATGTATTTAGATATGTTGTATAAATAAAAGCTAAAAAGACTAAACTATTAATTACTGCCAGCAAATACAGATATCTGTTTTTATCATTTTCAGCCCAATTAATAATTAAATTAACCGCAAAAATAAGAACAAAGCCTGTAAGCAGACCGCATATAACATCTTGCGGAGTATGAACACCAAGCCAAAGTCTTGAAAATCCGATTAGCAATATCAAAAAGATAAGTAATGTGCATAATAATTTATTTTTTCTTAAAAGATAAGCAACTCCTCCCACAACGGAAGAACTCATTGCAGAATGCCCGCTGGGAAAAGAATAACCTTTAGCAAACGGAACAGCAAGCGCAGAAGGTTGTATTCTGCTATCTAAAATCCAAGGTCTGTATACACATGCTATCATTTTGAAAAAATGCGTAAAAATTGTATTAAAACCCGCAAGTGTAAATAAATATATTCCTGCCCGAAAATCTATACACCAGTATATTATCGCACATATTAAAGTCGGAAGCCAAAATTCTCCGAATATTGTTATTGACAGAAAAAATTTATCAATAATTTCAGGACACGAAACTCTTATATTTTGCAAATACAGCAAAAAATCTATTTGCGGTCTTAATAAAGACGGGTCGGATAAAAAATCTATCATAATACCTCCGATATACAATTATTATAATAAAAAAATAATATTATATTTATTCCGTAACTGACAATTCCGGAATTTCTTTAGTATAAGTACATCCAAGCTTTTCAAGTTTTTCAATAGACGTAATTATATTTCCTGTTCCGTTGAGTTTTTTTAGTGATGTATCCAAATTATCACGAATTTTCAATAATTCCGACAAAAGTGCCGAAAATTTGTCATGGACACTTGTACACAATTTCGCCATTTCAAGAATATTTTTGTTCTGTCTGTCAACAACGTGAAATGAATTTATAATCTTCAATGATGCCAAAAGAGTAGATGGAGAAACGGGCATAACTTTATTTTTCCACGCATAATCCCAAAGAAAACAATTTTCGCAAAACATCAGAGAATAACAGCTTTCAACAGGAATGAACATCAAAACGTAATCGGGAGAAACCTCATCTGCCGAATAATCTCTTTTTGCAAGCCCCGTTATGTGTGCTTTTGTTGACTCCGTAAACTGTTTTAAGTAATACTGTTTGTCATCTTCCGTTTCGGCATTAACAAACCCGTCCCACGCCTGAATTGAAGTTTTGCTGTCTATATAAACACGTTTTCCTTCAGGCAGGAATACTGTCGCATCAGGTCTGCCTTCCGCAGTACCTGACTGAAGTTTATATTCTTCATCTTTTCTCAGTCCCGAACTTTCCAAAACCCTTTCAAGCACAATCTCTCCCCATCTGCCTGATGTCCTGTTATCCGATTTCATTACATTTACAAGAGAATTTGCATCTTTAGAAATTTTGTTCCCCGTTTCTAAGAAATTTTTAATATTCATATCAAATTTTGTAAAATTTTCAATTTCTATCTTAAAATTATCTTCCGCTCTTTTCTCAAAATCTTCAATACGTTCCCTGAAACATTTGAAAAATTCCTCCAGTTTTTCTTTATTTTGTTCGGAAAGTTTAGTTGAGTTGTCATCAAAAATTTTATTTGCAGTATTTTCAAAATACAGTTTCATCTGTTCCTGCATTTTTTCTAATATCGTATCCTGCGACAAAAGAGCATATGTATTGTTTTT
>JAGBOW010000046.1 GCA_017633675.1 bacterium | reverse complement strand
TATTCACTTCTAAATCAGGGTTTTAGAAAAATGATGGCAGATGACGGAGTGGAATTTATTATGTATACGGAAGTCTGGAGAGCGATAAGGGGTGGTAGTTGCCTTTCAAATTATGATATCTCATCAGCCGAATGTAAAGATTTTTATGCACAGCTGAAAAAATATTTCAAAATAGTACGTATTGGCCGTGGAACTGACATCGGCAGCAGTGATTCTGAGGTTGATGTTTATAAATACAAATACAGAAACTTATCCGATGTAAAAATATATCCTAATAATATAATACACTTATCAAACGGTGCTATGATATGGAGTTTTATTTTTAATAAAGAGTTGTCAATTAACTCAAATTGTGATGCACTCCACTCAGCAGGAGGACATATGTGTGGTGTGGCAGGTGTTTTTTATATAGATGTCAACGGTAACAGAGGACCTAATGAATTTGGAAAAGATATTTTTTATTTTCTTATAACTGAAAGATGACAACTTGCACCTAGTGGTGGTAATGATTATGCTGTATATAGTGCAGGTTCAAATTTAACTCAAGAAAATATAGATGTATATAGGGCAAGGATAGGCTTGAACGGAGAGTGCCTTTTCGGATCTGCTTCAGACGATAGCTCCGGTAAAGGTTGTTCCGGATTACTTATTGACCAATTAAACTGGAAAATGGATTACTAACCATCTGTCTGATAAAATTTGTCATTGCGGATTTGTGTAAACAAATTCCGCAATCTTTTTTATTGTAACAATATAAATCGCGCAACAAGTGCGCGATAACAAATAATTTTAAATTGATAACGACTTATTTGGTTATTTGTTTATTCCCCGATAAGGCCTTATCGCCCTATAGCCCTATCGTCCTATCGCCATTTAAAATTTCAGACTAATGTCTAAAACCCTCCGTCACTTCGTGCCACCTCCCTTAAAAGGGAGGCTTTTAGCTTATATATTTACGTTAAAAGACTAATCCTCTATTCCTCTATCCCTCTCTTATCCGCTTACAATCCATTATCACCTTTACTTATGATACGTTTCACCTTTAATAATTTTAAAGGCCCTGTAGATTTGTTCAACCAAAATTAATCTTGCAAACTGATGCAAAAACGTCATTTTTGACATGCTCAAACGAAAATTCGCTCTTTCTGAAACATTTTTTGAAAGCCCGAAAGATGAGCCGATTACAAAAACAATTTCTCCAATACCATCATTTGTCAAACTTTCTATTTTTCCTGCCAATTCTTCGGAAGATAACATTTTACCCTGAATTTCAAGAGTTATGACATAAGACTGAGGTTTTATATTTGATAAAATTTTTTCTCCCTCATCATCTAAAACTCTGTCAATCAAATGATCATCTTTAATCTCAATAGGTGATAATTCAATAATTTCCACAGATGCGTACGGTAAAAGACGTTTCAAAAATTCATCAATTCCGTCTTTCAGAAATTTTTCCTTAATTTTACCTAACGCAATAATTTTTATGTTCATTATTTTGCCATATAAATCGTTTGGGACGGGAATGCAAAATCAATTCCCGCAGCTCTGTATCGTTTTACAATTTCCTGAATAATACTTCCTCTTATTTCAATAAGACTGAAATAAGATTTTGTTTTTATGTATGCATACAATCTTACGTTTATTGAACTGTTATCCAATTTATCTATAAAAATATGAAAATCTTTATGGACATCAGAGCGTGATGTAACGATTTCTTTTATAATATCCATAGCCTCTTGAAGTTTTTCATCAGACGTGTCATAAGTTACACCAATCGAAATATCCAATTTTCTTTTATTTGCGACAGAAACATTTTCAACAATTGTATCGGCACAAATATCGTTCGGAATTGTAATTAAAAAATTATCTAACGTTCTGATTTTTGTCGAACGCAGGCTTATTTTTTCAACAAACCCTTCTACTCCGTTTACTTTTATATAATCACCCAGTTTGTAGACTTTATCCGTAAGAATTGAAACAGTACCAAACATTGAAGCAATTGTCTGCTGTGCCGCAAAACCGACTGCCAAACCGGTAATTCCGAAACCTGCAATCAGTGATGTCAATGAATAACCATGACTTTGAAGAAATGATGCAATAATTATAAATGCAACAAAAAACTTAATAACCTTTGCCATAACAGGTATAATCTGATTCATGGGAAGGTTACTGTTATTGCCGAATTTGCTTTTCAGCTTATTCATTAACATATCGGTCATCTTGAATAAGACATAAATTATTATTAAATTAACAATTGCGCCAAGAATCATACTGACCTTGAATGTCGCAAGCAATTTTCCTATTTTGTCCGTATAAGCTAAAATTTCGTCTATCATAAATACTCCTTAATGTGAAAATATATAAAAAATTTAATGATGTCAAATTGGTTAGCGAACGATAAGGTGATAAGATAATATGGCAATAAGATTTTATCAGATTGTGGTTTTTGTAAAATTTTACTAAGATTGTTTTTATGTAAAGGATATATAGCCCTATCGTCCTATCGTCCTAAATTTTAATGTTTTTCTTAACAATTTTAATAATTAAAACAAAAATACTAGCACTTTTTTCGCATGTCAGGTATAATACTTTTTACTATCAGACTCTAGATTATAAAATTGTGGGAGAAAAATGTTAAATACTCAAAAAAAATTGTACCCCGAAACGGAATTTGTTTCGGGAAAATGGAATAAGGAAATTAATGTAAGGGATTTTATACAAAGAAATTACACCCCTTACGAAGGAAATTCAGACTTTTTGGAAGGCCCTACGGAAGCTACGAAAAAATTGTGGAATGAATGTTTGGATTTGTTTGAAAAAGAGCGTGAAAATCTCGGCGTTCTTGACATGGATACGGAAGTTGTGTCAACGATAACCTCACACGGTGCAGGTTATATTGACAAAGCCTATGAAAAAATTGTCGGTTTACAGACCGATAAACCTCTAAAGCGCTCACTTCAGCCGTTTGGCGGAATAAGAATGGCAGAAGGTGCATGCGAAGCTTATGATTATAAAGTTGATCCCGAAATTTCGGAAATCTTCAGAAAATACAGAAAAACTCATAATCAAGGGGTTTTTGATGCTTATACTCCCGAAATGAGAAAAGCCCGTCATGCCGCAATTTTAACAGGACTTCCTGATGCTTACGGCAGAGGAAGAATTATCGGAGATTACAGACGTATTGCTTTATACGGTATAGACAGGCTGATTCAGGACAAATTAGAACAGCACTCCTCACTTGACGGTGAGATGACACCCGACAAAATTCAATTGAAAGAAGAAATTGCAGATCAAATTTCAGCATTAAAGGAAATGATTGAGCTTGGCAAAATCTACGGATTTGATATTTCAAAACCCGCAAGAAACGCTCAAGAAGCCGTACAATGGCTTTATTTCGGATATCTTTCAGCCGTAAAAGAACAAAACGGTGCGGCAATGTCTATCGGAAGAACTTCAACTTTCTTAGATATTTTTATCGAAAGAGATTTGAAAGAAGGGGTTATAACAGAGAGCGAAGCGCAGGAGCTTATTGACCATTTCATCATGAAATTGAGATTGGTTAAATTTGCAAGAACTCCCGAATATAATGCTCTGTTTTCGGGCGATCCGACATGGGTAACGGAATCCATCGGAGGAATGGGAGTTGACGGAAGAACTCTTGTTACAAAAAATTCATTCAGATACCTTCATACACTTGAAAATCTTGGAACTGCGCCTGAACCGAATATGACCGTTCTCTGGTCAACAAGATTACCGCATAATTTCAAACAATATGCAGCGCATATTTCAATCACGACTTCGTCAATCCAGTATGAAAATGACGATATGATGAGGCAGGTTCACGGGGACGATTATGCAATCGCCTGTTGCGTATCATCAATGGTTGTCGGAAAAGAAATGCAATTTTTCGGTGCAAGAGCAAACCTTGCAAAATGTCTTTTATACGCAATAAACGGAGGTATTGACGAAAGATTAAAAGAACAAGTCGGCCCGAAATATCGTCCGATAACTTCCGAATACTTAGATTATGACGAAGTTATGGAAAAATATGACGATATGATGGAATGGCTTGCGGGACTTTATGTTAACACATTAAATGTAATTCACTATATGCATGACAAATATTGCTACGAAAAAGCACAAATGGCGCTCCATGACAGAGATGTAAAGAGATATTTCGCAACGGGTATTGCAGGACTTTCCGTTGTTGCGGATTCTCTTTCCGCAATAAAATATGCAAAAGTTAAAACAATCAGAGATGAAAACGGAATTGTCGTTGATTATGTTGTCGAAGGTGATTATCCGAAATACGGAAACAATGATGACAGAGTAGACGAAATTGCCGTAAATCTTGTTCATACGTTTATGAACAAAATCAGAAAGCGCTACACGTACAGAAACTCGATTCCTACAATGTCAATTTTGACAATTACATCAAACGTGGTTTACGGAAAGAAAACAGGCAACACACCTGACGGCAGAAAACAGGGAGTACCTTTAGCGCCGGGGGCAAACCCGATGCACGGGCGTGATACAAATGGCGCTGTAGCATCTTTGGCATCTGTTTCGAAACTTCCGTTTGGAGATGCTCAGGACGGAATTTCAAACACATTCTCAATTATTCCGAATGCTTTGGGTAAAGACGAAGTGTTTATGGGGGATTTGAGCGTGAATTTCGATTGCGGGTGCTGTGAGGATAGGATTGAGTGAGAAGTGAAAGGTGAAATGTGAAAGGTCGTTTACGGTGCTAACGCACAAAAATTTATATATTATGTTTGCGAAGCAAACCGAAATGAACTTTTCACCTCTCACTTTTCACTTTTCACTATAAATTAAATTTAAAAGATAAGGAGATAAAAATGTCAAAAATGCAAGAAGAAAATTTAATCAATTTGCTTGACGGATATGTTGAAAAAGGCGGACATCACCTTAATGTTAATGTTTTTAACAGAGAAACATTGATTGATGCTCAAGCACACCCCGAAAAATATCCGCAATTGACGGTCAGGGTTTCGGGATATGCGGTAAACTTTAATAAATTGACCAAAGAACAACAAGATGACGTAATTTCAAGAACATTCCATTCATCAATCGGTTCAACAAGAAAAACCGAAATTAAAGAAACTGCTCAAGAAACTTATATCGACACAACCGAAGTCAGAAGTTCTATGGGCAATATGACAATGCCATCCGATTTCAAAAAGAGATCAGAAAATCAGGAAGTCAAAAAATCTAGTGAGATAAAGATTTAGGATGTCAGAAATCTACGGAAACGTACATTCAATCGAATCCTGTGGTACGGTTGACGGTCCCGGGATTCGTTTTGTAATATTTTTGCAAGGCTGTCCAATGCGTTGTATGTATTGTCATAACCCGGATACCTGGAGTATTAGTGGAAAGTTGAAAGTGGAAAGTGGAAAGTGGAACAATTCTCAATCTGATACGGTCTTATCGCCTTATCGTCCTATCGCCATATCGCCTTATAAATCATTGTCAATCTCCGATATCTTCGCACAATACGAAGGAGTAAAAGAGTTTTGCAAAGGCGGAATAACGGTTACGGGTGGAGAACCTCTTTTGCAGATTGATTTTGTGACGGAATTATTTAAAGAGGCTAAAAAAAGAGGGATTCATACTGCTTTAGATACGTCAGGTATTACTTTTAGCCCCTCTCCCTACCCCTCTCCCCAAAGGGGCGAGGGAGTTCTCAATAAATTTGACGAACTCATGAAATACACCGACCTTGTTCTCCTTGATATTAAACACATTGATGATGAAGAACACAAAAAATTAACGGGACATTCGAACAAAAATATCCTTGAATTTGCGAAATATTTGTCTGAAAAACAAATTCCCGTATGGATTAGACATGTTGTTGTGCCTGAAATTACGTTCAAAAAAGAATATTTAATCCGCTTGGGACAATTTTTAAAAACTCTTAAAAACATAAAAGCGCTTGATGTTCTCCCGTATCACAACATGGCAATTCCAAAATACGAAAATCTAAATATCCCCTACCCCTTGAAAAATACTCCTCCTCTTACCAAAGAACAAGCCCTTGAGGCAAGAAATTATATTTTAGATGGTATGAAAAACTAATAAAATTTTTATATTTAAGCTTGTATAGTTGCTTGCAATTAGAACGAATTTGTACTACACTATAAATGTACAATGTACACTTAATAAGGAGAAAAATTTTATGGAAACTTACGGAATTGAAAAATTAGGAATTACTTCTCCGTCTGCAGTTCACAGAAACTGGACACCTGCTCAATTGACTGAAGCAGCACTCAGACGCGGAGAAGGAACTTTGGCGAACAACGGCGCACTTGTTGTTACAACAGGTAAATACACAGGCCGTTCTCCTAAGGATAAATTTATCGTTGATACTGAGAGCATTCACAACGATATCGCTTGGGGTAAAGTAAACAGGCCTATTTCAAGAGAAACTTTTAATTCAATTAAATCAAAAATGATTGATTACTTGAACGGTAAAGAAGTATTTATTTTTGACGGTTTTGCAGGTGCAGACAAAAAATACACTCAAAAATTCAGAGTTATTAATGAATTAGCATCTCAAAACATGTTCATTCACCAATTGTTAATCAGACCGACTGCTGAAGAACTTGCAAACTACGGTGAAGCAGATTACACAATCATTTGTGCACCCGGTTTCAAATGCGACCCTCAAGTTGACGGAACAAATTCCGAAGCCTGCATAGCAATCGATTACGAAGCTCATATGATTATAATCGCAGGTTCTCAATATTCAGGTGAAATCAAAAAATCAGTATTCGCTACAATGAACTACGTTATGACAAAAATGAACGTTCTTCCTATGCACTGTTCAGCTAATATGGATCCTGAAACAAATGAAACAGCAGTATTCTTTGGGCTTTCAGGAACAGGTAAAACAACTTTATCAGCTGATCCTTCAAGAAAATTAATCGGTGATGATGAACACGGCTGGTCACCTGACGGCGTATTCAACTTCGAAGGCGGTTGCTATGCTAAATGTATCAACCTTACGGAAGAAAATGAACCTGATATTTACAATGCAATCAAATTCGGTTCATTGGTAGAAAACGTAATTATGAACCCTGAAACAAGAGAATTAGACTTTGCTGACGGTAGTTTGACAGAAAACACTCGTGTAGGCTACCCCGTAAACTACATCAACAATGCTCAAATCCCTTCAATGGGCGGAATTCCGAAAGTTGTAGTATTCTTAACAGCTGATGCTTTCGGTGTATTGCCTCCGATTTCAAGATTGGACAAAAACGCTGCTATGTACCACTTTGTAACAGGTTTCACTTCAAAACTTGCAGGAACGGAACGTGGTATTACAGAACCTGTTCCGACATTCTCAACATTGTTCGGTGAACCGTTTATGCCGATGGATGCGTCAGTTTACGCTAAAATGTTAGGCGATAAATTAGACCAATACGGAACAAAGGTTTACTTGGTAAACACAGGCTGGGCAGGCGGAAGTGCATCATCAGGTGCTAAGAGAATGAAATTAGCTTATACAAGAGCTATGGTTACCGCAGCATTGAACGGCTCATTTGATAATGTTGAATTCAAACACCATGATGTGTTCAATGTTGATTATCCGACATCTTGTCCGAATGTTCCTTCTGAAATGCTTGATGCAAGAGGAATGTGGTCAGATAAAGCTGCTTATGATGAGGCTGCAAACAAATTGGCTCAAATGTTCAACGACAACTTTACTTCTAAATATCCGAACATGCCGTCAGAAATCGTAAATGCAGGCCCAAAACCGTTAAGTACAGTTAAATAATTGATTTAACAATACACATAAAATGCCTCAGATATTTTCTGAGGCATTTTATTTTGTATCCAAAATATTCACTTTCGGAGTATTAATAATCCATTTTCCAGTTTAATTGGTCGATAAGTAAGCCGGTACAAGCTTCACCACCACCATACATACCGGAACTTCCAAAAGCCATAATCTTACAATTACTATTCAAATCTTTTTTTGCCTTATATCTATCAATATTTTCTTGAGTTAAATTTGAATATGCATAATAT
>JAGBOW010000045.1 GCA_017633675.1 bacterium | reverse complement strand
TATGAAGTAAGTCAGGCAAAAACAGGACAACATCTATCACTTGAATCAGAATCAAATAATGTTGGGTTGATTTTGGCAGACGGTGCTTCGATTATATTGAATTATAATCCTGACGCACCTGCAATAGATGTCGGTGATGTGGTGAAATGGTCAAACGGGCTTCCTCAGTATACAACTTCTGTCACAGGTGCAATAGATTTTGTCATGGACGTAAATGGCGGCAAAAGTCCGAATAGTGAAAAAGCAGGAGATAAAAGAGATATCAGAAGTTTTAAGAGTGCTAAATTTAGTAAAGGTGGTCCAGATTGTAGTAAATTTGCAAATAGCATTGAAGTTCCCAGTGTCGGTTGTGTTGTAAATGCAGGAGGAACCTATACTTGGCAAGGTGCAGTCGATGCTTGTATTGCAAAAGGCATGGCATTACCAGATCAGGAAACATTAATATTTATTTATAACTCAAATGCAGATGGTCTGCCTACTACCGGCACTTTCTGGTCGTCCAAAGAGGGCACTGCCCATGATGCGTGGGTCAAAAACTTCGGCAATGGTAGTCAAGGCTGGGGCAACAAGGACATTTCCTTTGCCCACGGGTCTTTGTGTGTAGGCAATTAGCTTGTAGACATTTCTCTTAATTATTATGATAAAATTTGTCATTTATACAAATTTATAGTATAATTTGCGCAAGAGGAAGTCAGATGGGCTATAAGATTTTATCAAAAAAAGAGATTTGTCCTAATCAGTTTGAAATCAAAATTGATGCACCTTATGTCGTGAGAAACGCTAAAGCAGGGCAATTTATTATTTTTAGAGCTGATGAAAATTCTGAAAGAGTACCCTTAACTATTGCTGATGTTGATAAAGAAAAGGGTGAACTGACTCTTGTATTTATGGCAGTCGGATTTTCTACAAAAAAACTTGCAAATCTTAATGCAGGTGATGAAATTCACGATATTGTCGGTCCTCTCGGACAGCCAACACATATAAAAAAATATGGAACGGTTGTTTGTTTAGCTGGCGGTTACGGAGCTGCACCATGTTATTTGATAGCAAAAGCATTTAAAGATGCAGGCAACAAGGTTTATATGATTATGGGTGCAAGAAATAAAGATTTGATTTTCTGGCAGGACAAGATGAAAAATGCCTGTACGGAACTTTTTATAACAACTGATGACGGAACTCTTGGTGAAAAAGGATTTGTAACTGGAGTTTTAGAAAGAATAATAAAGAATGAAAAAGTAGATTATGCAATAGCCGTCGGACCTATGCCAATGATGAGAGCAGTGGCGGATTTAACACGTGATAAAGGCATTTATACTGAAGCAAGTATGAACCCTATCATGGTTGACGGAACGGGAATGTGCGGTGCTTGCCGTGTTACCGTAGGCGGTGAAACAAAATTTGCTTGTGTTGACGGACCTGATTTTGATGCACATAAAATTGACTTTGATGAAGTTATTAACAGAACAAAAATTTACAAAGATCAGGAAAGAAAACGAGATGAAAATTGCAATCTTTTAAAGCAAGGAGAAAAATAATATGGCTAATGATATTCCATTTTGTCCGCTAATGAGTGCAGGTTCCGAATTCGATAAGGTTTGTACATTAGAGAGATGTTCCTGGTATGTACCCAGCGTAAAGAAATGTTCAATCTACATGATTGCATACAATTCTCTTTTAGATGTAACCGCAAAACAAAAAGCTAAGAAAAAATAGTTATGAAAATATTAGTCTGCATAAAACAGATTCCTGATACAACAGATATCAAATGGACGGAAAATAACACAATCCAGAGAGAAGGTCTTGAAAGTGTTATAAATCCTTATGATATTTTTGCAATTCAGGAAGCTTTGAATATAAAAAAGATTCTTCGCTCCGCTCAGAATGACGACATGAAGAATACCGAAATAACCGCAATTTCTATGGGCCCTCTGCAGGCACAAGATATTCTAAAAAAAGCTATTGCAATGGGATGTGATAATGCGGTTTTATTATCCGATAAAAAATTTTCAGGCGCAGATACTTATGCAACGGCTAAAACAATATCATCAGCCATAAAAACGAATTTTCCGGATTTTGATTTAATATTTTGCGGGCAGTTTGCAATTGACGGCGATACCGCTCAAACGGGTCCGGGAATTGCATCTTTCCTTAACATTCCGCAGGTTACTTTTGTCAAAAACATAAAAAAATACGAAGAAAATTCACTGTATGCCGTAAGGGAACTGGAGGACGGATTTGAAACGGTAAAAGTGGAATTCCCTGCACTTATTTGCGTTTTAAAAGGGGATTATGAACCCGTAAGACCTACAATACAAGGAACAATCAAGGCTCAAAACACAAAAATCAGAATTCTTGGAGTTGATGATATCGGTTTAACCTCTGATGATGTCGGAATAAAAGGTTCTCCGACTTATGTAAGTAAGGCATTCCGTCCCGAACACAACAGAGGTGAATGTTCATACTGCAGTGATATTGATGAATTGGCAAATAAAATAAAGGAGTACATAAATGAGTAATATTTCAGGAACCTCACCCCAACCCTCTCCTACTTCAGGAGAGGGAGTGAAAAATGTTTTGATTTACGCAGAGGTTACACCTGATAATTACGTTCATACGGTTACATTTGAACTTGCAAACAAGGCTTTAGAGCTTGCAGGAAAGTTTGATAATGCTCAAATTTCAGCTCTTTTAATCTGTAAAAACGGACTTGCGGAAAAATATAAAGAAGCATTTATAAATTCCGGATTTGATAAGGTTTATGTGGCAGAAAATGACAGATTTACGCACTATTCAACAGAACTTTTTGCAAAAACCGCGATTGATATCTTAAATGAAGTCAAGCCTGACATATTCTTAATCGGTGCAACAATTCAAGGAAGGGATTTAGCCCCAAGGATTTCAACATCTTTACATACGGGATTAACTGCGGATTGCACAAGACTTGATATTAACGAAAAAGGTCAATTAGCCGCAACCCGTCCGACATTTGGCGGACAATTGATGGCGACAATCTTATGTAAAAAATTACCCCAAATGGCAACCGTAAGACCTAAAGTTTTTAAACCGCTCCCTCAAAATGTTGTGAAAAATACCGAATTTATATATTTTGAACCTAAAATAAATGATATTAGAAGAAAAGTTGAATTCGTTGAATTTGAAAAATATATTCAATCATCAATAAATGAACTTGATAGTGCAGAAATCATTGTAGCAGGCGGTAAAGGTATGAAAAATGAAGCGGGTTTTTTGTTACTGAAAAAATTGGCTTCCGTTTTAAAAGGAACTGTAGGAGCATCAAGGGGTGCTGTAGAAATAGGCTTGGCACCGCAAGATATTCAAATCGGTCAGACAGGAAAGACCGTTTCTCCAAAACTATATATAGCCTGCGGAATATCGGGAGCAATTCAGCATCTTGTCGGTATAGAAGGGGCAAACAGGATTATTGCCGTCAACACAGACCCAAATGCACCGATTTTTGACAATTGCGATTGCGGAATTGTCGGTGATGCGTTTGAGGTTATACCCAAATTAACAGAAAAATTCAAATAACAAAATTATATTTGTTTTCCTTTATGTGATTTCAATAATTTGTTATATATTGATATAACATTATTAATTTCATTCTCAATATAAAATTTCTGAACAAAATCTTTGTATGCCGTTTCACCTATTTTTATTCTTAAATTTTTATTTTCTGTAAGCTCCGATAAGTATTTTACCCATTCATCTTCGCTATCGGCAAGAAACCCGTTATGCCCATGATTTATAAGATCTTTATACGAATTTATAGGAGAACAAATTGTAGGAATTTTAACAAGTGCCGATTCAAAAATTTTCAATTCACTTTTGCAATTATTAAAATTATTTATTTCCAAAGGTGCTATATTAATATCCATTTCAGATGTATATTTCAGAAGTTCTTTAAAATTCATATATTTTGGACGAACAAACCTCTTTCCGAATTTTAAAAATTCGGAATCAAATTTTACAGGCCCCATCAAATGAAATTCGGTATTTTTATATTTTTCAAGAATTTTTAAAATTGCACTTGAACATATTGCAAAGTCATTATCATGCCATTGGGAACCGCACTGATAAACTATCTTTACAGTATCATTTTTTTGAATTTCTTTATTAATATTTTGCGCAATATTATACTGTTCATAATTAATCGTATTTTTAATTACAAACACATTTTCATTCAAATTTTTATAACATTTCGCCAAATAAGATGTTGTAACAGTCAGGGCATCTGCATCAGATACCAAATATGATACGTTTTTTGTAATTACTTCACTCTTACTGTTGCAAAGAAAATCATCTATATCATATATTATGGGAATATTATTTTCTCTGCATTTTGAATATACATTTATTATTTTTTCAATATACCGTTTATCAAATTCACCTGCTCTGAACACCACAAGCAAATCATAATTTTGTATATTTTTATATAATTTACCTATACCTCTTTTATAATAGCAATCCGCAATTATATTTTTCTTTGTCAAAGCTTCAACAATATTATCAACCCTGTATCTTGAAGATTTACCGTCATCACATCCCACATAAAATGCGATTTTTACATCTGAATTCTTAATTTTTGAAAATACAAACCTTTTTCTTATGACAGGCAGTTTTATGCCCAAAAGCTTAATCGTTCTGCGCTCACCCAAATACTTTATTGAAAATATGTATTTTAATATATTCATATTTCACTCTTAACTTTATATCTGAAACGGAAACCAAACAAGGATACCAATTTCCATTTTTCATTACGACGTCTTTCATTTTTAATTGAAAATATTTTTTCTTTTAATGACAATTTTTTTCTCATACAAACAAATTTAAATAATTCATCTTGCCATTCTTTATTATCGGATAAAAACTCCAGCATATTTTCTCTGATAATTATATCTTTTTCAAACACTTTTTTTGTATTTGCATGGTATAGACTGTCTTTATTAACACGATAATCAAGTAATACATCTTTTAAGTTTGCTATATTCAGATATTTTACAGCTCTTGACCATAACTCATAATCTTCCGCAACCGAAAATTCTTCATTATATCTTAAATTATATTTTTCAAAATCAGATTTTCTAAACATTACGGACGGATGAACCAGATAACATTTTTGTAAAATATCCATATATTTTAAATTTTCGGGGAATATAATCACTTTCCCTGCAGGAATTTCTCTGTATGCCGTTCCCAAAAGAGAAATTTCAAAATGAGAATCTAAAAAATCAACTTGTTTTTGAAATCTTTCAGGATACGAAATATCATCAGAATCCATTCTTGCAATATATTCACCCTGCGCAATATCCATTCCTCTGTTTATTGCAGCTGCAAGATTTTTATGACCGCCCTGAATTATTTTTATCCTTGCGTCGTTATATGATTTAGCTAATTTTTCATTACTGTCATCATCACTGTCATCAACAATGATTAATTCAAAATCGGAAAAAGTTTGATGCAATATACTTTCCACAGATAATTTAAAATGGTCGGGATTTCCGTTTCTTACAGGTAAAATGACTGATATTTTAACCATTAACTAACTCCTTAAGTCCGAAAGATGCATTACCGTTCATCAAAATACTGTATATCATATGACAAATCATCATGTGAATATCTTCAGTAACCTGCATATCGTCAATATTAGCATTAACCGACAGTTGAGAAACCTCTTTCAATTTTCCGCCGTTATAACCCGTCAAACCTATAGTTATGGCACCGATTTTATTGGCATATTCAATTGCGTTCAACACATTTTTGGAGTTCCCGCTTCCTGAGATACCGATTACAACATCATCTTTTTGTAGAAAATTTTTCAACTGTTCAACAAAAATATTGTCATAACTCACATCATTTGCATAAGCCGTCATTGTTGCAACATTATCATTTAAACAAATCATTTGAAATTTTTTATCCTGACCGTAACTCATACCCTTATTAAAATCACAGCAAAAATGACTCGCAGCAGCAGCAGAACCGCCGTTTCCCATAGTAAAAATTTTATGTCCGTTATCACGGGCTTTTAAAAGGGTATTTATAAAAACTTCTAATTCCGTCCTATCCAAATTATCAATACAGTTTTTCATTACATCAAAATAATTGTTAATTTTTTCTATCATATTGCTCTCCTGTACAAATTAACCTTGTTATAATAAACAACGTTCGTACCTTTGTTATCAAATTTAAAATCAATTTCTTTTAAATCGGACAATGCCTTTCGAACTCTTGAACGGTGCTGCTCTTCCACGTAAAATAACAAGAAACCACCGCCTCCCGCACCCAAAAGTTTTCCGCCTAAAGCTCCGTTTTGTATTGCCAAATCATAATAATAATCAATATCAGGGTTGGAAATTCCGTTTGCAAGTTCTTTTTTGTAATTCCAGCCCGTATGAAGAATTTCTCCCATAGCATTGGTGTTGCCCTTTAAAAGCTCACTTTTTAAATCTTTTGAAAGCTGAACCATTTTATGAAGATTGTTTATTTTCGCCTCGTCATCAGTCGTATTTTTCTTTTGTTCGGCCAAGATACTTCCGGCAGCCCTTGTTTGTCCAGTATAAAACATCAATAAATTTTTCTCTAAAACGTGATATGCGTCCGATTGAAGATATAATTTTTCAACATCTACACTTCCGTCTTTATTAAATTCAATAAAATTCAAACCGCCACAGGCACAAGCATATTGATCCTGTTTTCCTATAGGTTCTTTTAAGTCATCAATTTCAACCCTGCAAGCTTCCGCTGCAATATCTTCTTTATTCATATATTTGTCTGTATATGTATTACAAAGATTTATCAAACCGACAGTGAAGGCTGATGATGATGCAAGACCTGTTCCTGACGGAATGTCCGCACTGGAATTAAAATCAACCCCTTTAATTTTATACTTGTCAAAAACATCTTTTATAATCGGATGCTGAATATCATTTATTGTATCTGCATGCTCCGTTTTTGAATACTTTAATAAATATTTATCTTCCTCAAAAAACGGATGCATTGATAAATATATATATTTGTTTATAGTTACACTCAAGACGGAGCCGCCGAATTTTTCGTAATAATTTTTTAAATCGCTTCCTCCGCCTGCAAAACTTATTCTGAAAGGTGTTCTTGTTATTATCATAAAATTTTCTCCACTGCACTCAATAAATCTTTTGCATAATAATCCGCATTATCTGATACTTTGTCCGAAATGTAAACAGTTTTACAGCCCGCATTTTTCCCTGCAAGCAAATCTCTTTCACTATCACCGATTATCCATGAATTTTCAAGGTCAATATTTAAATCTTTTTGAGCCTGATAGAGCATTCCCGCTTTAGGTTTCCGACATTCACAATCAATTTTTAATTCGGGAATTTCACCGTCAAACCCTCTTTCAGGGTGGTGCGGACAGTAATAAATTCCGTTTAAAAAAGCTCCTTTTTCTCCGAGTAAGGTTTCCATTTTTTTATGCGTATTTTCAACTTCATCAAAAGACACAAACCCCTTCGCAATCATAGGCTGGTTTGTTACGACAACCGTCAAATAATCTGTTGAGTTAATCTTTTTTACGGCATCTGCCACGCCGTC
Source organism: bacterium (assembly GCA_017633675.1). Taxonomy (GTDB): domain Bacteria; phylum Cyanobacteriota; class Vampirovibrionia; order Gastranaerophilales; family Gastranaerophilaceae; genus Stercorousia. Next base: position 22,214 of record JAGBOW010000045.1, on the reverse strand, counting down.
TAAAAGCTCAAACTCCTCTGTCGTCGGTTTATTATCCATATTTTTATTAATAACACCGTCTCTGTCAATAAATATACAGGGACGTTTGTTTTTTTTATTTAACCTTGCAATTTTTCCGGATTTGAAATCATTTTTTATGACTTCAAACCTGTCAACAGTTCCCATATCTTTTATAAATTCCGGAGTTTTATATGCATACAATTCTCCGCCTTGTTTAACAATTTTAGGTAAAATATTCTTCCCGAAATCTTGTGAAACTCCATCTTCAATATAGTCAAATATTTTTGTTGAAAAGATATAAACAGCAGCATTAACTAAATTTTGGTAATATTTTCCGTCATCATGAGGTTTCGGGATAACTCTTGTAACCTTATTATCCTTATCAATCTCTATCAAATCGCTGTCATACGGGTGGTCGTTCGGATGAACAAGTGTTGTACCTACAGAATTTTGGTGTCTTAAATCAAATTCTTCAAAACTTTTCAGGTCAAAATCCATAACGACATCACCGTAAAATACCATAAATCTGTCTTTTATTTTTCCTTCCAAAAGTTTTACACAACCTGCAGTACCTAACGGATACTGTTCAACTATATGATGAATTTTTACTCCAAATTTAGCCCCATCACCAAAATAATCCGTTATTACATTTGAAAGATGACCTGATAATATAAATATTTCATTTATATCGTATTTTTTGGCAAGTTCAATCTGATGTTCTAAAAGCGGTTTATCGTCAATCAAAGCCATCGGCTTTGGAATATCTTTTAAACCCAGTCTTGTACCTTTACCACCCGCTATAATTACAAGCTGCATAAATCTTTCTCCAAAATATATTGAACGGATTTTCTCACAGCTTCGTTAGAAGATAAATTTGCACTCCAGCCGAGTTTATGTATTTTATCCAAACTGTAGCTGAATTGAGGAACATCACCTACCCAGCCTTTATCTCCTCCGGTATAGCGAATTGATGCATTTAATCCCATTTCATTAATAACCATTTCTGCCATTTCGGTAACGGTTGTACGAGATTCAACACCGAGATTGAAAAAGTTTATCTGTTCATTTGTATTTTTCCAAACCAATAAAATCGCATCAACCAAATCTTTTACATATAAATACGGCTTGCATTGTTTACCGTTGCCAAGAACTTCCAATTCATTCGGATTTTTCTTCAATTTGTTTATGAAATCATAAATTGCGCCATGAGTAGCACGTTCTCCGACAACATTCGGAAATCTGGTAATCCATGCTTTAAAACCGTAATTTTCGCAAAAACTTGAGATATAAGCTTCAGAGGCAAGTTTTGAAGCTCCGTAATGAGAAATAGGGAATAACGGGCCGAAATTTTCGTCTACTGTAATTCCCGCATCACCATATATTGCAGAAGTTGAGGCAAAAACAATATTTTTCACTCCGAATTCTTTCATTCCAAGAAGTACATTATATGTTGTTGAAAGGGTATTACCGAAATCCACATCAGGATTTGCATGGCTTGAAGCAATATCCGAATTTGCAGCCATATGAAAAACCACATCAAATTTGTTTTCTTCAAAAATTTTGAAAAATTCTTCTTTATTTAAAATATCACCTTTTATAAATTTAAAATCAGGATTTTTCACAGCTTCATCAAGGTTAGAAATTCTGCCTCTCAAAAGATTATCAAATACAACAACTTCGTTTCCTTCCGACAAAAGTCTGTCTGTTAAATGACTGCCTATAAATCCTGCTCCGCCTGTAATTAAAATTTTCATAATTTTACTCCAAAATACCTGACAGCATAGTACTCCAAACAACCGTTAAAATACAGTAAATGTTAAGTATTTATTACGTAATTTTATACTTTCGGGTAAATAAAAAACAGGACAGCTTATAGCTGTCCTGTTTCTCTGAATATATTTTAAGCAACTTAGCCTGCTACCTGACTCATAACTTCTTCCGCAAAGTTATCCTGACGTTTTTCCAAACCTTCACCAAGCATATATCTTGTGAAAGCTTTTATTGTCAATTTACCTTCAATCAATTGTCCTACTGTGATATCCGGATTTTTGATAAATGGTTGTTCAACCAAAACTTTAGCTGCCATGATTTTATTTACTCTGCCCTCAACAATTTTTGCTCTGATTTGTTCAGGTTTTTTCAACAAATCTTCTTTACCCATTTCGATTTCAGTTTCGTGGTCGATTACTGATTGAGGAATTTCATCTCTTGTAATGAATTCGGGAGCAGATGATGCAATATGCAAACAGATATCATTCATCAATTCATCATCTTTTTTATCTGTTTGAATTAAAACACCGATTTTTCCGTTGTGGATATAAGATGCTGTATTTCCTTCGTAGCGTACAAATCTTCTGAAAGTGATTTTTTCACCGATTGATGCGATTTTTTCTTTAATTACTTCAGAAATCACTTTTCCGCATTTAGGACAAATTGAATTTAACAAAGCATCAACATCAGTCGGGTTAGTTTCTGCAACAACTTCAGCCAAGCCGTTTGTTAATTCTTTAAATTCATCATTCTTTGCAACAAAATCTGTTTCGCAGTTTACTTCTACCAATGCGCCTGCATCAGTTGAAATGAAAGATGCCACCAAACCTTCTGCAGCAATTCTGCCCATTTTCTTATCGGCTGATGCCATACCTTTTTGACGAAGTACGTCCATTGCTTTTTCCATATCACCGTCAGTTTCGACTAATGCTTTTTTAGCGTCCATCATACCTGCACCGGTTTTATCACGGAGTTCTTTTACCATTTGAGCTGTAATATTCATTTATTTTCTCCTTATTTATTGAGGTGAAAAGTAAAATGTGAGAAGTGAAAAGACCTTATCGGTTTGCTGACGCAAACAAAAAACTTATTGAGCGAAGCGAACATAACGAACTTTTCACCTTTCACCTTTCACTTTTCACTAATTATTCTTCTTTCGCTTCTTCTGCCTGAGTTTCAGTAACCCCTGCATCTTCCGCTTTAATAGATTCTACTTTTTTTGAATTGATATTTGCTTCTCTCAATTGTTTTCCTTCCAAAACAGCATCAGCTAATTTTGAAGTAATCAATTTGATTGAGCGGATAGCATCATCATTTCCTGGAATAATGTAATTAATTCCGTCAGGATTTGCATTCGTATCAGCTAAACAAATAACAGGAATGTTCAATTTGTTAGCTTCTTTAATAGCAATATCTTCTTTATCCTGATCGATAATAAAGATAATGTCAGGTAAACCTCTCATATCTTTAATACCGCCTAAAGTTTTGCTTAATTTACCCAATTCTCTGTTCAATCTTGCGATTTCTTTTTTAGGTAATTTTTCAGCATGGCCTGAATTAATAAAATCTTCCAATTCACGAAGTTTATTTACACGACCTCTGATTGTTTCAAAATTGGTAAGCATACCGCCTAACCATCTTCTGTTAATATAGTATGCACCTGATCTTTGAGCTTCTTCCGCAACAACTTCGGCAGCCTGTTTTTTTGTACCTACAAACAAAACATTTTTGCCTCTTGCCGCAAATTCTCTTACAACTGCATAAGCTTCATCTAATAAATCGGTAGTTTTACGCAAATCTAAAACATAAATACCGTTTCTTGCACCGTAAATATACGGTTTCATCTTGGGGTTCCATCTTTGAGTTTGGTGTCCGAAATGTACACCTGCTTCTAAAAGTTCAATCATAGATGCTGTTGGCATCGCTTTTCTCCTTTTTTTACCTTTTGTACTACGGGCTATACAGCCTCATCCTATTAATTACGGACTAGGGTAAAACCTATCAGGCTTGTGTAACCGACAACATAATACAACAAACATATCAATTTGCAAATTAATATTGAGTTATATTAAAAAAAACGGTAATTCGATTTTAATCCGTAATAATATGCGCAAAAACACAGAATCATGCATTTTACAAAGATTCTTTCAGATAAATTTCCAAACCGTCAGCTATAGCTTTTGCATAAGCTTTTTGAAAATCTTTTGATATTAATTTAGAATTATCTTCGGGATTAATCAAATATGCCGTTTCAATCAAAACACTCAAAGCGTTTGTATTTCTGACAACAGCAAAACTTGCCTGCCGAACTTTGTCATTATTAATTCCAAGTTGTTCGGTTATGGAGTTTATCAAAACATTTGCAAGAGGTTTAGCCTCATCATAATAATAATATATACTGACTCCGCTGTGCTCATTCGGATTTAGTCCGTCAGGAAGAGCATTCCCGTGAATGCTTATAAATATTGAGGAATTTGTATAATTAGCAACCGCAACTCTTTCGGATAAACCCGTATAAATGTCATCATCACGAGTCATAACAACATTTGCACCTCTTTTATTTAATTCATTTTCCAGAAATTTTGCAATCGACAGATTAATATCTTTTTCTTTATCTCCCAAACAGCCGATTGCACCGAATTCATTTCCCCCGTGACCTGCATCTATGGTTATATTTATATTTTTAAGAGGTTTTTTATGATTAACATTCAACGGTTTCCTTATTTTCCATATAAAATCATTATTCAGATATTCACCGCCGTAACCTGCAAGCTTCTTTCCGCCTGTAATTTCGGAATACGGAAAATCTTTTGAATAAACCCCTTCTTCTACATTAAAAAATTTTACGGATAATTTTTCGCCTTCCGAAATCTCATACGGGACTTTTTTATCAAAATGAAAAATAAAATTATAAAACTCATTATCTTCTTCAAAATCGCAGCCGAGAAGTTTTGCGGGAGTATTAACATAATTTTCATCAGCTGTTTTTACGTTTGTCTTTGCAATCCAGCCGTATTTTTCATCACCCAGAACAACTCTGTATAATCCGCCCTTTTCACCGTCAACATTTAAGAGAATATTCCTTTGCAAATGCGCCATTCTGTTAATTCCTGACTCCACAGGCGTTGAACGTAAAGGAGCTTTATCCGTTATTACGTAAAATGTTTTTTGAGCATCATATTTTTTAAACTGAGGAGAAGTCCAACCTTCGGTTTTTATTCTGGGTTTTGTTATGACGTAAATCTTTCTTTCATCATCAGATTGCATAACAAAAGTATTATCACCTTCTTTTAAATCAACAACATATGCAAACCCTCCGGACGGGTGCAAAGGTACATTTTTGCCGTTTATTGTAAAAGGTGTCTTTGATGAACCAATGAAAAATGCGGATTTTGCATTTATCACAACATTATTTTTTTTAGGATAAACAATATCAAAAGCAAAACATTCAGCCCCAAGTATTAATAAAAACAAAATGATAAAAATTTTCTGCATAAGAACATAATAATAAAAAAACATCAAATTTGCGAATTGAAAAAATAAATTTTTACGATTTATTATTATCCCGAACAGATTGTAAAAATTTTTAATATATTGTCAAAAATCGGATACTTTTGTATAATCAGTCTATGGCAGACAGACAGAGAGTAAAAGAACAGGATAAAATACAGAGGAGAACAAACTTTGAAGCGGTTGAAAGTAATTTAACCGAAGAACAGGTAAAACTTGAAGTTTCCCGTTGTTTAAACTGCAAAAATCCGAAATGCGTTCAGGGATGTCCGGTTAATATCCGGATACCTTCGTTTATTCAGGCAATAAAAGAAGGTAATTTAGAAAAAGCAGGTGATATAATCCGTCAGACAAGTATGCTGCCGTCTGTCTGCGGTAGAGTTTGTCCTCAGGAAAGACAGTGCGAAGGCAACTGCATTTTGGGTATAAAAGGAGAACCCGTTTCAATAGGCGCATTGGAAAGATATGTCGGTGATAATACAATAGCGGAAATTCCCGAAATAATACCGTCAGGTAAAAAAGTTGCGGTTATCGGCTCGGGTTGTGCCGGTTTGACTGCTGCCTGTGATTTGCGGAAAGCAGGACATGAAGTTGAAGTTTTTGAAGCTTTGCACGAACTTGGCGGAGTTTTGAGGTACGGTATTCCTCCGTTTAGACTTCCGAGAAAATTTTTGGACAAAGAAATTGAAAATCTCAAAAACATGGGGGTGAAATTCCACACAAATGTGATTGTCGGTAAATCAATTACCTTACAACAATTGAAACAAGACGGATTTAATGCTGTTTTTATCTCATCAGGTGCAGGATTACCGAAAATGTTAAATATAAAAGGCGAAAACTTAAACGGAGTATTTTCGGCAAACGAATTTTTGACAAGAGTAAATCTGATGCATGCAGGTCAACCGAACAGTCCGACACCTTTAAGGGTAGGTAAAAAAGTCGCAATATTCGGTGGTGGTAACGTTGCGATGGATTCGGCAAGAACTGCCGTACGTGTGGGATTTGATGAAGTTTACATAATATACAGAAGAACAGAAAAGGAACTTCCGGCACGTCTTGAAGAAATCAGGCATGCTAAGGAAGAAGGTATCATTTTCAGGTTTTTATATGCGCCAAAAGAAATTATAGGCGAAAACGGTTACGTAAAAGCCGTTGAATTAGAAGTTATGGAGCTTGGAGAACCTGATGAATCCGGTCGTTGCCGTCCCGTTTCTACGGGAAAAACCGAAACCATAGAACTTGATACAGTAATAGTGGCACTTGGCACCGGTCCGAATCCGATTATACAAAAATCAGCAATTTCCGAAGGACTTGAAATTGCAACTGACAAAAAAGGCTATATCATTGTTGATAGTGATACCGGAGCAACTAATTTGGAAATGATTTATGCCGGCGGAGATGTAGCACCTGCAGGTGAATCTAATGCAATTAACGCAATGGGTGCCGGTAAAAAAGCTGCTGCTGCTATTAATGCAAAGTTGAAGGAGTGAATAAATGGCTAATTACTGTGAAATTTATCAAAAAAGAAGAACATTTTTATTATATACATTAATAAATATTGTTCTGATTGGTTTAGGTTATTTTTATATGATAAATTCTACCGCAATGAGCAGTCAGTGTAATCCGATGAGAGAATTGTGTATTGATAATCCCATTGTATATTATACAATAGGCAAAACGTTAATTGTTCTTTTTGGTATATTTGCTTTTTTGTCCACTATAATGTTAATAAAGCCTTACAAATTATTTTATATTAACGATCACGGTTTTTGGGCTAAGGACTATGGTTTTGTTTACTGGGAAGACGTTACTAAATTGTATATAGATAATTTAATTGACCATACCGTAATATTTTTTGGAGTAAGAGAGAATACCGCCCTGAAACTCCCTGTTGTCAACAGGATAATAAGACATTTCAAAAACGGTGATTTGCACATTGAACTTGCTTCGGGATACGACGAAGTAAATGATGTTTTTAAATTAATGAGACCGCACTGTCATTATTTGGCATTGAACTATGATAAAAAATAAGATATTTATATTTACAATTTTGTTATTTGCAACACAGTGTTTTGCATTTGAGCTTGATACGTCTGTTGATGATGAAATCAGGAAAAATTATAACCCTTCGGCTATAGAAAACTCCTTACCCGCATTACCCAAAACTTCACCGACAGAAACGCAAAACAAAACACAGCCGCAAACTGCTGCTCCGAAAAATTTACCCGTAACCGAAAAAATTACAAAAGTTCCCGTAAAAAAAATGCAATTCAATCCCGATTTTGACAAATCTACTGCTATAAGAATTAAAAAAGGTACAAAATTCAAAGTTAAATCAAATGCATACTTGTCTGATGCGACAAGTGTCGGAGCAAGGTTAACTTTTACAACACTAAAACCCGTTACTCAAAGATATTTTACCCTTCCTGCCGGAACAGTATTCGGTGCGGTTGTCGTAGATTCTCATACTCCGCAGATTTCAGGAAACGGCGGATTGTTGGAAATCGAACTTGAAAATGTAAAGTATAACGGACAAACATATTATGCGAACGGAAAAATTACCAAAGCTAACCATAAAAAAATATTTTTTAATAATATAAAAGGACAGAGAAAATACTGGAAAGGTGTTGCAAATCAGGTTGATAAGGGTGAGAGATTTTACAAAAAAACAAGACGTGCCTCCGCAAGATTGTCGGATAATCCTGTAGGAATGTTTGTTTCACCCGTTCCGGTGATTGTAGGTACGGGAGTTTATGCCGTAAATTTAGCAGCTTCACCGATTATCTCAGTCGGTTCAAAAGGCGGACGAATTTCTATCCCCGCCGGAAGCGAATTTGAAATAAAACTGACTGAAGACGTTTATTTACAATAAATTACTGTTCAATATTATTAATCATTTTGTTAAAATCAATATTAAGATGCTTTGCAATTTTATAAAGATTGTAAAAGCTGATTGTTTTTTCTCCTCTTTCTAATGTCCCTATAAGCGATAACCCGCAATCAGTATTGTATGCAAGCTGTTCCTGCGAAACACCTTGTCTTAGACGTTCCGTTTAAAGTATTGACAATCTTTATTCCAGTTGCTAAAGTGATTTTATAGATAATGTAGTTTGGGTAAAACTAAACAATAATAAAGGAGAGAGTTTATGATTAAAAATTTTGCATCTAAAGTGATGTCGGTTTTTTTATTGACATTGCTTGCTCTGCCTTCATTTGCAAGCGAGGCGGATTTAGTTGTACCGAAAATCAAAGATATAAACCCTGATTTCCACACATATTTGATATGGGGAATTATTATATCTGTTTTGGGACTTGTTTTCGGATTTATTGAATTCTTCGGAATTAAAAAACTTGATGTCCATAAAGCTATGGCAGAAGTGGGCAACACTATTTTTGAAACCTGTAAAACATATTTAATTCAGCAGGGCAAATTCCTGTTTGTATTGGAATGTATTATAGGTTTATGTATTGCATTTTATTTCGGATACTTACAGCATATGCCCGTTCAAAACGTATTAATAATCTTGGGCTGGTCGGTAATCGGTATTTTAGGCTCTTATGCGGTTGCGTGGTTCGGCATAAGAATGAATACTTTGGCAAATGCAAGGACAGCGTTTGTTTCCTTAAAAGGAAATCCTTTAAATATTTTGAACATTCCTCTAAGAGCAGGAATGTCAATCGGTGTTTGCTTAGTTTCAATTGAATTAATCTTAATGTTAACAATATTATTATTTGTCCCCGGTGAAATCGCAGGTGCATGTTTTATAGGTTTTGCAATCGGTGAAAGTTTGGGGGCTTCTGCACTTCGTGTTGCGGGCGGTATTTTCACAAAGATTGCCGATATCGGATCTGATTTGATGAAAATTCAATGTAATATCAAAGAAGATGACCCGAGAAACCCAGGTGTAATCGCTGATTGTACGGGTGATAATGCAGGAGATTCGGTAGGGCCTACTGCTGACGGCTTTGAAACTTACGGTGTAACGGGTGTTGCGCTTGTTTCATTTATTTTACTTGCAGTTGCAGGTCAGGAAAATCAGGTACAAATGCTCGGCTGGATTTTCGTAATGAGATTTTTGATGATTGTAACTTCTGTTATAGCATACTGGATTAACAATATTTGTGATAAATTTTATGCAAAAAACACTTCAAAATTTGATTTTGAAAAACCGTTAACGAACCTTGTCTGGTTAACATCAATTTTATCAATCGGAATGACATTCTCAGTAAGTCACTGGTTATTATCAGATATGGGCGAAAACTTATGGCTCATATTATCAACAATTATTTCTTGCGGAACTTTAGGAGCTGCTTTGATTCCTGAATTTACAAAAATATTCACATCACCTAAGGCAAAACACACAGAAGAAGTTGTAACTGCATCAAAAGAAGGTGGTGCATCTTTGACAATCCTTTCAGGAATTGTATCAGGAAACTTCTCAGCATTCTGGATCGGAATGGTAATTGTTCTTTTGATGGGATTAGCATACTTTGCATCAACATTTATCCCCTCAGATTTGATGATATACAGTTCCGTATTTGCATTCGGTTTGGTTGCATTCGGTTTCTTGGGAATGGGTCCTGTTACAATTGCGGTTGATTCTTACGGCCCTGTAACCGATAATGCGCAATCAGTTTACGAATTGTCTTTAATCGAAGATATTCCGAATATCGGGGAAGAAATCGAAAAAGAATACGGTTTCAAACCTGATTTTGATAACGCTAAGAAATATTTGGAAGAAAATGACGGTGCAGGAAACACTTTCAAAGCAACTTCAAAACCCGTATTAATCGGTACTGCCGTTGTCGGTGCTACAACAATGATTTTCTCTCTTATTTTGGTAATAAAATCGACTTTGGGAATTGAGCCCGAAATGATTTTGAATGTATTAAATCCGTATACTTTGCTTGGTTTCTTATCGGGCGGTGCGGTAATTTACTGGTTCTCGGGCGCATCAATGCAGGCTGTTACAACAGGTGCATATTCTGCAACTAAATATATCAGCGACAACATTGATTTGAGCGAAAATTCAAAAACAGCAAACGTTGCAAATTCAAAAGAAGTTGTAAAAATTTGTACTCAATATGCACAAAAGGGTATGGTAAATATCTTTGCGTCATTGTTTGCTTTTGCCGTAGCATTTGCTTGCTTGTCAGCACCGAGCGCAACGGCAGATGCTCCCGTATCTTTCTTTGTAAGCTACTTAATTGCAATTGCTGTATTCGGATTATTTCAGGCCGTATTTATGGCTAATGCGGGCGGCTGCTGGGATAACGCAAAGAAAATCGTTGAGGTTGATTTGGCGGAAAAAGGAACACCTTTGCACGAGGCAACGGTTGTGGGTGATACGGTAGGCGATCCTTTCAAAGATACTTCTTCAGTTGCAATGAACCCGATTATTAAATTCACGACATTATTCGGTCTTTTGGCAATGGAAATAGCAATTTCCGAAAACTTCCGCCAAATCGCTCCGATTGTCGGCTGGATATTCTTAATCGGTGCATTATTCTTTGTTGTAAGATCATTCTACGGAATGAGAATACCGTCAAATAAATAATATGCAGATCGGTATTACTATATCGGCTTTCGGCGATAAGACCGTATAGGTAAATAAAAACAGTAAGTCGGCAAAGCCGACAGGATATAGAAATTAACAGAGCCTTGACAGAAATGTCAAGGCTCTGTTTTATTTATTTCGATTATTACAAATTATGCGCAATTTGTTTATTTATTTCTTCCAACACTTTTTCAACAGTTGCTTCCGATACAACCTCATCATTAACTTTTACATAAGGAGCTTTTGAATATTCCCAGTTTATGGAACATAATCCCAAACAATTAGAAGGTAAAACTTCAACTTTATCTCCGTATTTTTTTGGAATAATATCGTTCAATTCTTGTAAATTTGCACCTCCCATTACAAAACAGGTCGTCCCCGTACACACTTTTACTGAAATTTTTTCCATATTTTTTCTCCTTTTATTTTTATATCTGTTGTTATTTTATTTTTCTTTATCACTAACTATAAACTGTAAAAAACTTCCTATTAAATTTTCGTTCCAGACTTTCACATCTTTTGGCAAATCCAAAACGCAAGTTGTAAAATTCCATATATATTTTATACCTGCACCTGCCAAATAATTTGCCGCAGCTTGCGCATTTTCTTTTGGTACGGTTAATATTGCAACTTCAACACCAAGTTTTGAAGCTAAATGACTAACCTTTGAAATATCAAAAACTTCCTTACCGTTAATTACAGTACCTGTTTTTTTTGTATCTTTATCGAACATAGCAAGAATATTCAGACCATAATCCTTAAAACCGTCATACTTGGCAAGAGCAGAACCTAAATTCCCTGCCCCGACCACAAAAGCATCTTTAGTCTTTTTAAACCCCAAACTTTCTTCTATTCTTTTTTTCAGTTCTTTTGTATTATACCCTACTCTGCATTTACCCTGATTATCTACATATTTTAAATCTTTCCTTACCTGCGAATTATCAATTTTCAACAATTGCGCAATTTTTGTACTTGAAATATATTCTTCATCATCTCTTAAATCATCAAGGATAAAATGATATAAAGTCAATCGATTTACAACTTTATCGGGAATATTCATCTCACACCTCTATGTATTTAAGAAAGTGGAAAATTTATATAACTTTCCACTTTCCGTTCTTAATTTTCCGTTTAAACAATTCCTTCGTAAGCATCTAAGAAGATTTGTTTAATTTCACTCATAAGAGGATATCTCGGATTTGCACCGGTGCATTGGTCATCAAATGCTCTTTCTACCAGTACATCAAGATTTTTCATAAATTCATCTTCTTTAACACCGAATTCCCTTATCGATTTAGGCAAATTAATATCTGTCATCAAATCATCAACAGCTTTTATCAATAATTCGACTTTTTCATCATCATTCTTTCCGCCCAAATTCAATTCGTCAGCAATTTGACCGTATTTTTTCTTGGCATTCGGGAATTTATACTGAGGGAATACTGCCTGCTTTGTCGGTTTATCAGTTGAATTATATTTAATAATTTGTCTGATTAACAAGGCATTTGCAACACCGTGAGGAATGGAATACATTGCTCCGAGTTTATGGGCCATTGAGTGGCAAAGTCCTAAAAATGCGTTTGCAAAAGCCATACCCGCAATTGTTGCTGCATAATGCATTTTTTCTCTTGCCTGAGGATCGTTTGCACCTTCCCTGTATGAACGAACCAAATACTTAAATACTAATTTTGTTGCCTCAAGAGCATTTGAATTAGTAAAGTTTGTTGCCATAGAAGATACATAAGCTTCAATCGAATGAACCAGAGCATCAATACCTGATGCTGCAGTCAATCCTCTAGGCATACCGTCAACAAAATTCGGATCAACAATAGCCATATTAGGTGTCAGGGCATAATCTGCAATTGCATATTTGTAATGAGTTTTTTCATCAGTAATAATTGCAAAAGGTGTAACTTCCGATCCCGTACCTGATGTTGTCGGAATACATACCATTGTGGCCTTTTTACCTAAATCAGGAATTTGACAAATTCTTTTTCTGATATCCATAAATCTCATTGAAATATCCGCAAAGTTTGTATCAGGCTGTTCGTATAACAACCATATAATTTTTGCGGCATCCATTGGTGAACCGCCGCCTAATGCAATTATTACATCAGGTTCATAAGGTTTAACGATTTCCATAGCCTGTTTAATTGTTGCAATAGTCGGATCAGGCTTGACATCAAAGAATACTTCATGGTCAATTCCGATTTCATCAAGTGTTTTTGCAATCGTATCAACGGCACCGGAATTAAATAAAAATCTGTCCGTTACAATAAATGCGCGTTTTTTACCCTGAAGAACTTTAAGTGCCAAATCTGTCGCACCGCGTTTGAAATAAACTTTCGGAGGAACTTTAAACCATAACATATTTTCTCTCCTTTCAGCTACAGTCTTATAATTTAATAAATGTTCTACACCAATATTACCCGATACTGCGTTTCCGCCCCAAGAACCGCAGCCTAAAGATAATGACGGTTCTAATCTGAAGTTATATAAATCACCGATACCACCCTGAGATGACGGTTGGTTAATCAAAATACGGCAGGAAGGCATTTTTTCCGCATAAGCACTTATTCTGTCAGATTTTCTTTCATCTGTGTAAAGAACAGATGTATGACCTGCTCCGCCTTTTAATACCAATTCGTAAGCGATTTCAGTTGCCTGCTCAAAATTTTTGGCTTTATACATAGTCAAAATCGGTGATAATTTTTCTCTGGAGAACGGATCTTCCCAATCCATTTTTGCTCTTTCGCATAATAATATTTTCGAATCTTCAGGGATTTTAAACCCTGCAAGTTCCGCAATTTTGTGAGCAGGTTGACCGACAATAAGAGGATGTGCCGTTCCCCTTTTAGTATCAATAAACGGGAGATCAATCATTTTCTTTTGTTCTTCTTTACTTACAAGATAAGCTCCGCGATAAATAAATTCTTTTTTAACTTCTTCATAAATATCTTCTATAACTATCACTGATTGTTCTGATGCACAAATCATACCGTTATCAAATGTTTTTGACATTAAAATTGAAGATACTGCCATCTGAATATCAGCAGTTTCATCAATAACCGCAGCAACATTTCCAGGTCCTACACCCAATGCCGGTTTGCCTGATGAATAAGCCGCTTTAACCATGCCGGGACCTCCTGTTGCCAAAATACAGGCAACATCAGAATGATGCAGTAATGCATCAGACAATTCCATAGAGGGTTCATCTATCCAACCGATAATATCTTTCGGTGCTCCCGCTTCAACAGCCGCTTCAAGAACAATTTTGGCAGCTTCGATTGTAGATTTTGTCGCACGGGGATGCGGTGAAAATACAATAGCATTTCTTGTTTTTAAACATATTAAAGATTTAAAAATCGCTGTTGATGTCGGATTTGTTGTCGGGATAATGCCCGCAATAATACCGAGAGGTTCTGCAACCGTTTTTATTCCGTTGATTTTATCTTCTTTTATAATACCGCATGTTTTTGCATTTTTGTGTTTGTTAAAAATATATTCCGAAGCATAATGATTTTTAATAATTTTATCTTCCAAAACTCCCATGCCGGTATCCTCTACCGCCATTCTTGCAAGAGGTATTCTCATCTTGTCAGCTGCTGTTGCAGCAGCTTTAAAAATTCTGTCCACATCTTCCTGAGAGAATTTTGCATACTCTTTCTGTGCTTTTTTTACTCTTTCAAGCAAATCATTCAAAGCTTCAACAGTGTTTATTAACCCGTTGCTGCTTGTTTTTTCTGTTGTTTTTTCTTTTAATTTAGGCATATTTTATCTCCTTAATTGTGATTAATTTCCTTAATTAAATTCTATTACATAAAAATTTTTATGTCAATATTCAACTGACTACTGAGTTGTCTAAAATTTTTCAACACATTAACACAACATAATCAAATTATAAATTGTGAATAATTGTACAATTTTTGTTATAAATACCGAATAAATTTTACTTATATTCACAATCACTCAAATGATCATTTACCATGCCGACAGACTGAAGAAATGAATATGTAATAATCGGGCCTACAAAACTCATACCTCTTTTTTTCAAATCCGCACTTAATTTTTTTGATATATCTGATTCTGTCGGAATGTCTTTCAGGGTTTTCCAATTTCCTATTATTTGCTTGTTATTTGTATAACTCCAAAGATACGAATCAAAACTGCCAAATTCTTTCTGAATATCAAGAACAATTTTTGCATTCTTTCTTACACTGAATATTTTACTTTTATTTCTTATCAAATTCGGATTTTTAAGTAATTTTAATAATTCATCATCTGACATATCAGCACATTTTTTTATATCAAAATTGTAAAATGCTTTTTTGTATGCAGACCGTTTATTCAATATAATTTTCCATGACAATCCGACACTTGCACCTTCAAGGCACAGCATTTCAAACTGAAACTGATCATCATGATTAATTTTACACCATTCATTGTCATGATAATCCAAAAGAACAGAATCACCCAAAAATATATTTCTGCATTCATTGTTCATAATATACTCTCTTTTTAAATATTCATTTCAACTAATCGTTTTCCCAAATCAAAAGCCCGCTCTAAATCCCTTGGGAATTGTGTTTCCTTTACCTGACGTTTATGACTTTCATCAAACATATTACAATCATATTTTGAATAATCCGTAAATTGGTATGTATCACAGACATTAAGAGTTTCACAATATCCGTAAATCATTTTTAAATACATTTCATTTGCCCCCAATATAGTCGGATAATTATAATTTGACATTAAATTTTCGGGAACATTCATTGTAAATATTAAACCGACAGGAATATTTCTTTTTAAATTACGCATAAAATTTCCGTTCTCATCAACCATATATTTCCCTCCGGCAAAAAGCATTCTTTCTGTTAAATTTCTGAACATACCGGTAGGATAAGAATAATAAATCGGACTTCCTATTATAACAGCATCTGCCTGCACAATTTTTTCCAAAACAGGTCTTAAATCATCTTTCCAAGCGCATAAACCACCTAAGTCCATACCCGTTCTTTTGCAGGCAAAACAACTCATACAACCTTTAAAATTCAAATCGACAAGATTTATATATTCAGCCTCCGCACCGACAGATTCTGCACCTTTTTGTGCCTCTTTTAAAACTTGTGCGGTATTAAAATTTTTTCTCGGACTTCCGTTTAATATAATTACTTTTTTCATTATTTATCTCCTTAAATTTTCAATGCTTACTTCAATATTTCATTTATATCTTCCGCTATCAATTCAGGTTTCAAACGATACCTTGTATAAAGTTCATCAACGGAAACTCTGTCCGTAAATTCTTTTTTAGCACCGTAATTTAATACTTTAATATCGGAAGCACCGTAAAATCTTGCAATTTTTTCACCAAAACCGCCGTCCAATACTCCGCTTTCAAGTGTTATTACAAGTTTATGCTCTTTTTTAAGATTATTCAGTAAATCTTCATCAAGTCCCGTCAAATATACGGGATTAATCAATGTCGCATTTATACCCTGCTTTGACAGTTCATTTTTAACTTTCTTTCCTAATTCATAAAAATCACCGACTCCAATAATCGCAACATCAGTTCCATATTCTCCAACCTTAAATTTATTTAATATTGAATAATCCGTATTATCTGTTTCACCGGTCGAAATTACTCCGCCTGACGGAACTCTGATTGCTACAGAATATTGTTTTTGAGTTGTTGACCAATCAAGCATTCTCAAATATTCTTCTTTTGTAGTCGGAGAAAGATAGACAATATTCGGAATATTACTTATTAAAGGAATATCAAAAATCTGCAGGTGCGTCATATCCATAGAAGTAATTCCGCCCCAGAATACAAGAATTGTTACGGGATTTTCGTTCAATGCCAAATCCTGAGATAACTGATCATAAGTTCTTTGTACAAACGAACTCATAACTTCAAATACAGGAGTTGCACCTCCTTTTGATGCGCCCGAAATAAATCCTACAGCCTGTTGCTCTGCAATACCGACATCAACATAATTGTTTCCTAATTTTTCTCTGATACCAGGCATTAAACCTGTTGCGGAAGGAGTTGCCGCACTGACCACAACCAATGATTTATCTTTTTTCTGTTTTTCCAAAAGAAAATCAGAAGTTATTCCTTCATAACTTTCAACTTTTTCATAAGTTTGTGAACCTAAAAAGTTTGGTAATTGCCAATGATACATTTCTTTTTGTTCTTCTGCAGGTGTATAACCCTTTCCCTTTAAAGTATGAAGATGCAAAACTACAGGCTTTTGAGTATCTTTTACTTTTGAAAATAAATCAATTAATTCGTCCGTATTATTTCCGTTTTCAAGATAATAATAATCAAATCCCATAGATTTGAAGAAATTATTCTTTGCCTCGCCGTTTGTATTTCTCAAATTTTCCAGTGCCGTATATAATCCGCCATGATTTTCCGCAATTGCCATTTCATTATCGTTTACAATAATAATAAAATTACTGTTTAATACCGCAGCATTATTCAAACCTTCAAATGCTTCACCGCCCGAGAGAGATCCGTCACCGATTACGGCAATAACGTTATATTTTTCCCCTCTCAAATCTCTTGCTTTTGCCAAGCCTGTCGCAAGAGTAATTGAGGTTGAAGTATGACCTATTTTAAAATGGTCATGTTCACTTTCATCCTGATTTGAGTATCCTGAGATTTTAGGACTTATCGGATTTATAAATCCTTCTTTCCTGCCTGTAAGCATTTTATGAGGATAAATTTGATGAGATACGTCAAAAACAATTTTATCTTCGGGAGAATTAAAAACATAGTGGAGTGCAATTGTAGGTTCAACAAAACCCAAATCAGGCCCTAAATGTCCGCCAACAGTATTGGTATGATTCAGAATACCATACCTTAAATCATCAGCTAACAAATTTAATTGAGATTTATCCAATTTTTTAACATCTTGCGGTGAATTTATACCATCTAAAATTTTTAATTGATAATCCTGTTTTAAATAATCCTTAGTTTCCAAAACTATTGTTGATGATGCGTTTGTATTCATATTTTTCTCCTTATTTTTACTCTAATGGGATTTTTTCCATTCTTTTATCTGTTGCAATTTTGTTTTGTATTTTGTTTCCAAACCTTGCTCGGTTGGTATGTAATATTCTCTACCGACAAGCGAATCCGGCAGACATTGCATGCTTGTCATTTTTTCTTCGTAGTCATGAGCATATTTATACCCTTTTCCGTAATCCAATTCTTTCATCAATTTTGTCGGTGCATTTCTTATTTGTAAAGGAACGGGTTCTGCAATATGTTCTTTTGCATCTTTTCTTGCAAGCATATATGCAATATCCATTGAATTTGATTTTGGTGCCATAGACATATAAATGACGGCTTCCGTTAAATGAACCGAACATTCGGGCATTCCGATAAAATGACATGCCTGATATACAGCAACTGCAATTTCCAAAGCATGAGGGTCAGCAAGCCCGATATCTTCCGAAGCAAACCTTGTAACCCTGCGAGCAATATATAAAGGATCTTCACCTGCTTCCAGCATTCTTGCAAGCCAATAAACCGAAGCATCAGGGTCGGAATTTCTCATGGATTTATGAAGCGCAGAAATTATATTGTAATGTTCTTCCCCATTTTTATCATAAAGAAGTGATTTTTTTGAAATACATTGTTCCAAAGTCTCTTTTGTAACGGTTACTTCACCGCTTTTATCAGTATCACCGTTTAGAATAACCATTTCCAGAGTAGAAAGTGCCATTCTTGCATCACCGTTTGCAAATTCTGCAATTATTTTTAAAAATTCATCATCAATATTGACCTTTGTATTTCCAAACCCTCTTTCATCATTTATCGCACGCTTTAAAAGAATAACCAAATCATCTTTTTCAAGCGGTTTAAAAACAAATACTTTACACCTTGACAGTAAAGCTGAATTTATTTCAAAAGACGGATTTTCAGTCGTTGCGCCGATTAAGATTATACTGCCCTTTTCAACAAAAGGAAGAAATGCATCTTGCTGAGCCTTGTTAAAACGATGAATTTCATCAACAAAAACTATCGTCTTTTGACCGAATTTTCTGTTATTTTCCGCCTGGGTCATAACAGCTTTTATTTCTTTGATACCCGATGTAACAGCAGAAAAATCAATAAATTCCGAATTTGTTTTGTTTGCAATAATTCTTGCAAGTGTTGTTTTTCCGATACCGGGATTTCCCCAAAAAATTATTGAAGATATATTGTCATTTTCAATGAGTTTCCTTAAAACTTTACCTTCACCGATTAAATGTCTTTGTCCGACAAATTCATCAAGATTTCTCGGTCTTAATCTTGATGCCAAAGGTTGATTTTTATTATCGTCAAATAACGATTGTTGTTCCATTTTTGCTCCTTAGAACATTATTAACTGTTTCCGGAATAAACTCTGACATAATTCCAGTAACTCCTGAAAACTTTTTTAACATAATTTTTTGTTTCAGGATAGGGAATTTGCTCAATAAATTCATCAGTATCATTATAATTCAAAGATGTTTTCCAATTCTTCAGAGAACCTATACCGCCGTTATACGCAGCAATTGACGATACATCATAACCTTCAAGATTATTTCTCAAAAATTCATAGTAATAATTCCCCAATTTTATATTTTTTTCAGGGTTAAACAAATCCACAGAACCTGTTCCGCCCAGAGAAAATTTTGAACTTATTTCGTTTGCCGTAGCCGGCATCAATTGCATAAGTCCGCTTGCTCCTGCAAAACTTTGTGCAAGCGGGTCAAAATAACTTTCTTCTCTGATTAAACCAAGCATTAAAGGTAAATTATTTCCGGTTTCTTTTGCATATTTTTTTACTTCATCATAATATAAAACAGGATAGACAAGACGCCAGCGCATATCATATTTATTTGGCTTATCTTTTAAATTTTCCATCGCATCTCTTGCTACAAGCATTGAATGAGAATAGTCGCCCTTTTTATACAAAACCCAGCTCTTTATAAATTCATCATCATCTGCAAATTCATTTACCGCATCATAATCACCCAAATCCACAAGCTTAACAATTATGTTATCTTTTGTGTATTTATACGGATATTCAACAACTTTTGGATTAAGATTACTTGTAATAATAGGGCCGATTAAACCTTTTAATCTTAAATATGCTCTGTATGCATAGTAATTATCAGGAAAATTTTCAATTACCCGTTTATAATATTTAGAATATTCATCATAATTACCGTTTTTTTCGTATAGTTTTCCCAGCCAAAACATTACCATTGGTGCAGAATTTGTATCAGCAAATTTATTTAAGTGATCTTTTCCGATTTTTTTGGCATTTTCATAATCACCGGATTTAATTTTTGAGAAGAATATATTTGATAGGGCATCTGCGGAAAATCTACCCTGCGGATAATCCATGTATAATTTTGTATAACAAGCAATTTTATCTTTTTGCTGCATTTTTAAACATTTTTTGTTTGCAATATAATCTCTGCCCTTTCCTGTTGCAAATGCGGATAAATCTCCTGACGGATAAATTTCGTTATATATGTCTATAACCTCTATGACATCATCTTCGGGAACATTATATGAATAATGCTGCAGACCGTTTTCGGTAACGGATTTTATTTTTTGATAATTTCTCAGTTTATATGAATTTTTAACGGATAATACCCAGCTTTTTTTAATATCTGTTCTTTGCAATAACTGTTCTGCCTGTTCATACTCTCCAAACAAATAACAGGTATTTGCCATTAACAAATAATCGTCCTTAGAAGTATTGCTATCGGCAACTTCCAACCAATTTTTTACTACATTATAAGCATGCCTGCCCGAAGGTGCATTTTCCAGATAAAACCTGAAATTATTTTGGATTTCATTTATATGAGATTTATCCTTTTGATTTTTAAGAATTACACCGATATAATATTTTGATGCAATCCCGTAATCCGTATTTGGAGATGAACTTATAATCTCATTAAAATATTTTTCAGCCAAATTTGAATTATCATAAACAAGCCTTTGAGCGGTTAAATACTTTGCCTTTAAACTGAGTTTGTGTTTCGGATAGTTATTAAACAAAAATTGGTACTGTTTAAGCTCTGATTTTTTATCACCTAACATTTTTGCACATTCTGCTCTGTGATATATAGCAACAGGTTTAAGATTTGAAAATATTGTAATTCTTGAAAAAAGATAATATGCGTTTTGATAATCACCTTTTTGCAAATCTTCCAAAGCAGATTTATATATTTGATTAGTTTTCTCAGGTGATTGATAAATCACAAAAGCATAAAACAAAACGGAAAAAACAATTCCGGAAAATAAAGCTCCTGCTATAACTTTCTTTTTCAAATCCCAGTAAAACATGTTCTTATATATTAGCATATTGTGAATAATAAGGCAAAATATTAAGTTTATAATTATTTGGTGTCGGATAATATCCGACACCAAATACAGGCTGAGAACAGATGTATAGTTTTGATGGGTTGAATAAAAATCGTTCAACCCATCTCACATTGCTACACCGGTCATATTTTCTAATTATTACCTACACACACGGCTATGTTCCCATTATTCTTGCTCACACTAGCCTCGTGGCCACTGGAAAAGGCCATGTACCAAGCGTTGTTATTATCGCTCTCTGCGGACGACCAACGCGCTCCAGAAGTTGGAACTTTGTCATTCGTACCTTTGGCATTATAGATAGTGGTGAGGTTATCCCTGCTTGCTAGAGTCATACCAATATCTGCACATGTTTTCTTTGCTCCTGCCCAACAGTTGTATGAACAATAATCGTTTGCTGTACCATTGCTGTCATAAGTTGTGTCAGAACATGTGTCTATACAACTGTAACTTATGAATTGTTTTACACAAAGATTTCCGACTTCAAAATCACAAACCATGCCCGTTGCAAACTGCGCACCGTTGAAACTTCTTATGTCGTAATATTTATCACCAATTGTTTCACTATTAGGACCTTTACCGCCATTAACGTCCATTACAAAATCTATTGAACTTGCTACGCTGGTTGAATACGGAAACTCTTTCATCTTGCCACCGCCAATAGGCAAAGATTTTTTCATAGCTGATACTCTATCACCTACATCTAAAGTTCCTCCATTTTCATTATACGTCATTATTAATGATGCACCGTCTGCTAATACTAATCCGACATTATCCGTTTTGTTATTTTTGTGGTTTAAATTCTTACCTGTTTTTGCTTTTGAAACTTCGTATTCTTCCCCGTCTGCAGTTGTTACTTTTTCAGTCGGCCAACAATCCGCGATATGTTCACTATCACATCTTTTTGCTATTTTTAGATATTTCTGTAATTCATCTACAAATGCATCAGTTGAAGCATATTGAGTGTTCAATAATCCATGTGCTCTCATCTGCTCCATAGC
>JAGBOW010000044.1 GCA_017633675.1 bacterium | reverse complement strand
TCTGGCACAGAACCACGTTTCATGCGGTCAACTAAAGTAGGCATGTCACACGCATCTTCACAGAACACAACCAAATTTTTTTGGTTTTGCCGAAAGTCCGCACGATAATGCGGTGCGGACTTAATTTTGTTTTTAATTCTTAATACACTCATAATAGTAATTAATTAGCAAGTTGTTTAATTAACTCAATCACAAAGTTTGCAATCAATGTGATAAGAATTGACCAATCCAAAGTTTTTTTGCTTTTTTCTCCCATAACATAAAAATTTTAAAGTTAAACATTAAATTCACATACGATAACCACCTTTTTGAGTAACCGTAACTTTTTTGTCATTGAACACTTTTTTCGCTCGTGACTTTCTGATTCTGATAATCTTTGACATATAAACGATAATTTAAGAAGTTAATAATTCGCACCAAACGAATGCGTTTTTGGTGTCGATTGTAATAAAGTCGATTGATTTTTAACAAAAGAATCATCAACAAATCTTTAAAGATTACGCTGACGTTTCTTTTTAGCCTTGATAACATTTTCTTCATAATTTTCTTTCCATTTATTAGCCATATATTTTTGCGCAGATTCCATATTTTGCCATTCAATGGCAAGTAAGTCTACTTTATTAATCTCTCTATTTTTAGCAAAATCCAATTTAGCCAAATTACAACGTACTTTGTCTTTCAATGATAAATGGTCAACATAATAACGTGGCAATCTTGATAGACGCTTATTATTGTTTGTTGTAAAAAAAGAACCATTTTCCAAGTGACGTTGAAAAGATTTTTCGTGAAACAATTCTTCACCAACACCACGAGAGGTGAGGCGAAAAGGTTCAGCGCATTGTATAAACTCAAACATATCCAAACATTTAACGTCAAGAGCGAACCGACCAGAGAGACGAACAATACATTCTTTCTTACTTTCTTCATCTTCTTGACGAAAAAATAAAGGATAACCTTTTATGCGATAAATACCACGAGACAAACAAGAAGTTGCATGATATTTTGCAATATATTCCAATGCTCTGACATCATTATAAGAATTATTTAAATCTTTAATATTAACAATGCCGAGAGACCAAAGGCTTTCAAGCAATGTATTAATATTTTGTATTTTTTCAGAAGTAAAAAGATTAATATGATAGTGTGGCCGACAGAAAGCACCACCATATTCTCCAATTGCAACATATTTCATATCAATTTTCATCTTTTTTAACTTCTTTTTTAAATCTCTTATAAAAAATTGTAAATCATCTTTCAATAAACCATTAAAAGGCAAGCAATTATCTTCATACGTAAGCGTAATAAAGTATCGTGCCATGTGTCTGGCAGTAGCACGAAAACGTATAATATAGTCATTTGCTTTGTTAGCACAACACGCTTCACATTTACCACACGCAAAAAGAGCGTTTCCAATTTTTATAGGCTTCAAACACTTCATAACAATAAATTTAAAATGGTAAAACTTCATCCAATAACAAACCTCTCGCTTCATCCAAATCAAGAAAAGGAAAAGTAGATTTCAAATCTATAATTTCTTCATAAGCGTTCCATATATCATCAAACGAAACAACGTTACTTGAATAGTGAAACAACGTGATTAAAGAAGCAACAACAGCGTAAATTTTTTTCGTCATTTGTGTGATTGTAGAAGCCGAAGGAATTTCGCCAGTCATAAACAAATCCAAAAGTTCATGTTGATACTTTGGAGATTTTGACCTCATAACCAACTCTTTAATGCATTTTGCTTTGTCCGCACTTTGTTTGATAATCTG
Source organism: bacterium (assembly GCA_017633675.1). Lineage (GTDB taxonomy): Bacteria > Cyanobacteriota > Vampirovibrionia > Gastranaerophilales > Gastranaerophilaceae > Stercorousia. Next base: position 4,643 of record JAGBOW010000044.1, on the reverse strand, counting down.
AACATAGTTATCAATTTCTTTTTGCTTTATATCCAAAAAATTCATATTCACTATTTTTTTTGTTAATAAATAATAGAATTTTCATAGTAAGGCTTAGAAAATGAAAGATTTTAAAAATGAATAATCCACATTATTTTAGAAAACAAATTAAATTTAACACGTGCAATCCCAAATATAAGTAGTAATGAGTAAACCATCTTTAACATCGACAGAAACATTCAAACGAGTTGATTGTTCATCTTCGACCAAACAATCCAAAAATTCAGATTTTGAAACTTTGATTTCTTTTCCATTTAATAATAAAATAAAAATGCTTTTCATAACTTTTAAATTTTATGTTCCACGTGGAACGTTTAACATATTGTTTATTAATTTTAACACTACAAATATAGTGTAATTTATAATACAAACCAAATTTATTTTGAGTTATTTTTTACTTTTAACATTATTTAACATTTGAAAAGTTAAGTGTTTGATTTCCAGAATGCTTTTAGTTTACGGCTATAATTATACGAGAGATTATAGCCGACCTTCCCCGACCCCTCCTTAAAAGGAGGGGAGAACCTTCGAAAAACGAAGGAATTAGCACACAAATAAAGATTGTAAGTAATTGAAAATAAGATAATAAAGTGTGCTAATAGCATAAAGCAATTAATAACTTCGTGTGAGTTCTTCGAACTCATACCGACTTTCATCGGAGGCGCAAAAATTAAAATCAGTCTGAAATAGTGATACTTACGTATCACGCAGACTAATTTTAATTTTTACTTTAGAGGAAAAATAAATGCCTACGGCAACGTTAGAAGATTGGTATATCAAGGGTATGGAGAGTATCATCAACAACGTTACACTACAAGGTCGAAAGTTATGTACACTGCGTGGCTTTCGAGCCTTCGGCAATAACAATAGAAAAATACTATTTTTAACTTTCCATAATACAAGGTTAGAAAGGCAAACACTCAAAAAAAAGCGCACTTGTTTCGCAACAAATACGCTTCAAAGAATTAAATAGTACAATATGTATGTAAAGTTATGTTCATTAACGGTGGAGCGTTCCACCGTCGAAGTCCTAAAAACCTACCTTTTTAGGTGATTTTGTAGGAATCAAATCAGTAATAGTACCAATAGTTTGATTAACACCATCAATGATTGTTTTTGCGATTTGCGCATTTGTTTGACGATGAATTTCTTTAGAAAGTTTTTCTTTCCAATCTTTTTCAACTGCCAACTCTTTCAACCTATCTTGATGATTGATTTTAATACCTTGCGCAGTCAATTCCAAATCATAACCATTTAAAGTTGTTTGAATAGATTCAAGTTGAACACGATTTTTTTCAAGTGCAAGATAGCATTCTCCGATTTTCATGTCCCATGTCAATTTTTCTACTTGCTTATCGGTCAAATTCTTTTCAGATTTCATATTCAAAATTTCTTGACCATACAATTCGATTTTCTTATTAATTTCTTCAATAGATTTCGCAATTTCAGCATTCTTTGAATCATTAACAGAAATATCACTCAACTTTTTATCAAAATCGGCTCTCAAATTATCATATTTAATTTGCCATTCTTGCGGTAATTTTTCAAGCAAATATTTTAACGTTTCAGTTTGAACACCTTTTTCTTGTGCTTCAACTTCTTTAAGTTTTGCACTCGCTTCTTTGTCTTCTGAATCCGCTTTTAAATTATCAATTTGTGCTTGTGTTACTGCATTGAAAGGAGAATCAAATCTTTGTGTTTGTGCTTCTGAACCATCACCAGTTGCACCAGTTGGCGCAGAATAAGGTGTAACACCACCAGACATAGCAAGATTTCTGTTAAGACCTGCACTTTTCAAATGATTTACTTGGCCTTCATATGAATTGTGTTTTAACTGGTCTTGTAATTGCTGGTCATAAGTTTTTTTCCAAAAATCTTCCTGCCATTTCTGATTTCGTTTTGTTTCTCGCTTTTGATGAATAATAGACGCAATACCAGTGCCTAAGGCGGCTATTGCGCCCGCTATAGCTCCCCACATAAAAATAAAATTTTAAAGTGTTCCACGTGGAAAAAACCACGCGGAACACAATTAAACACTACAATTTTTGTATACTCTGTTCTGGCATAGGTCGAACGGCAGTAATATTAAAAAACATGTCAGCAAAAATATAATCATCTCCGCACTCATAGTTATTAGCCAAAATAGGCTTGATATTATCAAACTCTGTTGTTTCAGCGAATGGAACGGTCGGTACGTTCGAATGAATGAAAGACGGCAATAATTTTGGAAGATTTGAAAGAACATCTTCAAAAAATTCTTGCATTGGCAACACGGTGAAATTATCAATGTTGTTAAATTGAATAGTAACAGACAAACCTTTTGTTCCAGATAACAATGCAGAATAATCAGCGGATGAAAGATTTTGTAAAATTGCTGGATTGAACCATGACAAAGGAACATAGATATTCGAATCTCCTACTTTATTAGAGTTGTTGGCAACCCAAAACACCATTGTAGCAGAAGTAGCGGAAAGTTGCCAACTTGTAGAAGTAGTTGGTGTATTTGCCATTCTAACATAGTCACGAATTGAACCAAATTTTCTACCAAAATGCCATTCACGCAATTCATCACGCATTTGACCAGAATATCTATTTTGATGAACTCTGTATTCATCCCAACGGCCTTGAAAGCCGAAAGTATCATCATTTTTACCAACTGGATATTGCATATAATTTTGTGAAAGCATTTGGTCATAATACCTTTGCAGATTGGTTGAACGGACAAAAATTTCTTTGTTTTTTACTTCTGCGTCAGTTAAACAAGCATAATTAGGGTCATAGAAATTTAATGCATTATTATTTCTTTGAAACTTAACATCAAGACCTTGAGCATATGCAGTTTCAGACATAAAGGAAGTAATGCAAAGAATCCAGCCATGTTCCTCGCAATAGAAATCAACCGATTTAGATTTACCAGCAGTAATTGCTTGACCAGCGTAATTACCTTGTGCAGAATTTGAATTTGACTCAGAAGTTTGTGAAATTTCATTCATATAAACATCTTGTTGAGAGCCACCAAAATATTGAGGGCGCTGTAAAGAAGCGTCGGAAGAAATCACACCAAATCGAGAAGCCAGCTGCTCGATGTAACGTTTTCCAAACATGATAATTTTTTCTTCATGTTTTTGAATTGCATTCGCCAAACGAAGAGCACTGATAGTAAAACCAAGTTTAGTCAATAAATACTGATTGTTATTACTACGAGTAACGCTAGTTGAAGTTGGTGCAGTAACATTAGCAGAAGGAACACTATTTGACGCTACAAAAGGCTCTCCTTGCTGAATATCTCTATAAGTAGGATTTGAAGAAACTGGCTCAAGAATATCATTGAATTTAACTGGAACAATTGGAATTTCATTATTTACAATATTAGTACGTGCAGACGTAAATCTGTCTTTATACCAGGCGCGAGTTCGCATATGAAATAAATCATGAACAATTTCTTCCCAAGACACATAATCAAAATTCGGATTGTTCAACAATGAAATTGCACGATTATACGTAGTAAATGGTAACCAACCATCAAAATTTGAACGATTAATAAACAGTGATAGATTAGATGAAGTTACCGTAGAATCGTCATTTTGATTTAAACAAGAAAGACCATAAAACCGACCAGAAGGCGAAGTTATTTCAAGGATTAAATCACGCCAACCCTCAGAAGTCAGCCACCATAGATGTCGGAAAGGAACGCCAAAAAGGTCATCTTCTATATCTGTATCACGATAATACTCATTATAAACATATTGATAAGCAATAAGTGGAGTAATGTCAAAATCTTCATCAGTAAATTCTCCCAAGTCAAGCGGAGTAATTCCGAGATAATCACACAATGAATTTTGGCCAAGAATTGACGAATCTTTCGAAAAAACTTGACAATTTGGAACATTCGTATAAGTATTAATATCTTCGTATTTCGAAACCGTAGGATTTTGAAATATAGTCTTATTCAATAAGTTAGCATTTGCGTAGGTTGTTTTCCATGACCATTTATTAACACTTTCTTCGGTTCTTTCAGTCCAAAAATTTTTCCAAGAAGGGTCAACGATTCTTCGAGGAATATAAAAGAAATGATGATATGCTTTCAAACTACCAAATGCAGGAGTAAGCATAGGTGCAAATCTAGCAATCATTTTTGACGATAAGCGGAATGTATCATCGGGCAAAGTTTCCTCACAAAGTGTAGGATAAAGTTTGTTGAACTGAAATGAAGTAACGTTTCTATGAGATAAATTGAAAACCGAACGATTCGGAACTCTACTCTCAATTTCTTGATAAAAACCCATAAAATTAAATTTTAAAGTTAAACATTTTTAGTTTCTTCATCTTGTTTCTCCACAACATGCGTTTCAGTCATATCAACCGAATCAACGTCAGTAGGGTCATGAATAATAACTGGCGGATTATCCAAAAGTTTAGCATGGTCACTACAAATCATAGATGAGTATTGAGCAACTTTTGTTTCTGGCACAGAACCACGTTTCATGCGGTCAACTAAAGTAGGCATGTCACACGCATCTTCACAGAACACAACCAAATTTTTTTGGTTTTGCCGAAAGTCCGCACGATAATGCGGTGCGGACTTAATTTTGTTTTTAATTCTT
>JAGBOW010000043.1 GCA_017633675.1 bacterium | reverse complement strand
GGGAAGTATTTGTAACGTGCCAAATTTGCATGAATATAGTTATGACTTAAAGTTAAAAACCCTTTTAAATAATAATATTGCACTATGGGATACAATAAAAACCTGCGAACGTGAGGGAAGTTTGGATTCTGATATTCAAAATGAAACCCCAAATGATATAAGGAAACTTCTGAAAACATATCCCAATATTAAGACCATTTGTTTAAACGGCAATAAATCGTATTCTGCGTTTAAAAAATATTTTCCTGAGTTGTTTGAAAAATATTCATGCCACAAAATGCCCTCAACAAGCCCTGCTAACGCCAGATATAGTTTAGATACTCTTATGAGAGAATGGGCCAAAATTGTAGCAAAATAATAAGATACTTAGTTCCAAAATAAATTAATTTAATATAATTTTGGAACTGTACTTCCATATATTTTAAAACAAATTGTGTTGAAATGATACAAAAGTGCTTAATTATTACCTTATGCACTTGAAAAGTGCTTGAAATAGAGTTAAATTGTGTATGACAACTAAATAAAACATTTAATTAGGCTATTGAGTGTCACGGATTTTGATACAAAGTATCGCGGTTTTGACATTAAAAGTAGGAGAAATTAAATAAATAGTACCTATAATTAAATAATAGCAATAATTACGGCTGTAGATTATTGTTATAGATGTAGATTATCAGAGAAATTGAGAATACTACCCCGGAAGTTTGAGAGGATTTCAATTTTGCACGCATTTAGAGGTGTAAATTATCTGTTAGTCTAAGAATACTACCCCCGGAAGTTTGAGAAAATTCTCAAACCTTTTAAGTTTTCAAGGAAAAATTCCAAAACTTCCGTCTTGGATTTGCTCCACGCTCGGAAAGTTTCGCAATTGAACCTTCGGTTCAAGTTTGCTCAATTTCCTCGCTATCCGGACTAACTTCGTGTCGTCACCTCTCACAAAACGATACTTAATCGTTTTGTTCGGCAGAGTGCAAATCCGCTGATACAAACTCTCAAACCTTCTGATAATTCATTCTCAAAGTTGCTGATACTTTTTGTCAAACTTGTATTATAATTGCGATATGAGCAATATTAAAATTCATATTTTTCATACAGGGAAAGTCTGTGTTTCGCCAAATCTCCCTTTTGGCGGAGATAATTGCAATCCAATAAAAGCATCAGGAATTTTTGAAAAGAAAGAAAACCGTTTATGGCTTCCTGTTTCATCATATTTAATTGAACATCCTAAAGGAAAGTTCCTTGTTGATACAGGTTGGGAAAGAGCCATGAGTCCAAATGGAGTTATAGATAAAAAAGCACAAACAAAATCACTCGGAAGTTTTATATTATATGTTGTTAATCAAGGTGTGGTTGGAATTGGGGAATGTATTGATGAACAATTAACAAAAATCGGTGTTAAAACAAGCGATATAGATTCTGTCTTATTAACACATCTTGATTGCGACCACGCAAACGGGTTAAATCAAGTGAAAGATGCTAAAAAGTTCCTTGTATCGAATGATGAATACAAATTTGCACTAAAAAATCCAATTCGCTACAATAAAAATTGGTGGAAAAATGTTGAATTAACCAAATTTGAGTGGAATGATACTCAAGGGCCTTTCAAAAAATCTTATGACTTGTTGGGTGATGGTTCTATTGAACTTATAAATATTCCGGGGCATTCGGATGGTTTGTTTGCGGTAAAAATTACAAACGAAATAGGTAAATATGTTCTTTTATTCTCTGACGGCGGTTATGCAACAAAAAGCTGGCAAGAAATGATTACATCAGGAGTTGCTGCAAATAAAAAACAGCAAAAAATATCTCTTGAATGGATAAGAGAACAAAGTTTGAATGAAAATTGCATAAAATCTATCGCAAATCATGATATTGACATAAAACAGCAAATTATAGAGTTTTAATATAAAAAGTTACATTCTTTCAATGTATCAGTTTGACATATAAAAAATGTAATAAGAAATTAATCATATTCAAATCAAATACTAAAAAACAAAAAGCCAAAAGTTAAAACTTTCGGCTCTTTGTTTGGAATTAAGAAAATTTTACCATAGAACGATAAATTTTTAAATTTAACTATTCTAATGTAAGCAGCAATGCCATTTTGAATTTACCGTCTGCTTTGACATAGTGTTTACCATTTTTGGCAAATTTAAAATTTTCACCTGCTTTTATATGGTGTTCTTTACCTTCATAACCAATAATTCCATTACCGTCAAGAGCAAATATTAATGCTTCGCCCGGTGCAGAGTGTTCAGATAATCCTGTACCTTCATCAAAACTCATAATCACAAATTTTAATTTTTCATCATTAATTAAGTCCATATTAACGATTCTACCCTCTTGATAAGGCAATAAATCTGCAAGTTTTAACACTTTCCCCGTTTCTAAAACTTTATTCATATTTGACTCCTTTCTTATTGCTATTTCAGTATAAATACATCCTGTTTCCGTTCTCATTCCGAGAGGTTTACCCATTGGAAGAACTATACTTTCGTCTGTTGAAAGTTTCCATACCTCATTATCACTTGTATAAACTTCCATTTTACCGGAATTAACAATACAAATTTTGGGGTATTCGTAAGTTTCGGCACTAATATCCGTGTATTCAGCAAGTGAAAAATATGTAAAATCATAACCCTTCGCTCTATAAATACTTTTTGAAACGGTACACCCTGCAACTGTTGGATTATCTTTTGTAATTGAAAATATCTGTCCAGTTTTTTCTTTCATAATATATTTGCCCCTATATCTTGTTTTGACCTAAAGTATCAGATAATGTTTTTGCTGATTTTTGAAGTTTAGATATTTCTTCTTCATTTAATTGAATCGGAACTAAACATTCGACTCCATCTTTACCTACTATTGCAGGCATACTTAATGAAATTCCATTGATACCAAAATCACCTTTCATCATAGATGAAATCGGCAATATTGATTTTTCATCTCTCACAATGGCTTAACATATCCTTTTTACGGCCATTGCAACACCATAGTATGTCGCTTTTTTCTTTTCTATGATTTCATAAGCACTATTTTTTACGCTTTCTGCTATGCGTTTCATATTACCCTCGTGGTCACAATATCCTCTCATTTCGCAGAATTTATGTAACGGGATACCTGAAACATTGGCACTAGACCAAGCGGCAATTTCAGAATCACCGTGTTCACCTATAATAAATGCGTGAACACTTCTTGAATCTACATTCAAATGGTTGCCAAGTTCATATTTTAACCTTGCGGTATCTAAAACAGTTCCTGAACCAATGACCTTATTTTCAGGAAGTCCTGAAAGTTTTAGTGCAACTGTTGTTAAAATATCAACAGGATTTGCAACAATTAAAAGAACACCATTAAATTCTCTTTTTTTGATTTCAGGAATTATTGATTTGAATATAGAAATATTTTTCTTAACCAAATCAAGTCTTGTTTCGCCCGGTTTTTGATTTGCTCCTGCCGTTATGATTACCAGACTTGCATCTTTAATATCGTCATAATCCCCTGCATAAATTTTTATAGGTTTTGCAAACGGCACTCCATGACTTATATCTAACGCTTCACCCTCAGCCTTTGATTTATCGGCATCTATAAGGACCATTTCAGAAAATAAACCTGATTGCATTATTGCAAATGAACAAGCGGCACCGACAAATCCGCAGCCGATCATAACTACTTTTCTAACATTTGTGCAATTTAAACAATTCTTTTCCATAAGCATTACCTCTTGATTTGTTCTTTTCTATATATTTATTTTAAGATGTATTTTATTAAATTTCTGTTGTTTTTCCAACAAATGATATATTTAAATAAAAAGGGCGACACCGCCCTTTACAGAAATTATTTTGTCAATATTTCTTTTAAATCCGATTCAGGCGTTGTTGTTGGAGCGATTTTAAATTTATCAACCAAGACATTTAAAACATTTGTTGAAACAAATGCAGGTAAACTTGGTCCGAGTTTGATATTTTGAATACCTAAATAAAGCAGAGTTAAAAGAACGCAGACTGCTTTTTGTTCATACCACGAAAGAACTATTGATAAAGGCAGGTCATTTACACCGCAATTAAATACTTTAGCAAGTTCAACCGCAATTTTTATACCTGAATAAGCATCGTTGCATTGACCTAAATCCAACAATCTTGGAATACCATTTATATCGCCTAATTCTAAATCATTAAATCTGTATTTCCCGCAAGCACAAGTTAAAACGAGCGTATTTTTTGGCGTTTGTTTTACGAATTCTGTATAATAATTTCTTCCGGGTTTCGCCCCGTCACATCCGCCGACTAAAAAGATATGTTTTAAAGCTCCTGATTTAACAGCTTCAACGACCTTATCGGCAACAGACAAAACTGTATGATGTCCAAAACCGACAGTTAAACTTTCACCACCGTTAATACCGGGCATTTTCTGTACTTCTTTATAACCGCCAAGCTCTAATGCTTTATTTATAACAGGGGTGAAGTCTTTATAGCCGTTATTATCAGCTTTAATATAAGTACATTGAGGATAATGTACGGCAGCTGTTGTAAATACTCTGTCTTTATAACTGTCTTTTACAGGCATAATGCAGTTTGTTGTAAATAAAATTGGCGCCGGAATATTATCAAACTCTTTCTGCTGATTTTGCCATGCCGTTCCAAAATTGCCTTTTAAATGCTCATACTTTTTCAATTCCGGATACGCAAGAGCAGGCAGCATTTCGCCATGAGTATAAATATTAATTCCTTTATCTTTTGTTTGTTCTAATAACATTTTCAAATCGTGCAAGTCGTGTCCTGTTATAACAATAAAAGGTTTTGCTTCAATGTTTTTTGTAACTTTTGTCGGCTCAGGATTACCGTAAGTTTTGGTATTAGCTCTATCAAGCATTTCCATACATTTAAAATTAACTTCTCCGGTTTTTAAAACAAGAGCAATAAGTTCATCTGTTGATAAATCTTTTTCCAAAGCAGATAAACCTTCATAAAAGAAATTATTTACGATTTCGTCTTTATATCCAAGGACCCAAGCGTGATGAGCATAAGCAGCCATACCTTTAAGCCCGAATAAAATTAAAGATTTTAAACTTCTTACATCTTCATTTCCTTGCCAAATTTTATTCATATCATATTCAGGGTTCTTTATCATAGTTTTTAATGACTCATTATCAAAATTAGCATTTGTGATTGTTGTAAAGAGTCCTTCTATAATTTTTAAAGTTGTTTCATCATTTGGCTTAGTTTTAGATAGTTCAATTAAAGAACTGATAACTTCATCTTGCAAGTTTGCTGTATCTTCTTTTTTGCC
>JAGBOW010000042.1 GCA_017633675.1 bacterium | reverse complement strand
TTAATCTTTTTTTCCAGTTGTTTAGTATTTGACATAATAGCTTGACATAACCTTCAAAAGGTTTCATACTAAGTATTGTAATTAATCTGTTACAAAAAAGCAAGTTATTTACATTTATTGAGAAATACAGCCACTGCCTCCCTTGTTAAAGGGAGGGGGACCACGAAGTGGTGGAGGGATTATGAACGAACATAAAATTTATTTTGTAGATGTTACAAACAGGGACGGGGTACAGACTTCCCGTTTAGGTTTAGCGAAACTTCAAAAAACAATAATCAACTTAATGCTTGATGATATGGGGATTACTCAATCCGAATTCGGTTTCCCGACAACAAAACACGAACTTAATTATCTTAACGGCAATTTAGAGCTTGTCGAAAGAAACGTAATTTCAACAACAAAACTTTCGGGCTGGATGAGAGCAATCGCTTCAGATGTCGAATTGTCGTTCAATAACGTCCCTAAACTTAAAAATATAAACCTTTCTCAATCGACTTCGGAACAAATGATTAACGGCAAATATTTGGGCAAAAAGACACCGCAGGATATTATAAATATGACCTGTGAGGCCGTTGAATGCGCCGTTTCAAAGGGGGCTGAAACAATCGGGGTTAATGCGGAAGATGCATCAAGGAGCGACTTGGATTTTTTAATAAGATTTGCAAAAGAAGCTAAAAAGTGCGGAGCAAAACGTTTCAGATACTGCGATACGTTGGGGTATGAGGACCCGAAAACCGCTTACGACAGAATTTATGCTATAGCAAAAGAGGTTCAAATGCCTGTTGAAACCCATTTCCATAACGATTTGGGAATGGCAACGGCGTGTTCGGTTATGGGTGCAAGAGCAGCAATTGATGCGGGAGTTGACGCATATATAAATACTGCAATTAACGGAATGGGTGAACGCGCAGGGAATGCGGATTTGGTATCCTGTCTCTTGGCAATCCTTAAATCTGCGGGGTTTAGAGGTAAATATAATATTGATCCGAATATTGATTTGAGTAAATCATGGAAGCTTGCAAAATATACTGCTTATGCATTCGGTGTTCCTATTCCGATAAATCAGCCTGCAGTTGGTGATAATGCGTTTGCGCACGAATCCGGAATCCACGCAGACGGCGCATTGAAAGACCGCAGAAACTATGAATTGTACGATTTTGAAGAACTCGGCAGAGGTGAACCTGAAATAATCGAAACGGGAAGAATGATTACTACGGGTGAATACGGCGGAATTAAAGGGTTCAGAAACGTTTATGACAATCTGGAACTTGAATTTAAAGACGAACATGAGGCAAGGAATATCCTTGAATTAGCCCGCTATGCAAACGTCCATACTCAAAAGCCCTTAACATCAAGCGAATTGAGATTTATATATTATTATCCCGATATTGCGGCAAAAATAATGACCGTATCGCCTTACTACGAACCCGAAGGTGCAATAAAAGAACGTGTCGACGCAAAATTACTGACCAAACCGCACAGGATTATATAATAATCATTTTAAGTCAATTTGTATAAGTTCCCTGACTACGTTTTCTATAAATTTGATTTGTTTTGGAGTTAAGTATGAAATATCCTGAATAAGTTTCGTATAAGGTGAATCACAAATTCCATTTTGATTTAGGATTTCTTTTACATCAATTTCAAGTGCATTGATAAGTTTTAAAAAAGAATCAAGCTTTGGAAAGCTAATTCCGTTTTCGTATCTTGTTATTAGCCTTTGATCAACATCTGCCAACCTCTCTAAATCGTATTGTGACATATTAAGTTTAAGACGTGCCAATCTTAACTTTGCCCCCAATAGTTTTTTATCAAGCATAACAACTCCTTATTTTAAGAATACTCTTGAATGTAAAGATATTTGACTAAATATTTAGTTAAATATTGATTTAATGATAAAATAGTGTTATAATTTATAAAAAAGGAGATTATATGTACAGCAGATTCTTACACATTCAAGACAAACATTTTAACAAGAATAAAGTAGCATTCACTCTTGCGGAGGTTTTGATTACATTGGGGGTAATCGGTGTTGTTGCGGCAATAACTTTACCGTCGTTTATGGAGAATGTAACGGAGAGAGTTAACTCTGAACGACAGGCAAATATTGCTCAGAAAATCACACAAGCTATGGAACAGATGAGGGCACATGGTTTATTGAATACTCAATACGACTCAACTGATGCATTTGTAGATGAACTTCAAAAATATTTAAAAGTAGCAAAGCGTTGCAGTGCATCAAATATAGCAGATTGCTGGCCTACAGATAAAGTTACAATGTCAGACGGTGAAGAATTAGAAGTGTCAAAAGCCAAAACAGGTAAAAATTTATCTTTATCAACCGAAACTAATAATGTAGGTTTAATCCTTGCGGACGGCGCATCAATAATTCTCAACTACAATCCTGCAACTGACCCGATAGATGTCGGTGATAGAGTAATGTCAGTTCCTTCAGAAGGAAAAAGTTTGCCTGTTGGCAACGGAAAATCAAAATTGTTCCCATATACGACAACCGTAACCAATGCAATTGATTTTGTCATGGACGTAAACGGCGGAAAGAAACCGAACAGCGAAGTCGAAGGCAGAGCAAGAGATATAAGAAGTTTTAAAAGTGCACAATTCAGCAAGGGCGGACCTGATTGCAGTGTGTATAATGCAAGTAGTTTTTATGTAGAGGATATCGGTTGCGTCTATAAGTTAGATAAAAATTATACATGCCCA
>JAGBOW010000041.1 GCA_017633675.1 bacterium | reverse complement strand
GTAAATTATACCCTAAGGAAAGAGATTACTCATTGATGAGTGAAAACCGGCAGGAATTTAATTACAAGTTTATAAAAGATAATGCAGGTGCAGGAAACTGGCGCAGAGGTTACGAATACCACCTTAAAGATATGGTGTTCGACACTTATCCTGAAAAAAATTTTTACATGGGAAAGGTTAAAGGGAATTTTCAGGATCACTATAATACCGATTTAATTTTTAAGAAAAACAAGGTCGAAGCCCGTTGTAACTGTCCTTTAAAAGACGAATGGTGCAAGCATGCCGTTGCTGTTGCCCTGAAGGCTATTGATGAGCATGCTTATGAAGATTGGTTAGAAACTAAATTCGGCATGGAATTTGATTTTCCTGATGAAAATACTGCTTTGACAGAAACTCCTCAGGGAAGTTTTATATTTCACTTTAATTCCAAAAGAAAAGCCAACTTTTTCTCGGTTTTGGTTCGCTCAAGAGAAACAGGAAAAGTTGTAAGACAGATTGAACCGATTTTAAGAGCTTTAATTGAGGCGCAAAAACAGGATAAAACTTTTGAACTGAATAATTCTCAAAAAGTTGAGGTCGCAATATTTCAGCAGTTGTTAACAATTTCAAGACAGGATAAAAAAGCGGGCTGGTATGATATTCCGATTACAAAATTTGCTCCTATGTTTAATCTTTTATCCATGGCAGATGAAGTTCTGGACGAAAAGACAAAAGAACGTTTAAAATTTACTAATGATGAATGGAAGCTTGTATTGAGTGTTAATACGGGAGCGCAGGGCACGATTCTTTTATCACTTGAATGGAAACGTCCCGATAAAGATGATTGTTATCCTTTAGAAGAAGTCAGGTATTTTTCAAGGCATTTGAAATGGGGAAGATATAAAAATATCATTTTTCCGACAAATATTGCAATGAATGTACTTCCTCAAAATATTTTAAAATCTTCTTTTACGGATTTAAAAGATGCTGAAGGCGGCAAATTTATTTATGAAGAACTTCCAAAATTACAAGAGGTAATGGACGTTGAAATTGATGAAAATATAAGCAATTTAATGCTTAAAGAACGTCCTCCGATAAATGTTGTTACGCTTGGTATTGATTATGACCAATCATTAAAAGCCGAATTGGAGTTTGAATATGACGGAATAAAAGTTCCGTATTCCAAAACTACTGCCGAAAAAGCACCTTATATTACCGTAAAAAAGGGGGATATGGTATATTGGATAAAGCGAAATCTTAAACATGAACAAGAGGCTTATCAAATGCTTCTGGCATGTAAATTTGTTCCTATGCAAACAAACAATTTGGCTTTAGAAAAAGAGAATGCCATAGATTTCTACAACTATTATATAAAACAAGCCGGAGAAAACTGGAAATTTGTTGAAAAAGACGACATGAATTTCTTTAAACTCATGGATAATCCGTTTAAATTATGCGCAAAAATTGAATTTTCAAAAGAAGCCGAAGATAGTTTTGAAATATTCTTATACGGACAGGCCGGTGATGAAATTATTAATTTTGATGAAATATATGAAACAATTCAGAGCGGTGAAAAATACAGCCGTATAAGGAGTTTGGGGTTTGTGGAATATCCGGCGCAGGATATTTATTCGATAATGAGAGCATTTAATTCGTTTGATGTTTACAGAAATAATGAAGATAAATATATTGTAAAAACCTATCGTGCAGGGCTGATTAATGAGCTTAAAAACCTGAATGTAGAGCTTGTTTTAAGTGATGAATTTGAAAATTTCTGGAAACAAATGTCCTCTTTTTCAGCTTCGGAAGATTTAAAACTTCCGGCAGGTGTAAATGCAGAGTTTAGGGAATACCAGATAAAAGGTTTCGGCTGGTTGTGGTTTATGTACAAATACGGGCTTAACGGAATTTTGGCTGATGATATGGGGCTTGGAAAGACGCTGCAGGCATTAGCGGTTATTCAAATGGCTAAAGAACAGGACGGTCCTCAGCCTACACTTGTTGTTTGTCCTACGACCGTTGTGTTCAACTGGGAATCCGAAATTCAAAAGTTTGCTCCGACACTTTCGACATTAAAGCTTTCCGGTATTGAAAGAAAAAATTATTTTAAGGAAATTCCAAATTATGACGTCGTGATAACAAGTTATGCGTTAATAAGAAGAGATATTGCCAAATTAAAAGAATATAATTTCAGATACATTATTCTTGATGAATCCCAAAATATTAAAAATGCGACATCTCAAACTGCGCAAGCTGTTAAAAAACTTCAGGCATCTCATAAACTTGCACTTTCAGGTACTCCGATTGAAAACAAATTGGAGGACTTGTGGTCTGTATTTGATTTTCTTATGCCCGGATTTTTGTTCAGTGTGGCGGATTTTAATTCCAGATATGTTTATCCGATTATGGAAAGACAGGATAAAATTGTTGAAAAGCGTTTGAAATTACAGATTTATCCGTTTATCTTACGCCGTATGAAACGTGATGTTGCAAAAGATTTGCCTGATAAGGTTGAAAATATTGCATACTGTGAATTAACAGATGAACAAAAAGACTTCTACTTAACCGTTTTAGATAGCACAAAAGAAGAGTTGTTCAAATCCATTGAACAAAACGGACTTGAAAAGAGCAGAATGTCAATATTCTCGGCACTTCTCAGATTACGTCAAATTTGTTGTCACCCGAGACTTTATGACAAGGATAACGTCAAAAACATTATTAAATCCGGTAAATTTGAAAAACTTAAAGTTATGCTGGAAGAAATTGTTGATGAAGGCCACAGAATACTTTTGTTCAGTCAATTTGTCAATATGCTTGATATAATTAAAGCTTGGCTTGACAAAACAGGTATCAAGTATGAATACTTGACAGGTAAAACGAAAGACAGACAGGGTGCTGTTGAAAGGTTTAATACAGATTCTACCGTAAAAATTTTCTTGGTAAGTTTAAAAGCTGGCGGTACGGGATTGAATTTAACCGGTGCGGATTACGTAATTCACTATGATCCTTGGTGGAATCCAGCAGTCGAAGATCAGGCAACAGATAGGGCTTATCGTATAGGACAAACCAAAAAAGTATTTGTATACAGACTTATTACAAAGAATACGGTTGAAGAAAAAATACAAAAGCTTAAAACGGTTAAACGTGATCTTGTTGACAGCGTAATTTCGGTAGACAGAAATATTACAAAATCTTTGACAATGGACGATATCCGAGAGATATTCTCGGTTGATTAATGTTTTTGTCAATTTAATTTCAGATATTATCAGCAGAAACATCTATTTTGTTTTTGTTAATATTCCTTAATAAATATTGAAATTATTGAAGTTAATATAAAAAAATGCCGATATCGTATATAGAAAGGAATGTACCCTTATGGGCATGTCGGCATCACAAGCGAGATTATTGAGTATTACGTCAAGATTGACTAATAATGAATTTCGCTCACAGCTAATTACAAATTCTAAATTAAGGCTTGCTGCGGATTCACAAGAGGCAAGCAATGCTTACATGGATGCTTTAAATTCCAAACAATTGATGTTTATGAATTATGACGACAACGGAGCTGCTTCAAAAGTTGAATTGACAGCTGCGGTTTTATACGATTTTGCTCCTATGAAAAATCAATACCTGCTCTCAAATTCTGCCGGCAAATATTTGATATCTTATGCTGATGCCCAAAATTTTGAAAACAGCAAAGATTTAACCGAATTTTTATCCTGTTATGATTTGGTATATGATTCTACTGAAGCATATAATGATCAAAAATATAAAGAATGGCAGGAACAATGTGATAAATTAACTGAAGAATATGAAAAAAAGCTTAAAGAATGGGAAGAATTAACTAAAGATTGGGATGGAACGGTAGTTCATACTGAAATTTATGAAAAATTTTATAATGTAGTCGGTGATAGTCGAAATCCAAAGAAATGTTATGGTGCAGGTTTAGGCGGAAATAACACAAATCATTCAATATTGTCTCAAGACGGTGCATGTTACTTACACCTTTTAAATCATTTATTGGATTATGATGGCAAAGCTTATGAGTACAGTATTCCTTCCGATATAATGCCTGATGGTTATATTACTTATACTACATCTACCGGTGATGATTTTAAACCAAAAGGTTATTCCGGAGCGTTGGGCAATTCATTGCTATACAACCAATCTTCCAGAGATGTATTAAGAGATTTATCTGAAGACATAAAAGATGAAAGTCATAAATGTGATGCTGCAGATGAATTTACTCCGTGGTATGAAAATCCCGATCCAAGCAAGAGAACAGAATATAATGATGTTTTGGAAGGCAAAGAAACGGACAATATTATACAACAAGCTCTTAATGAACATAGAGAACCAACAAAATACGAAATTTTAAAAAGTGATTATATTTATAATACGACTACACATTCAATTGAAGGTGTAAAATCTTTAAGGCAAAAATTGATAGATTTATACTATATTATTTTATGTAGTGGTGATGATCGTTTGAGAGATTTAGATCCTGCATTAGGATATGATGGTGGTGGAAGATACGATCGGGATTTAAATCCTGCGGTTATTCAGGCAGATATGTATGATATGCTCAGAAACTTCACCGAAGGTGATTTGAAATTCAGAACAGAAACAGATCCTCCTCCAAAACCGGAACTTGTTCTGCCGCCACCTCCGGAACCGGTTGAAGGTATTGTTATTCTCCGTGATCAGGAAAAATCTCAATGGTATGTAAACTTATGGCATGCATTGAACGGTTCCGACACATCAAATACTGTTGACCCTGTTAATTATGACAATGATATTGAATTTATTCAGTCCGTTCCGAATGATGTAAGGGCGGAATACCGTTTCATTGTTGAAAATAAAACAAAAGATACCAAACAAACAAACTATGAATTATTGGATATTAATCTGAATAAAAGTCCCGATTGGTTAAAATTCGCTTTGGATCATGGTATTGTAACTTTGCAGCAGGCTCAATATTATAATCCTGATGAAGATGATAACAAAACGGATAATGCATATGCTGACGGATATAAATGGAAAAATATAGTCTATACAAGTGCACGGGATTTCGTTCAGCAGGACAATTCAAAGGCAATAGCCATAGCTGAAGTAACATATCAAAACAGAATTACGGAAATCGAAAATAAAGAAAAAAAATACGATCAGGATTTGAAAAAACTTGATACGGAACATAAAGCGTTAAAAACGGAATACGACTCCATAAAAGAAGTCTTATCAAAAAATGTCGAAAGATCATTTAAAGCATTCAGTTAAAGTGCAAATTTACACTTCCACAAACAATCTTCTGCCGACAATATTTTGTTTTCCGTTGTAATAACCCGCAAAATATCCGCCTCTTACGGGGTTGTTTTTTGCATAAGTATTTATACCGTATCCGTTATAATTTACGAACGGGTTGTTAGAAAACGGATTTGTACTTCTAACCGGAACTGTTACCTGTGTTGTCTGCGGAACAAACATTTGTGATAATAAACTTACAATACCTGCCATATCTACCTCAATATAGATTTAATTATTTTTATTTCATTGTCATTATTTTAGCACAAATTTTTACGGAATTGTAATATTTTTTAACAAAATCATTTGTCTGTATTATATTTAGCAGTTATAATACCAGTTTAATTTATTTAATTTTTGTATTATCATTTTTTTATGCAAAACAGGTCTAAAAAAGTTTTAGTAATCGGTTCTTCTGCCAAAGAATATGCTCTTGTTCAAAAACTTCAAACATACGGTTGTGAAGTTATTGTTGCTCCGGGCAATATTCGAATTAAAGATATTGCAGAATGTGTTGATATAAGGGAAGATAGTACAAAAGAGCTTTTGGAATATGTTCTTGAAAATGCGGCAGATTTGACGATTGCTTCTTCGGATTTAGCAATAAAATCAGATATTGCCACACTTTTTCAGTCGAACGAGCAGATGATATTTGCTCCAAGTGCTGACAGTGCCGAAATTACAATATCACGTTCATCTGCAAAGAAATTTTTATACAGATTGAGAATTCCTACTCCAAAATTTGGAGTTTTTGACAAAATTCAGCCTGCTATTGACTATCTTAAAAAAGCTCAAATGCCTCAGGTTATAAGAAGTGATGAAGCTTTTAAAGGTCAGGACAGACTTGTGTGTACAACTTTTTCAGCTGCGAAAACTTTTGTTGAGGATTTGTTTGCGTCAGATACAAAAAAAATTGTGTCGGAAGATTATGTATACGGGCATGAATTCACATTTTATACCGTAACAGACGGGTATCATGCTATACCTTTAGTATCGGTTGCAAATTACAAATTTATGGAAAACGGTGACGGTGGTGTCTTGACAAGCGGTGTAGGAGCTTATGCTCCCGATTATAAAATTTCAAACGATATTGAAGATTATTTAATGAAAAATGTTGTAAATAAAGTATTACAGGCATTGGAATCGAAAGGTACTCCATATTTAGGTATATTAGGAATTGATTGTGTCTTGAAAGATGACGGACAAGTTGTTGTATTGGATTTTAAATCCTTTTTACAAGACCATGATGCAAAAGTTGTTCTGAATTTGATTGATGAAAATTTGCCGGCTTTGTTTGAAGCGTGTTCTGTCGGTTCATTTGCTGATGATTATGAAAGTGTAAAAATATCGGAAAATTCATCAGTTTCCGCAGTTGTATCAACACGTAATGCAAACAGAATTATTGAAGGTTTGAATTTTGTTGATTCGGATTTTGTCCCTTTTGGAATTTCTAAAAACGATTATATGGAGTTTTTAACCGTTAAGGGTAAGAACTTTGTTCTGACAAATACTGCCTCAACCCTTTCAAGGGCAAGAAAACATCTTTATGATGATTTATCCTGCATAAAATTTGACGGAATTAAATACAGAACTGATATTTGTGAGCAGGTTGAAAAATTTTAAACTTTCATTATAAATAAAAATATGAAAAATTATTATGATATTCTTGGAGTTACACCCGAAAGTAATGATGCTGAAATTAAAGCGGCATACCGTTCTTTGGCGAGAAAATACCATCCTGATATAAATCCTGACGGTATACAGAAATTTAAAGATATTTCCGAAGCTTATGAAACATTATCGGATCAAGTTAAAAGATTAAAATATGATACCATAAACGGATTTTTTAAAACAAGAAAAACTCAAACTTCGTCTAAAAAAGCTAATCAGGAGTATTCAAAACCGAAAAACGAACAACCTAAAAAAGAATCGTCAGATAAAAAGGAGCAAAAACAAAAATCTAACCCCAAAACAGAAGAAAAAAAAGAGAGTTTTTCAAAAAAAATAAATAATATTTTTGAAGATTTAACAAAACAAAAAAAACAAAAACCCTTACCCAAAAAAGGTTCGGATATTAACGAAGAAATTTCAATTACCATAAAAGAGGCTGTTGAGGGTACGGAACGAGTTGTTAATGTTATGCATACAACATCATGTCCGCATTGTAAGGGAAGAAAATTTATAAACGGAGCGGAATGTCCTGTTTGTAAAGGAACAGGAGAAAAGATTGACCACAGAAAGATAACCGTAAAAATCCCTAAAAATATAAAAAACGGAACAAAACTTCGTATTCCGCAAGAGGGAAACAAGGGTGAAAACGGCGGTAAAAACGGTGATTTGTATTTAAAAATAAATATTCAGCCGAGCTCAAAAATGCAGATTGAAGGGAATAATATTTTGTACAGCGTTCCTGTTACTCCCGTTGAGGCAGCTTTAGGCGGAAATATTTTAATTCCCTCGTTTGAAGGTAATTTAACTCTGAAACTTCCTCCGAAAACTAAAGCCGGTCAAAAATTCAGACTTGCAGGACAGGGGTTAAAACAAGGCGGAAAACAGGGCGATATGATTGTAACCGTATATATTGAAATTCCTTCTTCTTTATCAGATGATGAAATTAAGCTTTATGAAAAGCTCAAAAAAATGTCATCAAAGGATATAAGAGAAGATTTACTGAATGAATAACAGGGTAAAAATAAAGGAAATATTTGCGTCAATTCAAGGGGAAGGCCCTTATGTCGGTTATAAACAACTTTTTATAAGGTTTTGCGGATGTAATTTGAAATGTAATTATTGCGATACGGAATTTTCGGATAAAAGCGATTACAAGGAGTATACGGCACAGGAGTTAGCGCAGGAAGTCAGCAAATATGCGGATATTCATTCGATATCTTTGACGGGTGGAGAACCTTTGTTATCAACGGAATTTTTAAAAGAATTTTTACCGTTAATAAAAAAAATGCCCCCTCACCCCAGCCCTCTCCCGTTGGGAGAGGGGGCAGATGCCTGTAGCATTGTAAGGGTAGAGCCTCCCTTATTAAAGGGAGGGGCACCACGAAGTGGTGGAGGGATTTTAGTTCCCATTACCCCAAAAATTTACCTCGAAACCAACGCAACATTAACGGACAAATTTTTGGAAATAAAACCGTTTATTGATATTGTTTCTGCAGATATAAAACTTGAAAGTGCGACAGGAATAAAAGATACATTTGAAAAGCATGACAAATTTTTTGAGGGTTGCATAGGTGTAGAAACTTTTGCAAAAATAGTGTTTAACGAAAAAATTACTGATGATGAAATATTAAAATCTTGTGAATTGGGCAAGAAATACGGAATTGAGTTGATTTTACAACCGGAAACTGTATCGGAGGGCAGGAAGTTCAGAGGGCAGGAGGGCAAGCTATTTAATGATAGCAGTCTTAACAAAATTCCGCAGCAACAACAAACCGATAAAAACCATTCAACTGTTCAACCTTTCAACCCTTCAACTAATAACGACTTTCAACCTTCCACTTTCCACTTTCAACTTAATACAATTCTCGACAAATTCTTAAAGAATTACGAAAAAGTCCGGTTGATTCCTCAGGTGCATAAATTCTTAAATGTAAGATAATTTTTGTGCTATAATGTAATAAAGGAGAAATTATGGCTGTTAAGAGAGTTTTACAGTACGGAGAAAAGAGTTTGAGAGAACCGTCAAAAGAAGTTCATAAAGTTTCTAAAAAAGTTCAGGAGCTTGTTCAGGATTTATTAGACACAATGTATGCAAAAAACGGTGTAGGAATGGCTGCTCCGCAAATTGGTGAAAATTTGAGGGTTTTTGTTATTGATGTTTCCAAAAATGACGAACCGTTAAATCCTATCGTATTTATCAACCCGAAAATAATTAAAAAATCAGGTGCAACAGTTGCACAAGAGGGTTGTATTAGTTTTCCCGAAGCGTATACAGACGTAAAACGCTATGCAAATGTTACAGTGAAAGCACTCGATAGGCACGGCAGACCGTTTATTATAGAGGCAAAAGACGGAGAGCTTTTGGCTCGCGCAATCCAACACGAAAACGACCATTTAGACGGAATTTTGTTTATCGACCATTGTGTAAATCGTTTTGAAACAGATGAAATCCTTTCAAAACATAATCTTCCGCCTGTTGATCCCGATTTATTGGCGGACGATTCCGAAATCGAAAAGGAACTTTCAAAATGATAAATATTGTATTTTTCGGAACTCCCGATATCGGCTTAAAATCTTTGGAATACCTTTACAATTCCGACAAAATCAATGTTCTTGCGGTTGTAACCCAACCCGACAAACCGGCAGGCAGAGGACATAAATTAACTATGTCCCCGATAAAAGAATTTGCTCTATCAAAGAATTTACCTGTTTTTCAGCCGAAATCAATCCGAAAAGAACCCGAAATTCAGGAAGAATTAAAAAAACTCAACCCTGATTTCTTTGTAACTTTTGCATTCGGACAAATTTTGTCGCAGGAAGTTTTGGATATTCCTAAATACGAAACAATAAATCTTCACGCATCACTTTTGCCGAAATACAGAGGTGCAAACCCTATTCAGCGTGTAATTATTGATGGTGAAAAAGAAACGGGTATTTGTACAATGATAACCGAACTCGGACTTGATTGTGGTGATGTCTGCATGAGAGAGGTTATTCAAATCCCCGACACTATGAACTGTGAGGATTTATACGAAGAAATCAGCGAAAAATCACCCAAAATGATTGAAAAAACTCTAATCGGAATTGTTGAAAACACTTTAACTCCCGAAAAACAGTGCGAGAACGGGGTTTGTATGGCAAATAAACTTACAAAAGAAGAAACTCAAATCGACTGGACAAAACCTGCAAGAGAAATTCATAATTTGGTGAGAGGGATTTACAAATCGCCATCGGCATATTTTATGCATAATGACAAAATTGTGAAAGTTTTAGAAACACGAGTTATTGAAAAATCGGGCAAATGCGGAGAATTTGTATCGATTACTAAAGACGGTATAGAAGTCGGTTGCGGTAAAAATTGTTTATTACTTGTAAAAGTCAAACCCGAAGGAAAAGGTGAAATGCTTGCAAGAGATTGGGCTAACGGGTTGAAAAAATGATTTCAAAAGGGATTAGAGGTGCAATAACTGTTGATAACAATTCAAAAGAGGCATTGAAAGAGGCGACTTTGGAACTTTTGCTTGAAATGTTTATGCAATATTGTATTGAGCCTCCCTTGTCAATGGGAGGTGTCAGCGAATCTGACGGAGGGATTTGTAATAATTCAACAGAAAATATTTCGCACATAATTTTTACAACAACAAACGATTTGAATGCGGAATTCCCCGCAAAATTTGCACGTTTAGATATGGGGTTAAAAGATACAGCAATGATGTGTTTTCACGAACTTGATGTTCCTAATTCACTTCCCATGTGTTTAAGAATTCTTATAGTTTTAAATTGCGAAGAAAATTTCATCCCGAAATTTGTATACCTCAAAGGTGCGGAAAGTTTAAGAAAACATATATCTATGCTTGAAAATCAAGCTTAATGACATTCGGCATCTGGGTTTCACTGTCATGAATACCAATATTATAAGCTGAATTGTAAACAAATTTATGAGTGTTTTGTTTGTTTAAATTTTGCTTGATTTTGAGTGTATTTTTTAAGTATTTGTATATGAATGTCAGTTTGCTGCTTTTTACTTTTGTAACTTCACCTGTCGGTGCAATATTATCAATAACTTTTTTTATTAATCGAAATTGTGAATTTGTAATGTTATATTCGGTACTATGCCTTGAACCTTTGTTCGTAACTGTTATAAACAATTTACCTTTAAATGATACGGGTAATATATTATCAGACATTAATGTTCTCCTTTACAGAGATAATAAAACCCGTAAAAATAAAATTTGCTACCATTATAAGTTAAACTTACTATATTTTCTTTATTTCTGTCATGGCAGGATCTAAAAGGCGTCTGCCGATATTTGGAAAATCTATTGAGCACAACATCTTATTGCCGTACTTAATCATTTTTTCAACGACACCCTCTCCGTATTTTGCGGTTGTAACATGTTCTCCGGGTTGAAAATCAGGTGTATCAGCTGCTTCAATATCATCTGCAGGGTAAATCGGAACAACAGGAGGTTGTTCTTCCGTTTCTACCGGAGGCAATGCATTATCATCAAGTTCTCCTGCTAACGGTATATCTTCAGTAGTCATATCTTCTATTAAATTTAAGTCATCTTCCGTCAAATCCTCAGAAGTATCAGCAAAATCATCAGGTTCATTATTTTCTATTTTTTCATAAAACATTTTGTCAACATCTTGTGATACCTGCTCAACCATGTGATCATGGGTTTCTTCGGTAACGGTTAACGGTTCGAAAACCGGTTCTTCTTCGTCTGCTACTTCAGCAACAGGTTCTTCCTCAATTATATCTTCCTGATATTCATTTAATTCCTGTTCAGGTTCAATATATTCCTCTTCTGTAACAGGTTCTTCCGTAATAATTTCGTCTTCGGCATTATTTTCCGTTAAGATTTCAGTTTCTTCAAATGTTTCTTCTTCATTATATTCTTCGGAATAAGATGTTTCGTCTGTTTCATCAAGCCCATTATCAGTTATTTCACTGTCATCTACTATTTCCAGTTCGACAAATTGTGAATCATCTTCCGTATTATCCGTATTATCCGTTTTATCAAATTCATCTGCCGATTGGTCGTTTTCGGTTTGATTATTATCATTGAACATAATATCATCAAATGATAAAAAATCATCTTCATTATTGTTCTTTTCTTCTTCCTCTTCGTCCTGATTTTCTTTTTCGGCATTATTGTCTGATGTTATATCTTCATCAGTTTCCTCAGAGGGCAATTTTGCCATGTCCTCAGGAGCAGTTATCTCCGTAATGAACGGAATATTTTGAGTGTGTGCACCGTATACAACAAATTCATCAGTATTTAATTTATTCAAATATGTATTGTAACTTGCAAAATCATGGGTAAGTGTCAACGGAGCAAAAAATATGATATTTTGAGAAATCTCTTTTACATCTTCTATATATTTAAATTCGTGCGGACAAATTATTGTAGTGTACACGTTGCCTTTTTCAATAAATTTCTTTAAAAGACGTTTTGTTATATTTGAATTATTCACTTTAACAAATGAATATATTTTTTCATTCGTTTCATTTAAAACTTCATATAAATATCTCAGAACTTCCTTTTTTACATAATCAGGAATATCGGATATATCAATTATCAACGAGTTGCTTTTTTCTATAATAATCTGAAGGTTCATAATATCTTTCAGGTTCTGAGCAAAAATATCCGTTTCTTTGTATTTTAAAAGTTTATTTTTTAATAAAATAAGTTCCGGAATTTGGGTTTCTCTATACTGAGCATCAATAACATTTACAAAAGATTCAAACGGTAAGAATTTTTCAGGCAGAGTTTTTATATAATTCTGCACTTCAATGAATACATCTTGTATAACGGCTTTATTGACTGCATCAACATCTTCCAAATCATTTTCATATATAAAATCAATGGCTTCATAATTTAAAGGCAGTTTAAAATCTTTTCCGGGTTTTATTTTTGAACTCGAATCAATATGACCTTCCGTATCGATAATAACTGTTTTTTCATCAATTTGAGCCAACATATTGTTTAATAAATTAGCAGTATTATACATATTGTCGGAACAAATTAATAAATTATTTTCAAAAATACTCTTATCGACTTTTAAAGGGACATTTTGCTGAGCTAAATTACCTAAAAATATCGGATTTTCAACAGGTATTATTTCCAAAAGTTCACTTGACGGAAGTGTCGAAACTTTTGCATTGACCGAAGGAGCTGTTCCGTTGTAGTTTTTCAAGATGCCTTCTTCATCAAACGTGAATAACAGTTTTACAATCGCAAAATTAGAATTTAAATCTCCTTTAATATTCATAACTTGAGCAACAAACGGATTGTTATAGTCCTCAATTATCACAAAACTTGATAATGCCAAATTATCTTGTGCTTCATATGCTATTTTAACCAGGTTATTCTTTATTTCCAGAACTTTCATCGTAAAACTTCCTCACTTCAAATTTATTCTATCACAAGCATGCTAATTTTGCACAATATCTTGAAGTTTATTGTAAATTTCTATTGTTAACAAACAAATTTTCAGGTTTCTTTTAACCAAACTCCTGATTGTTTCTTTGTAACATTTTAGTAATGCTTTGTTAAGTCCGTTATCTTCTTCAAGCAAAGTCCTTATTTTATCCGAATATTCTTTATCTCTTGTGTTTGGTTCAATTTTGTCGGCAATAAACACAACTTTTTCAAAATCTGTCATATCAAGTTTACCTAAAGTATGCCATCGAATTGCAGATAAAATTTCGCTGTCTGTTATGCCAAACTTTTTTTCTGCATAATAGGCGCTGACAGGAGCATGCAGTGTTTTATAGTTTTGCATTTCAGCTTCTTCTATATCCAAATTTTCTTTGATAATTTCCAATAATTTTTCATTAGAAAAACATTTTGCACAATCGTGTAATAAACCTGCCATATATGCTTTTTCTGTATCTAAATCAAACTTTTCCGCAAGTTCTTTTGCACAATCGGCAGTACCCAGAGTATGAAAATATCTTTCTTCGGATAAGTTTTCTTTCAGCCATTCTTTAATTTCCGTATAATCCATTTTTATAAATATAATCCTCTACTTCTTTTGGTACAAAACTTTCTATCGGTTGTTGATTTTTTATTCGGTTTCTTAAATTCGTTGATGAAATATCAAAAAAATCCATCTCCGCAAATTTGAAATTATAGCCCTTTTCTTTTAAATAATCCAAATTTATGGTTTCATTTTCTCTTATAAATACAATAAAATCAACAAGTTTTTTAAGTTTGTCGGTTTCGTACCATGTTTCAATTTTTTTAAAAGCATCAGTACCGATAATAAAATTAAATTTATCGTAAGTTGTCAATAATCCGTCATTGTATACTTGTTGCGCAATCTCTTTATTGTAATATTTTTTGTAAAGTTCCTGAATTGTTAAATAAGTATAGGATTTACCTTCTCTTTTAAATTCAATATCAGAAACTTCAAATTTAGGGTTATTTTTAATTGCAATTTGAACCATTTTTAGTCTGTGATTTGACATGTCGGGCGCATAATCCTTATGAGGCGGTTTGTATGCGGGAATAAACAGTATTTTGTCAAACCCGAAATTATCCAGAACAAACTGCGCCATTTTTAAATGGGCATTGTGAATCGGATTAAATGTTCCGGCAAACAAACAAATGTTCATAGATTTATTATATCATACCGATTCGCTTTTTTGAATAAATTATGTAAAATTTATCACAACATATGATAAAATTTCATATAATCAGCCATCAATTGCTGACTTGTGCCGTTTGCAACGGTAGATTTCAATTCTTGTTCTTTATCGGTTTTTGAAACTTCTTCAACTTTTTCATTAGGATTATTTTCGGGAGTATTATTTTGCTGCGCAACTTGCTGAACCTGTTGTTCCGCAATGTATTCGGCAACAGCTTCTTCAATTTCTTTCATTTTTGCAACATCACCCTGATAAGAACCTGTTGAATCAATACCATATTCTTCCATTTGCTTCAAAATATCGCCCCATTCTGCGTAATTTGTTACAGATGTTCCTTGCGCTTGGGCTGCTGCCTGAGCTTTTTCCAGTTCTTCAACAGATTTAATTCCGTCAATACTCATAATGCACTCTCCAAACAAATAAAGTATTTTGAACTAGCAGAATTTCAATATTTAAAAATTTTGTTAAAAAAGTTAATATATTGAGTAAAATGTGAAAAGTGAATGGTGAAAAGTTTTGTAGTGTGGGGAAAAGAGTTGTGCCCATGAAAAAGGCGGGCATGGTTAACACCTTTTCCAACTATACAATTCTTTTTAATACAATTATTTGAAGTTTATTTTACGATATTAGAGGGTAATAAGAGCAATGAGCATAAGAGCATAAGAAAAAATCTCTTATGCTCTTATCAACTTATGCTCCTATGCTCTTTAATCGAAAAGTGTGACGACCTTTGTGATATGCGTAGTATTTTCTACTTACTACCTACACACAAAGCACCGTATTGAGTACCCTTGTAGCCGTCGTAGGGCTCATAGGTATCATCAAAGCTCTTGAGATACACACCGTTAGTCCAGCCTTCTTCAGACGACCAGAAATAACCAGTATCAGGAACATTAGGTTCTCCTTTATGGGCATAGATAGTTCTAAGTTCATCTCTGGTTGCAAGATGCATATCTATATCTGCGCATGCTTTCTTTGCACCTGCCCAATAATCATTTGTATAACCTGATGGTTTCGATTTGCAATAATCATAGTTTGGACTTGATGAATTACTGCAATCTACTGCACTGTAGGTAGTACCAAGATTTTTTACACACAGATTTTCGACTTCAAAACTACATGTCATGCCTTTGGCAAATTGTGCGCCGTTGAAGCTTCTTATGTCATGGTATTTGCCGTTTATGGTTTCACTGTTCGGACCTTTCCCTCCATTAACGTCCATGACAAAATCTATTGCTCCCGTTACTGATGTTGTATACGGAAAATCTTTCATTTTTCCTCCACCTACAGGTAATGGTGTTCTGCTTGCTTTTACTTCACTTCCGACATCAAGTGTGTTATCTCCGTTTTCATCATATGTCATGATTAAAGATGCACCGTCTGCTAATACTAATCCGACATTACCAGTTTTATTATTTTTATGTTTTAAACTTGCACCTGTTTTAGCTTTTGATACTTCATATTCTTCCCCGTCTGATGTTGTTACTTTTTCAGTCGGCCAGCAATCTGCTATATGTTCACTGTCACATCTTTTTGCTATTTTTAAATATTTTTGTAACTCATCAACAAATGCATCTGTAGATGCATACTTAGTATTTAATAATCCGTGTGCTCTCATCTGCTCCATAGCTTGTGTGATTTTCTGAGCAATATTTGCCTGACGTTCTGAATTTACTCTTTCATTAATATTTGCAATAACAGTTGGCAGTGTAATCGCTGCAACAACACCGATTACACCAAGTGTGATTAACACTTCCGCAAGAGTAAAAGCTGATTTGTTTGAATTTCTTTCCATGTTGATTTCCTTTCAATACCCTTAATATTTGTCTTGTATATATATTATTTGTCTTTAAAACATGACAAATAATACGACATTGGTACATTTTTGTCAATAAAATATAATTTTCTTATGGATAATAAAAATAAAAACTTCATCAGGTCATTGCTAATGCTAAATGGTATGCCTGTTATTAAGTTGGCAAAGTTAATGTCGGAAGAACTTGGAACACATTATTCCAGAGGTTCTTTATATGGAAAATTTGACAGAGATACTTTAACTTTGCGTGAATGTCAGGCAATTGCTAAGATTTTGGGATATCATATCGAATTTATAAAAGATTGAACACTATAAAATATCTAACGGATCGACATCAATTGAGAGTTTTATGTCTTTAGGCATAATTATTTTATTAATAAAACTCGAAATAAATTGGTGTCCTTTTTCAGCCATTTTGTTTTTTATTAATATCTGAAAACGGTATTGGCTGTTAATTCTTTCGATTACGCATGGTGTCGGGCCAAGAACTTCTATCCTTTCCGAAATTCCAAACTTTTCAATCATTGTACATAAACGAAGTGCAATTTCTTGTGCGGATTTTTCGGCTCTGAAATTATTCTCTGAACTTAGTATAAGTCTTGTAATTTGACTGAACGGAGGGTAATCGAATTCTTCTCTTGCAGAAATTTCCGTATTATAAAATTCTGTGTAATTTTGCGATTTTGCGCTTTCCAATGCATAAAAATCAGGGTTATAGGTTTGAAAAAGCACTTTCCCCGCAAATTCTCCCCTGCCTGCACGTCCCGCAACCTGCGTCAATAATTGAAAACCTCTTTCAGATGCTCTGTAATCGGGAAGGTTAAAACTTGCATCAGCGGAAATTACTCCGACTAGAGTAACATTCGGATTATCCAAACCCTTTGCAATCATTTGAGTGCCGACTAAAATATCGATTTCTTTACGCTGAAATTTCTCCAAAAGCCTTATATGTTCACCTTTTCTTACCAGAATATCACTGTCTATACGTTCTATAACTCTGTCAGGAAAAATATCTTTTATATATTGCTCAATTTTTTGAGTTCCCGTTCCGCTTGTTCTCAAAGCATCAGATCCGCATTCGGGACAAAATTCGGGAAAATATTCAATGTGGTTACAGTAATGGCATTTTAAATGATTGTCTTTTGAATGATAAATCATCGGGATTGCACAATTCGGACATTCAATCACATGTCCGCAGGCTTTGCATTGTGTATATGTTGAAAACCCCCGTCTGTTTATCAACAAAATTACCTGCTGACCTTTTTCTAAAGTTTCCTTAATCTCTGTCTGCATAGGGATTGAAATTACGTTTTTGTATGCCGAACGTCCGTATTCCTGCATGTTTATAACGGTTACGGGCGGGACTTTTGCATTATTATAACGGTGTTTCAGCTCAAATAAATTCCCTTCGTTAACGGCTTTATAGTATGATGAAATATCGGGGGTAGCAGAACCTGAAAGCAGAGGACAATTGTGAAACTCTGATAATTTCTGCGCCACAAGCCTTGCATCATATCTTGGAGCGGGAGTTGTTTGTTTGTATGCACTTTCGTGTTCTTCGTCAATTATGATTAATCCTATATTTTGCAACGGTGCAAATACGGCAGAACGGGCTCCTGCAAGAATTTTTATTTCGTTTCTGTATAATTTTTGCCAAACATCATACCTTTCACCGTCAGAAATACTGCTGTGCCAGATTGCGACATCTTCCGTACCGAACTTTTTTGCTAATCTTTTCGTTAATTGTGATGCAAGTGCAATTTCAGGTGCAAGAAAAAGAACATTTTTCCCCTGTTTAATCGTATCATCAATAAGTTTGAAATATACTTCGGTTTTTCCTGAGGCGGTAACACCGTGGAGGAGAAATTGATTGGAGGTATGGAGGGTAGGAAGGCAAGAGGGCAAGCTGTTATCAAGTTGAAAATTGAAAGTTGAAAGTTGAAAGTTATTTAACTTTCCACTTTTCTTAGCTGCTATTTTCTTCTTTATTCCCTCATAAACCTCTTTCTGTTCTCCAGAAAGCTCAAACAGCGGTTCTTTATCCGTAATATTCAAAACATCAAGCGGATTTCGGTATAATTCTTCCCGTATAAATCTAACACAACCTAAAGTTTCAAGTTTTTTTATCGTAGGACGTGTTGTTTTTGCATATTTTTCAAACAAAATAAGCGGCATTTTGCCCGATTTTTCAAGGAGTGAAAGAATTTCTTTCTGTCTTTTACTTGCACCGTCATACGAAACAAACTCTATTAATTGCTCTGTTTTTGAGGCTTTTTCTATTAATTTTAAGGGAATAGCCACATTTAAAACAGTTACCAAATCACAACAGTAGTAATTTGCAACCCATTCCAAAAGTTTCAGGTAATCAATTGAAAAAAGCGGGGTTTCGTCAAGAATTTTGTTAATCTTTTTTACCTTAAAATCTCCTGACAAATAATCCGAAAAACCTACGCAAAATGCGTTAATCAGCCCTTGCCTGCCGAAAGGAACAAGAATAGCCTGACCGATTTGAATTTTATCCTTCATTTCGTCAGGAATTAAATAACTGAATGTTTTAACGCCAAGCCCTTTGATGTTAACAAGGGCGGAAGCGTATTTAGGTGAGTAGTGAGTTGTGAGTTGTGAATGGTCGAATAACGGTAGGTTATTGCCGATTTGTTTAGACAAACTATCGTTTTT
Organism: bacterium; assembly: GCA_017633675.1. GTDB lineage: Bacteria > Cyanobacteriota > Vampirovibrionia > Gastranaerophilales > Gastranaerophilaceae > Stercorousia. The sequence goes on along the minus strand of JAGBOW010000041.1, from coordinate 3,548 downwards.
GGACTTTTCACCACTCACCATTCACTACTCACTTTTCTAAGCTTCTTCCATAAATTCAGCTTTTGCTGCCTGAACAGCTTCTTCAAGAATATCCAATTGATCCGGAGCAAAAGTTACACCTTTTTTAGTCGGAAGCCAAGTTGCACCTTCATCTGTTGTATAGAATATTCTCATATTCAAATAGCTTCTGCCTTTGTATTCGCTTACCGAAATTTGTAACTGTTCCGTGTCTGATCTTTCGATTGTTGCCAAAATTTTTGAATCTGCCATTTTATTACTCTCCTTTTATTTATAAGTGAAATGTGAGTCGTGAAAAGTGAAAAGACCTTTAAATTTTGCTTCGCAAACATAATATCTTCTTTTCTCTAGGATTATATAACAAAAATAAATTGTTGTGGTAAAATAATGAAGAAAAGCGAAACACATGCAGAAACTAATTGTGCGAAGCACCGATAAGGACTTTTCACTACTCATCTTTCACTTTTCACTAATAAGGAGATAAAAATGATTAAAGTTGCGGTTTGCGGTGCATTGGGCAAGATGGGGAAAGAAGTTTGTCAGGCGGTTACTGACTGCCCCGATACGGAACTTGTCGCAATGATAGATATAGCATCTCAGGGAATGTATCATTCCATTGAAGATGCTCACAGAGTACAGGATATTGATGTATTGGTTGATTTCACTCAGCCATCATCAATTTATGAAAATGCGAAATTCTGCCTTAATAACGGTATAAAAATTGTTATAGGAACGACAGGTTTAAAAGATAAAGAAATAGAAACCTTGAGAAACCTTTCTCACATAAAAAATACAGGCTGCTTAATTGCTCCGAACTTTTCGACAGGTGCGGTTTTAATGATGATGTTTGCCAAACTTGCGGGAAAATATTTTGATAATGCGGAGATTATAGAACTTCATCATAATCAAAAGAAAGATGCTCCTTCGGGCACTGCTATAAAGACGGCTAATTTGATGGCTGAGGCAAAAAAAGATTATACAAAAGGTAATTGTGAAGAAACCGAAACGATAAACGGTGCAAGGGGGGCAAATTCATATTCAAATATTCATATACATTCTGTCAGAATGCCGGGATTTATAGCATCACAAGAGGTAATATTGGGTTCTCAGGGACAGATTATGACAATCCGCCATGACACAATGGACAGAAAATGTTATATGCAGGGCGTAATGCTTGCTGTTCATTATGTGTTTAAAAAGAATAACTTTACTTACGGGTTGGAAAATATTTTATGAAATGGGTGAAAAGTGAAAGGTGAGAAGTGAAAAGACCATATCGGTACTTCGTGCAAAAAACTTTTGTGCGATAGCACCGTAAAAGACTTTTTACCTTTGACTTCTCACTTTTCACTTATTGATTTCTGCTTTTTTGTGAATATAATTATTTTGGAAGGGGATATAATATGTTTGAAATTAAAACACAGGCATTTTTTTCTGCAGCACATCATCTTTTAAATTATGAAGGCGATTGCGAAAATCAGCATGGACATAACTGGATGGTTGAAGTTTATGCTAAAGGTGATACATTGGATAAAAGCAATATTTTAATTGATTACAAAGTATTAAAAAAAGAATTAAAAGAAGTTTTGGACTTGCTTGATCACAAGGATATAAATGAATTGAAAGAATTTAAAGGAGAAAGCCCTTCAAGTGAGATGATTGCATATTTTATTTATACAAAATTAAAAGAAAAAGTCGTTCAATTAAGCAAAGTTTCGGTGTGGGAAACACAAACTTCATGTTGTTCTTATTTTGAAGAATAAGATAACGGGACAATGAGGTGATAAGACCTTTAAAATAACAATAAAATTGTACCCAAATAACTGATTGATATGGAGTTATTGCCATATAGCCATATCGCCAAAGGAGAAAAAATGAATTTAGTACAGGCAATATTAATGGGAATAGTTCAGGGTTTGAGCGAGTTTTTACCGATTTCGAGTTCTGCTCATCTTGTTTTTACTTCAAATTTTTATAAAGTTTTTAAAGGGATAGAGATAGCACAAACCTCAAATGAGGAAGTTTTTTTTGATATAATGGTACATTTGGGAACATTAATTGCTGTTTTAATATTTTTTAGAAAAGATATTATAAATATTATAAAAGCTGTGTATAGTGCACTGAAAACCAAAAACTTTGAAAACAACGAAGCCAAACTTGGGTTATATATTATTGCAGGTACATTTTTGACAATATTGCTTGCGTATCCTCTCAATGAAGTTGCCGAAAGACTTGTATATTCTCCGTCAATTGTCGGGATTTTACTGTTTTTTACAGGTTTTACTCTTTTGTATAGTGAATATAAATCGAAAAAAATTGAAACAAAAAAATCTCATGTTGATTTAAAAAGTTCTTTATTTATCGGTTTGGCTCAAGGTTTAGCGGCACTTCCGGGATTTTCACGTTCCGGCTGGACTATTGCAACCGGTCTGTTTTTTGGTTTGGACAGAATAACTGCGGCAAGATATTCGTTTTTATTAAGTATTCCGATAATTTTAGGTGCATCAATGGTTTATCCGCTTGTAAAAATTGACGTGTCGGAAGCTTTTTATTATAACTGGCCTGCAATAATCACAGGAACAACAGTTTCAGGAATTGTCGGTTATTTATGTATAAAATATTTCATGAAGTTTATCTCAAAGTTTTCATTGGCAATATTCGGGTATTATTGTTTAATTACAGGTGTTATAACCGCTATATTTTTCTGTATACATACTTAATTTTTTATAAAAATATTACAAACTCTTGCATGTTTTGAAAAAATGTAGTACAATCAGGCAAAAGAGAAAAGTCTCTTTAAAACAAATTAGGAGAAAGACAAATGTACGAAGATGAAAAACTTGTGTGTGAAGATTGTGGTGCGGAATTTGTTTTCACCGCAGGGGAACAGGAATTTTATGCAGAAAAAGGTTTGGTAAACAAACCGAAAAGATGTCCGGAATGCAGAAAGCAGCGCAGACGCAACAACAGAAAACACAGAAAAATGTATGATGCTGTATGTTCTAAATGCGGTGCACAAACTCAGGTGCCGTTTAAACCGGTTCCGGGAAAAGACGTTTTGTGTAAAGAATGCTTTACCAAAAATCAGGATACTCCTGTAGAAGAAGAATAAAATATCTATCATAATTACAATAAAGAACAGCCTCAATTGGGGCTGTTTTTTTATTGTAATTTGATATCAAAGAATTAATATTTATTGATTTTTTGAATACGACAAAAATGAATTTTGTGTTGAATTTAAATATTCAACCCGACCTCATACAAACTAAAATAATTGATATATCAGTATTTTGCAGAAAAACTAAATAATAAAAAACACATCAAAATAAATATTTTGATGTATTATTTTCTAACATATACATTTTACAATACTTTTCACGATTTGTCCAGTCCTCAAAATGATGTATTTTTCAATTTTTAGGGTGGTGAAAATCGGCACTATTCTTTGTTTTCCAGAATAATACATCATAATATTTATTATGGTGTATTTTTTGAAAGAAAGGAAGGACATATGAAAAAAATTAAAAAAG
>JAGBOW010000040.1 GCA_017633675.1 bacterium | reverse complement strand
TCCATCTTCCAGTTTAATTGATCGATAAGTAAGCCTGCACAAGCTTGACCGTTATAGTCTGTTTCTGTATGCATATTATTTCAAATATAGAAAATGCAAGATATGATATACCTCTCTCAAGAGTAAGATTAATTGCCAAAGCTTTGCAGGTTGATATAAAAGATTTTTTTAATTTTAAACAATATTAATTTTATGCTAAAATAATCCTGAGGAGAGAACAGCATGGAATTTATAAACTCAATTTTAGGATTTTTAATTAATTTTATACAACACATAATTTCAACAATGGGTTTTTGGGGAATAAGCTTGCTCATGGCAATAGAATCCTGTAACATTCCGCTTCCGTCAGAAGCTATTTTACCGTTTGCTGGGATTATGGTTAACAAAGGTTTGATAAATTTCCATGTTGCGGTTATTGCAGGCGCTTTCGGGTGCGTTTTAGGCTCAATCCCTTCTTATTATTTAGGATATTTCGGAGGAAGGAAATTTGTTGAAAAATACGGAAAATATTTTTTAATCTCTCACAAAGACCTCGAAGAAGCTGACAAATGGGTTCAAAAATACGGCGATTGGGCATTTTTCCTGTGCAGAATGCTCCCTGTCGTAAGGACATTTATTTCACTTCCCGCAGGAATTTTGAGAGCAAAAAAGAGAGTATTTTTCACATTAACATTTTTAGGCTCTCTTATTTGGAGTTATGTGCTTGTTTATGTCGGAGTAAAAATGGGCGAAAACATGGAAACATTCAAACACATCTGGCATAAATTCGACATTGCAATTGTTTTAATCTTCGGAATTTTAGGTGTTTTATACATTTACAAACACGTAAAACACCTTAAAGAATCATAAAATCAACAACTGAACAAATCGCTGTGAGTTCCTGTTCTGGTTAATGTTAAGGTTAAAATATCATTTTCTATCTTATAAAATAAGGTCCGTATAAACCAACCTTATTTTCCACATCTTCCATTGCCTGTATAGTTTCTTCATTCGGAATACCTAAAGACACCTCAAAAGGCAAACCGCGATGTCTTACCATAGCTTTTGCAAATATATTTATTGCGGTTGTCATTGACATTCCAAGCTCATTACAAAGTGCATCAAATTGTTTTTTTAACTGCTCATCTATCCTGATATTAATATTTGTTTGTCCCATATTGTATTCCTTTTAATTACATTGTAACATATTTTGAGCACAACGTCAACATGATGTTAATACAATTTAAAACAAATTAAATATCGCAGAGCCGAACAGTAAAATTCCTATTACAATTGCAGTTCCTGAAGCAAACATGACTGCGCCTGCCGCAATATCTTTTGCCATTCCGACAAGTTTTGAATATCTGTTATGAAATACGGAATCCAATGCAAATTCTATTGCGGAATTCATCATTTCGGCAACTATTACGAAAGCAATTGTTAATATTAATACGCACATTTTTATTATTGAAAAACCTAATAAAAATGCCATTAAAACCACCGTAAGCGCAATACAAAAATGTACACGTATATTAATTTCCGATTTCAAAGCTATCCGAACACCTTTTCTTGCATTGCGAAAAGTTCCCGCAAATCCCTGTTGTTTAAATTTTGACATACTCCAAAGCCTTATTTTGTAAATCCATAATAAAATTATAATCCTCTTCCGTCTGATGGTCAAATCCCAATAAATGCAAAATTCCGTGACTTATCAAAAATGCAAGTTCATGTTCTTTTGTGGTCCCTTTTTTTTCTGCTTCTTCAATAACTTTATCAAGCGCAATTATGACTTCCCCAAGATTAATTTCACCGTCAAAAACAAATTTTTCGTCACTGTCCGCAAAAATCGCAAAAGTTATGATATCGGCAGGATAATCTTTGTTTCGGTACTCTTTATTTATTTCATGAGTTTTTTCGCTGTTACAATACACAAAATCAAAAGAAACGGTATCAAATTCAAAATTTTTTAAACAACATAAATTATAAACTTCATCTTGTAAAAGATAAAATTTTAAAATTTTTTTTGCTATATCAATATATCTTTTTTCATCAATTTGCCAGTCCGGAAAAATATTTTCACTCATTATTAAAAATTCAGTCATTATTTTCCTCTTTATGAGGTTGTTCCTCCAACTGTTTAATTTTATTTTCTAAATCCGTATCAATAGCCGGCATGTTAATTTTTTGAATTTCTTCAGGCAAATTTTCCTGATATTTTATTCTGTTATGCTGCATACCCCTCAAAATCCTTGAAAAAGTAGATGCAAGAATGTTTAGGTCTTTTAACGTCAAAGGACTGTCCGATAATTGACCGTCATTTAATCTTTCAATGATAATTTTATTTATCATTGCGTCAATTTCTTCCGTTGTAGGACTTTTCAGAGATCTGACGGCAGATTCAACGGCATCAGCAATCATCAGAATAGCCGTTTCTTTCATATTCGGTTTCGGACCGGGATATCTGTATTGTTCTTCTTTAACGTTTTCAGCTCCTTCTTCTTTTACCGCCTGATTATAGAAATAACTGGCCAGCCCTTCACCATGATGCTGAAGTATAAAATTTTGAATAACAGACGGTAAACCGTATTCTTTTGCATATTTTATGCCGTCTTTAGGGTGAGCTGTAATAATCATTTTACTTATTTTTGGTGCAAATCTGTTATGCGGATTTTCTATCAAAAAATAAGACTGATTTTCAACAAAAAACATAGGACGTTCAAGTTTACCTACATCATGATACAAAGCTCCTACTCTTGACAATATCGGATCCGCACCGATTGCCTCTGCACCCGCTTCACATAAACTTGATACCATCAAACTGTGATGATAAGTTCCCGGAGCTTCCATTTGTAAGCGCTTTAAAAGTTTTTGATTATGATCTCCCAATTCTGCCATACCGTAAGGTGTTATTATTTTAAATGTCTTTTCAAATAAGGGGAGTGAACCTGATGCCAAAATCGCACTTATAATTGAATTTATAAATATATATCCGCAATTTTTTACAATCATATATCCGCTTACATCAATTAAACACTTTTCCAAAATGTAAATGCTTAACAGAACAATAACACCTGATGCACCAATATAAAAACCCGTTTTTATTAAATCTACACGTTCAGAATACCTTATTTGAGAAACTGCAATTACGGAAAGTAAACTCAGCAGAATAAATGCAGCCAAATACTGAACATTATATTGAAAACCTATAGTCATTACCGAAAGCAATATAGAAGAACTTATAAAAGCAATTCTGGGCTTTGTAAAAATTGCTGACAAAATTAAAAATGCAGGAAGCGGAAGCAGGTATGGAGATGTTCCAATCGGCATTAAAACGGCAATCAACGCAATGGCTATTGATAAAAAGGCCATAATTGAAAGATATCCGGATTCCAAATAGTCTTTTTCAAAATATCTCATATAAGATAAAAATAAAAATGTACCTATAAATACCAATATAAATATAGCTGTAAGACCCTGAAAATTAAGTTCATATACATTATAACCGGCTTGTCTGAGAGCATCTCTCTTCAAAGGTGTTACGATATCACCGGGGTTTACAATAGCTTCTCCTTTTTGAAATGTTACTTCATACGGCTTAATTGAATTTTGTGCATTTTTCCTTTCCATTTCCGTTGCAAGCTCATCAACGACAAGATTCGGAACAATTACCTGTTCCAATATTGCATTTATAACAGCAACCTGACGTTTAGAAACATTTGAAACCAGGTTTTTTGTTATTATTTTTTCTATATTGTTGCTCTCATAATCCTGCTCCGTTATGCCTAAACGCAAAATATTGCTTAAAGTAAGATTAGCCTTGTCAAATGCTTCATATAAACTGTTTTCATCTGCTTTTAAAAGAAAATTTAAAATAAAATCTTTTTTCGGATCACCGCTTAAATCCAGTAAAACGTCAATATCAGCTTTTTTTTCATTATCGGGAACTTCTTTTTTTCTGATTTGGACAATTGCGGTTTGCAGAGTTTGAAGATTATTTTTAATAAACTCATCTTCGGCAGGTGTTAAAACAGGCGCAATTTTTTGGGCAACATCTTTTTTTCGCTGTTCGGTACGTTTTGAATCAATAACGGTTAATGTTTTTTGAGCTTCAATTTTCTTTTTGCTGACTCCGTTTTCTATAATATTTTGAAAAAAGAAATTCTGAGAAGCTATTATTATTGTCATAACAACAGTGAACGCAAAAAACAAAAATATTTTACGTACTGCAGACGATTCAAAAAAATTGTTTATATTGGGAGAAAAATTAAATTTATTAATCATAATTTATCCTTTTCAAATTCAAAACTTTTTAATCTGCGCTGGACATCTTCTATCATTTTTCTGTTTATGGAAACCAACTCAGACAATATTGCAATTACAAAAACTTGTACACCTATAATAATCAGTATAGCAGACAGTATTAAAGACTGAACGTGCCCTGCACCGCTGGAAAATAAATAAAAATATAAAAACCTTAATCCTAAAATTAGTCCCGATAAAGCAAATAATAATGCAATCGTTGCAAAAAATCTAAACGGTCTGTATATTACAAACATTCTGCACATGGTTATAACAGACCTGAATATATAATCCCATGTATTTTTTACAAGTCTGGATTTTCTTAAATCGGGATTTACCCTTATCGGAACGGATTTTATAACAAGTCCTTTGGCATGCGCCTGAATAATAGTTTCTAATGTATATGTATATTTATCAAACACATTAATCTGAACTGCAGCATTTCTTGAAAAAGCTCTAAACCCGCTTGGTGCATCTTCAACATCAGTGGAACTCAAAATACGCATAACAAAAGAACCGATTTTTTGCAATATTTTTTTTACGAATGAAAAATGAACTATTTGAGAAACGGGACGTGAACCGATTACAATATCAGCATTTCCGTCAAGTATAGGTTTAACTATATTTTCAATATCTTCTGCACAATACTGATTATCGGCATCAGTATTTACAATTATATCTGCTCCCATCTGAAGCGACTTATTCAGTCCTGCGGAAAAAGCCTTTGCCAAACCCGAATTACGTGGAAAATCCACAAAATTATCTACCCCTAATGATTTTGCAACTTCAACAGTTTTATCATCAGAGCCGTCATTAATAATTAAAATTTCAATTTCATCAATTCCGTTTATCTTTTTTGGTAATGCATTTAATGTAACGGGCAAAGACTGTTCTTCGTTATAACAAGGTATTTGAATTACTAATTTCATATTCTTCTCTTATTTTTTTTATTATATAATTAAACAGGGATTTTGACAATTGTGAAGAAATTTTTATTAGTATTATTTTTTATCATATTCGGAACTTTTCTCAGACTTATTAGTATAGATAAGGCTGAAGGGTTATGGAATGACGAATATATCAGCTGGATGATTTCGTCTGTGGCGATTAATGGCGGTTTTTGGAATGCCGTAAAAAGTCAGTGTCACATGCCATTGTATTATTTATATCTGAAATTAATAATGACATTATTCGGTCAAAGCGACTTAATATTGAGATTATCGTCATTAATATGCGGAATTGCCGCTATTCCCGTTATGTATTATGCGGGAAAAGAAAAAGATAACTATACTGCCGTAATATGTGCATTATTTACTTCAATAAGTTCTTTTTTAATCTACTATTCACAGGAAGTCAGGTTATATTCTCTATTATTTTTAATATCAGCCTTAACTTTTTTGTTTACAGTTAAACTTATTAAATACCCGAATAAAAAAAATCTGATTTTAACTCTGGTTTTTAATTTTTTGATAATTTTTACTCACACGATTGGTTTTGTTTTTGTATTTTTTAATTTGATTTTTATATCAATTAACCTTTTCAAAAAATATAAAAAATTTTTAATTTGTTTATGGTCAGTAATTTTTATACTTTTTATATCCGTTTTACCGATAATTTTAAAGATACTTACAACAAAATCATTTTCGCAGTGGTGGGGGCACTTTACACTCTCCAAGATATGTTATTTGTTTACCGATTATTTTTCACCGGTTTTGGTTAACCTCACCAATGCTCCCGATAAATTCATTTTTACACCGACCATGATTATTACGGGAATAATCGCTGTATTTTTTATTACTAAAAGTTTATTCAAAAACAAATTAAATATCGGACTTTTTGCAATATCATTTTGTGTTGTAACAATTATGACCATAGCATCAATATCAGGTAAACTCGTTTTTATAACGAAATATTCCATTGAAATTTATCCGATTTTAATATTTTTGTTTTGCTGCGGAGCAGCATCATTAAATAACAAAATTATCCGAAATATTATACTGAGTATCTATTTTATCTTATCAATCGGTTATGTATCATTATCACCGATTTCTGCACCAAGATTACCGAGACTTGAAGGTCATAAGCTCGTTACGGATACTTTAAAAAACATGAATTTAAACAGCGGAGATTTTATCCTAATCGAATATTATCCTCAAAATCGTTTTGATAAATATTTTGATTTTTCGGATTATAATGTAATCTCTGTAAATAAAGGTAATTTTCCATATTATCTTTTGCCAGATACCAATTACGAACAGACATATTCAAACGGTAAAGAATTATACAGAAACATGTTTTTAAACGGACATAACGAATATTACGAAAGCATGCTTAAAAAAGAAATTTTCGACAAAATGCAGCCCGGACAAAATCTTGTTATCATAACTCTGGATAGTGTCGCAGTATACAATACCGAATTAATACAAAAAATTGCAGGTCATGATATTGCATACAAAAAAACTCCTCTTTTATTTTTAATTTTTTCTTATATTAAATATGAAAATTTTTATGATACAATAAACATGCTTGAATTTAGGGGTAATGAAAAACATGGCAGCTGGACAATAGTTAAGTTTACAAAACTTAACAAATAAGAAAATTTTAGCAATTTTTATTTTGTTCGGGACTATATATATATAGAAGGTGTGTGGAATGATAGATAAGATTAACGCAAATCTGACTAATGGTTCGCAGTTGGGATTTAAGGCTCAAAATCTCAACAGGAGAGGGACAAATCCTAATTTTACAGGGGTATCGCCATCAGAAATAAAAGGGCAAATTAACAAAATGCAAAATCCTTTTATGAAATGGATGAATAAGTTTGAAAATAATATCGGAGAGCTTCAGGACGTTTGTATAAATGCTGTCGGTACAGGTTTATTGGCACCTATATTTATTAAATACAATCCGCTTTCTAAAACAGATGAAGATACAAGAACATATTCGGCATGGCGGCAACCGATTTCGGCAGTATTGGCTATATGTACATCAGGTTTGGTAACAATTCCGTTTTCAAGACTCGTTAAGAGAATGTCTAATGACGGAACATTCTCTGAACCTTTAAATAAATCACCTTTCCAAGATGAAGATTTTCTGACCAAACAGGCAAAGAAAATTCACCCTGACTGGACTAAAGCCCAAATTGAGGCAGATGTCAAAGCAACAATGAAAAATCAGGAACAGGCTCTTTTACGTTCAATAAGAGATAATGATACGGTAAATTATACGCTGAGAAATATAACTGACGGAAAAATAACAACAAAGAGCATGGCAAAAGATAAATTCCAAGATTTGTTGTTAAAAACCCTTGCAGATTTAAAAGAAGATGAACAAAAGCAATTAGACAGATTTAATAAAGAAAAAATTCCAAACAGAATAGCAAGATGTGAATATTTCAGAACACATTCAAAAGAATCTGAAGATTTGCTGAACAGCATTAAAACAAAGATTAATGAAACAGACAAAATTGACGACATTATAAAATTCCTGAAAGATAAACGCAAATCAGTAAAATCCGACAAACAATTAAAACAAATGATTACCGAAATGCTTGATTATGCACAGGTAGATAAGGCTGCTGTATCACATAAAGTTGATAAAATGCTGGGATACTTAGCAGAAAGTAAAAAAGCAGGTTCTTTGGAAGAAATAAAAAGAATAGTAGAAAATGGTACGGCAGGCAGAAAGAAACAATATGAAGAATCCATAGAATTCCTGAAAAGCATAGAAAAAGAAATAAATAACGGTACAAAAATTCAGGAAATTGAAAAACTTTTTGAAAATAATAAAGCAAAATTCAGCGAAAGTTTAAAGAATAAAGAATTTGCATATGAAGTAATAAAGAAATTAAAAGATTTAACAAAGAGCAGAATTGACGGCTGTAAACGTATTGCAAACCTGATTGTTGCGTTAGCGGTTCTTCCCGTTGCATGTTCTTTGCTGAACTGGATATATCCGAGATTTATGGCTGCTGTGTTCCCGAACCTTTCAAACAAAAAGCACGGCAACGAATCACAAGAGTTGGTTGATAAAGCAACCAAGAATCAGGAGGTGAAGTAATGGCTATCACTCCTGTTAACAATACAATTCAAACAAATACACAAAATATAAATTTTCAAGGTGAAAAAAAATCATCAACTAACGAAAAACTTCTTAAAGCCGGAGTTGCAGCTGCAGCAGTTGTTGGCTTAGGTGTTGCTGCTCATAAAGGTAAATGGGTCGAAAAAGCTATGAAATGGCTATCGGAATCAAAATTGATGACCGGTAAAATTTATCCTAATTACGAAAAGAAAGACAATCTGCACTTTATGGCAATGATTGGTGTACTTTCAATCATATTAAAAGACGGTTTGGGCTGCTACCTGTATGTTAAACAAAGTTTGAACAACAAAGAAATTCCTGATGACAAACGTAAATTCGTTGCGGCATTAGACCTTGCAAACGGCGGTTTAATGATTGCAACTCAAATCATAGCATTCTTTACAATCCAAAATAAAAGAGTTCAAAAGAGATTGTTTGACACACTATTCGGAAAGAAATTTACAAGAACAGCAACAAAAGCAACTCAGGCAAAACTGAAAAAACTTGACGGTGAATTTGCAAAAATGACCGGTGAAGAATTCTATAAAGGTCATGATCAGTATAAAAACGGTGTGTCAAAAGCATTCGGATATTTAATTACTCTTGCGGCATCAAGTATATTTGCAAAACGTGTTGTCGTTCCGTTTATCGCAACACCTCTTGCAGATAAAACAAAAGCTTGGATGTGCAGAAATGATAAACCTGAAGATGTAAACGCTGATACAAAAAACACATATAATGCAAATAAAATAGATGCTGATAACAAACCTGAATTTAAGGGGTCAACTCAGGAGCAAAAAGAAATAAAATCAACAACATCAAATCTTTTAGAAATTGCAAAACAAAAAGCAAATGCATAATAAAAAAGCCGCTAAGGTGGCTTTTTTATTTATTAAAACGGTTTTGTTTGATTTAATTTCATTCTGAGTTCTCTGAATCTGGATATATCTTCCTGAGTTCTTCCTGATTCCTGAAAAACCGCTTGACTGGACGGATGAACCATTAAAACATAATCCATATGAATTTCCAAGAAATTGTATTTTCTTGGCGGCTGATTGGCATTTCTAGGATAAATTTCAGCATTAGTAACAGCCAAAAATCTTCTCTCCTTATCATTTAACAAATCGGTTAATTCTCTATTGGTATTTGTATATTTTGAAACATGAACCACCCCTTGTATATCATGGTCAGCAGTCAAAATCTGTACTTCTATTGGAACTGTATCAATATTCTTTGCCATACTTATATCCTTTTTTTAAATATTACTATATTTAAATTCAAATGTCTATAATGTTAAATTTTATCAATATTCCCTTTAATTCTTCCTCCATGTGTTTCATGGACATCAACAACCGACATAAAAGCAGTGGGGTCAATGTTTCGTATGATTTCTCTCATTTTAGACATTTCAAGACGGGAAACCACACAGTATATAATTGTTTTTTCAGTTCCCGAATATGCTCCCACACCTTTAAGGTATGTAACACCTATTCCTAACTGATCCAACAATTCCTGACCGATTTCATAAGATTTTTCACTTATTATTCTTATGGATTTTGACGAATTAAATCCCTCTAAAACTATATCAATAACCTTAAACGCAATAAAATACGTCATAACAGCATACATAGCCCGATGCCAGCCAAAAACAAGTCCTGCCGCACCGTAAATAAAAATATTAAAAGTCATTATCCATTCGCCAACGGAAAACCCGTATTTTTTGGATAAAACAAGGGACATGATTTCCGTTCCGTCTAATGAACCTTCATTTTTCAAAACTATACCGACACCCGTACCCAAAATTATTCCGCCAAAAACCGTTGACAGCAACAAATCGCTTGTTGTCGGTAAATGATGTGTCTGAAAAAGATTTATCGCAAGTGCAAGCATTCCGACTGCATAAAATGTCTGAATTACAAATTTTTTACCTATTTTGTTGAATGCAAGAAAGAAAAAGGGAATATTTATCAAAAATATTAAAAGACCTAAATTAATATCTGTTAAATAGCTTGTAATAATTGATATTCCGACTATACCGCCATCAATAATATTATTCGGAACAAGAAAAACTTCTAAAGCAAACGCTGCAACAAACGGCCCTAAAGCTAAAAAAAACATTTTTTTCAAAATATTAACTAAATGTTCTTTTATTGTTAATTTCCGTTCCACATTATTTTCCTTTTTTTATGGTCATAAAATTGTTAATTTTGAATATAGTTTTTTTGTTATCTTTTTCGGGTTCTTTCAATCCCAAAATGTTTTCCAAATCTGATTTTAAAGTAACCAAATCTTCATATTTTTTCAAATTACCGTCCAAAGCAATTGAAACATCACCTGTTTCCTCAGAAACAACAAGGCATGCGGAATCACTGACTTCGGTCATACCAATCGCTGCCCTGTGCCTTGTTCCGTATTTCCAGCTTAATTTAGGATCTTCGGTCAGAGGCAGCAATACTCCCGCAGAAATTATTTTATCACCGTTTATAACCACGGCACCGTCATGCAAAGGGGTATTTACATGGAAAATCGTCAACAGTAATTCGGTTGATAAATCCGCATTTAATCTTGTACCGACATCATAATAAGTGTTAGATAAATCACTTTGAAATACGATTAAAGCGCCTGTATGAGATTTCGAAAGAAATTTTACACTTTCAATTAATTCTTTCACAACATCAATTTTTTTGCTTTGATGTTTAGCGCTGTTTGGTGTAAATATTTGTGATATAAAATCAACCTGTCCCAAAAAGCCCAAAAATCTCCTTAATTCAGGCTGAAATATAACGATTAAACTTAATGAAACAAGCATTACAACTGCTTTTAAAAACATTCCGATAAAGTTTAAATTAATTCTTATTAAAATTTCACTGAAAATCCAAGCTCCTACTAAAAACAGTAATCCTTTTACAAATTTTTCCGAAGATGTATTTTTAATAAAATTTTTATATAAAAATAACAAAACACCTGCCAGAAAAATTATCTGAATAGCTGCAGACCAATCAAACGTAATCTGCAAAGTATCAAAATAATTTAAAATTTCTTCAAAAAAATCACTTACCATTCAGCCTGCCCGGAATTTCATCATGCGAAACTATATCATCAAGAGTTTCTCTACTTACAATAATATCAGATTGTGAATTATTTACAAGTACCATGCAAGGTTTTTGTACCCGATTATAATTTGACGACATGGAATAGTTATATGCGCCCGTATTATAAACGCAAAGAATATCACCTTCCTCAATTTCGGGAAGTTTTATATCTTTAATCAAAATATCTCCCGATTCACAAAATCTGCCTGCGATTGTAACATTATTTACACATTCCTTATCTGGTTTATTTGCAATTTCTGCGTAATATTCCGCACCGTACATGGAAGGTCTTACATTATCAGCCATTCCGCCATCAACCGCAACATATTTTTTGCCTTTCGGAACCTGTTTTGAACTTCCTAAAGTATATAAAGTTACTCCGGAAGTCGAAATAATACTTCTACCCGGCTCTAAAAATATCGCAGGCGGTTCAATATTATATTTTTTTATACAACTGTCTAATTTATTCAAGATAATTTCAGCCACATCAAATATGGAAGGCGGACAATCTTCTTCGGTATATTTTACCCCCAAACCTCCGCCGATATTGATTTCATTTAATTTAATACCGAATTTATCCTCAATTCTTGCGATTTCTTTTGTCAAAATCTCTATTTCGTCCGCATAAATTGATGTTTCAAAGATTTGAGAACCGATATGCGCATGCAGACCATGTATTTTTAAATTTTTATAATTATTTAAAACGAGTTCAATCGCCTCATCAATTTGTGTTAAATCAAATCCGAACTTCGAATCCAAATGCCCTGTTTGAATGTATTCGTGAGTGTGGCATTCAATTCCGGGAGTAATTCTCAAAAGTATATCAACAGTTTTATTATGAGATTTTGCAATTTCATCAAGCAAAGAAAGTTCAAAGAAATTATCGACAGAAATTCTTCCCACACTAAGTTCAACCGCAAGTGTTATTTCTTCAACAGATTTATTGTTTCCGTTAAACAAAACCTTTGACATATCAACACCTGCTTTATAAACCGTATAAATTTCTCCTGATGAAACAACGTCAAACCCAAATCCTTCTTCATGAACTATTTTTGCAACAGCCTGCGTACATAATGCTTTTGATGCATACAAAAAATTCATTTTCCCAAAATCTTTGAATGCTTTTTTATAATCCCAGCAAATACTTCTTAAAGTATATTCATCAATTACATACAAAGGTGTTCCGTATTTATCCGCCAAATCGGTTAAATCGCACCCTCCGATTTCAAGATTTCCGCTTTCATTTATTTTTGTCGTCAATGGTTTTAAAGATTGATTTGTGCTGTTCATATTATCCTCATTAATAAGCTATCATATTAATTATAATATAAAATCATAGAAATAATGTATATTTTTCGGCGATAGGGCGATATGGCTATAGGGCGATAAGACCGTATATCAGAGGT
>JAGBOW010000039.1 GCA_017633675.1 bacterium | reverse complement strand
TGAAATTGAAGAAAAATCGCTTGTTGATTTGATTAATTTGGCTAAAAAAGAAGAACAAAATTTTGAATATCAAAAAGTTGTAATGATTTATCAAAAGGCGCTGACTATGAATAATGATGACGATTATTATACGTTTTTGCCGTCATTATATTCGGGATTGGCAAATGCTTTTAAAAATCTTTCCGACTGGTTTAATTCACTTAAATATTTTGAATTAACTCTGGAATTTTATTTATCATCAGGTGATTTGGAAAAAGCAAATGAAATAAGATACGAAATTGCAAATATTTATTATATTACATTTAAGCAGGACAGAGCTGAAAAGATTTTGACGGAAATTTTGTCGGAACAAATATCAAAAAATCTTGAAATTAAGTCAAGATTGCTGTTATCAAGTGTTACCGGTAAATGGACAATTAATAAAATTCCCGAATTAACAACTGAAATTGAAAAAAATGTACTTGCGGAATTATATTTTAAATATGCTCTTAATGCTGATAAAAACGGAGAAATTGATGTTGCCGTAAAATATTACAGAAAATGCGTTGAAACCTCTCAGGACAGGCTTGTTAATACATATCTTTCTTCCGCATTATCCAATCTTGCATCAATTTATGACGAGGACGGCAGGTCTGATATGGCAGTGAAATATTTACAGGAAAGTTTAAGACTTGATGAACTGTCAAATAATTATAACGGAATTTATTCTTCAGCCATGAAACTTGCAGAAATTAATTTAACAAGAAATCCGGAAAGAGCTTTGGATAACTTGAAAAAAGCAAAAAAATGTGCCGAAGAATTGGGAGAAACCTTCTATATTGCATCTGCAGATGTTGCATTAGGGGATTTATATTATAATTGCAGCGAATATAAGAATGCCATTGAGTATTATAACGAAGCAATAGGATACAAAGATTTGTCAAAAGATAATATTGAAAAAATCGAAATGCGGATTGAAGATATCAAAAAGGTGTATCATGAAGAACAGAGATGATTTTAAAGAATTTGAAAAAGCATTTTTAAGACAAAATTCTTATTTGAATCTGATTTCAAAAAATGATGAAAAATTTTTATGGGAAAAACATATCTTTGACAGTATAGCGATTGAAAAATTCTTTCAAAAGTATTGTGCTGCACCTGATTGTGGTGGAAAGTTGAAGATGGAAAGTGAAAAGTTATATAACTTTCAACTATCAACTATCAACTTTCAACTTCTGGATATCGGTACCGGCGGCGGGTTTCCTGCTGTTCCGATAGCACTGAGTTACCCTGAAATAGAAGTTTATGCACTTGACAGCATAAGGAAAAAAATTAATGCAATAGAAAATATTAAATCGGAATTGGATATAAAAAATCTGCACACAATCTGTAACAGGGCGGAAAATATTTCGGGAGAATATGACCTTGTAACTTCACGTGCTGTTGCTCCGATAAAGGTGATTGCGGGATACGCTTTGCCATTATTAAAAAATGACGGGTATTTTGTTGCATACAAATCCGTAAAAGCGCAGGAAGAAATTGTTGATGCAAAAAATATCCTGAAAAAATACAATGCAAAAGTCGTTGATATAATTCAATATGATTTACCTTTAGAAGAGAATTATACAAGAAATTTGATTGTTATTGCCAAAAATTAGATATGTTTTTCAATATTGGATATAATTGAGGATTTTGGCATCAAACCGACTAATCTTTCTAAAGCTTTACCGTTTTTGAAAACCAAAAGGCTCGGCAAACCGCTGATTGAATAGTCTTGTGCAGTTTTTAAATTTTCGTCTGTATTAATTTTTACGAATTTAACTTTTCCCGAAAATTCATTTGAAATTTCTTCCAGTAAAGGTCCGAGTTTTCTGCAAGGACCGCACCATGGTGCCCAAAAATCCACCACTACGGGTTCAAGTGAATTTAAAACTTCTTGTTCAAAATTGTTATCGTTAATTTCTATCGGCATGAGGATACTCCTTTTTTTTAAGTGAAAAGTGAAACGTGAAAGGTGAAAAGTCATTTACGCTCGCTACGCTAGAATATAAATTCTTGTTTGCATTAGCAAACAGTAAAAAACTATTCACTACTCACCTTTCACTTTTCACCTAACTTTACCACAGAAAATATTTTTGTGCTATTATCTTGTCAGAGATATCTATAGGGATAGTAGTATGGTAAGAAAAAAAATAATTGAAATAGTTTTAGACACGGAAACAACGGGACTTGATTATACAAAAGAAAGAATGGTTGAGTTTGCTGCCGTAAGATTAGAAAACGGTAAAATAAAAGATGAGTTTCAAACACTCATAAATCCCGAACAGCACATCAGAAAATCAAGTATTGCAATACACGGAATTACGCAGGAGATGGTTCAGGACGCTCCGACAGAGGCGGAAGTCATGCCGAAAATTCTTGAATTTATCGGAGATTTTCCGATTGTTGCGCATAACTGTATTTTTGATTATTCATTTTTAAATGAAGCATCTTTGAGAACGACGGGCAAAGAATTGAATAATCCCAGAATTGATTCTCAGCAGATGTTTAAAGAAATTTATCCGGATTTATTATCACACGGTTTGGAGGCTTTGACAGAAAAATTTAATGTCGAATTAACAAATCATCACAGAGCCATGGCAGATACAATGGGGCTTGCGCTTGCTTATCCGAAGTTGAAAAAATTATATCTTCAAAAATATGATTGGGAAGTAAAGCAGCTTGATAATATTGAATATCTGTTTGAAAGATTTTTGAGAATTCAACAAACTATTACGACTTTGCAGTCCGAATTGCAGGATTTGAAATCAGTATTTAAATTATATTTTGAACAGGGCGGGGAACCGATTGTATCCCAGTCCGGTGAAACGCTTGTTTATAATTCAAAACAATCTTTCGGATATGATTTACATCAGATTAAAGATGTTTTAGATGAAGTCGGTGCGTTAGAAAAAGCCGTAAAATTGAATACGGGTTTTATTGACAGGCTTGTCGGGGGCGGACGTCTTGATGAAGATAAGAAAGAAATTATCAAAGATGCCCGTCAGGAAATTACAGAGACACGAAATGTACAAGTTATAAAGGCAGGAAAGTAATGCTACAGGGATTTATAAATTTTTTCAAGGAGCCTCCGGCAAAACCGGTTACTATGAGTGAAGAAGAAGTCAAAAAGACTTATAAGCACTTTAGATTGAGAATTTTTTATTCAAGTTTTATTGCTTACGTAATATTTCACATCTGCCGTAAAAATATTGCGGTAGCTTTACCTGCAATGGGTGCGGATTTGAATTTGTCAAATACCGAATTAGGGCTTTTGGGGTCTACTTTGTACGTAACTTACGGTATCGGAAAATTTATAAACGGCGTAATCGCTGATAAATCAAATGTCAGAACGTTTTTGCCTACGGCTTTGATTTTGTCAGCAATATGTAATATTTGTTTTGTAATAAGTGCGACAGTTATAACTCCCGGACATGTTTCGTTCTTTGGTTTGCCGTCAGCTTCAGTTTTATTGTGGGTAATGGCATTTTTCTGGGGCGCAAACGGATGGTTTCAGTCTTGCGGGTTTCCGCCTGTTGCAAAGAGCCTTTCTTATTGGTTTTCCAACTCCGAAAGAGGTACAAAATGGTCATTATGGTCAACTTCTCACCAGATAGGCGTATTTTCGTCCGTAATGATTTCGGGAATAGTTATTGACAAATTCGGCTGGAGAGCAGCGTTTTATATTCCTGCAATAATATGTATAATTACAGGTTTATGGCTTTTTGACAGATTGAGAGATAAACCGCAGTCGTTGGGTTTGCCTGATGTAGAAAAATTTAGGGAAGAACCTGTTGCGGTCAAATCTGATACAGAAGAAGAAAAAGATGAAAGAACATATTTTCAAATCTTCAAAGAACATATTATTTGCAATCTTATAATCTGGATGCTTGCTATTGCGTATATTTTTGTTTATATCATAAGATTTGGAACGGAAGATTGGCTTGTTAAATATCTTGTAGAAGTCAAAGGTGACACTTTGACTATTGCAAGTTCAAAATTGAGTTCGTTGGCTTTAGTGGGTGCATTTGGTGCAATTTTGGCGGGTATAATTTCCGATAAAATATACAGAGGAAACAGAACACCTATTAACATTGTATTTTTAATCTGTTTGATATTGAGTTTGCTTGCATTTGCCTGCAACGAAACAGGGGCATTGGATTATGTCTATGCTGCAATGATAGGTATGTTTACGGCAGGCCCTCAAATGTTGATTGGCGGACTTTGTGCGGTTGAATCAAGTTCAAAGAAAGTTGCTTCGGCATCAATAGGGTTTACGGGGATTTTCGGTTATGTCGGTGCTGCATTATCTTCAAGCGGAACGGGTATTGTTGTGGATAAATTCGGCTGGAACGGTGCAATAGCGTTTTGGATGATATCCACAATGATTTGCGTGGTCATCTGCACGGTTTTGCTTATATATGAAAAAAGGCGAAAGAAAGCATAAAACATTAAGATGTTAAATACTTATTCACCGATACGGTCTTATCGCCCTATAGCCCTATCGTCTTGCAGCCTTAATAATTAAACGGACTTATTTCATATGAATAGATTACTTCAACATCATTATTTATAAGATTTTCAAAAACTTTTAAAACTCCGATTTCACTTTCAAAATGTCCGATATCAAATAGGACAATCGGGCTATCTAAAGCCGTATGGAATTTTATATCACCCGTTACAAGTGCATCTGCGCCGTTTGAGTAAGCTTCTTCGATAAATTCCGCTCCGCTTCCCGCACAAAATGCAATTTTGTGCAAGGTTTGGATATTTTTATTGTTGACATAGCGCATATGTGGGGAGAGTGGTTTTAATATATTAACAAATTCAATAATAGAAATTTTTGTTTCAATATATCTCAAAAAGCTTTTTTTATAATCGCCCCCCACTGAAATTCCTGACTTTCTCAAACTCAAGTCGAAATTCTTTCCTCCCACATGGGGGAGGATTAAGATGGGGGATAACATTATTTTTTTTATTAAACAATCTGTCGTTCCGCCTTGTGCCAAATCCAGATTTGTATGAGCACAATAGATATTTATATCTTTCCAATCAAGCTTGACAAAAAACAAAGGGTGATGCGAAATAATCATGTCGCAATTGTTTTCTTTTGCCTGTCTTATAATATCCTCTGTAACAGTCAAACAAAGCATGATTTTTGAAATTTCATCATGTTCAGGAACATCTACAACCCAGCCAGAACAGTCCCAACTCTCCTGAGTTTCCAATGGTGCAAAATTTTCTATTCGTTTTGTTATTTCGTATTTGTTCATTTACCCTTCACCGTTTATAACAGATTCTTCGGCTGTGTGTCATTCTGAGCGGAGCGAAGAATCTATTAACTTATCAGCCTCTGAATGACAATATATTCAAGTATTTTATACGCAACAGTCGACTTATCGGCTTTTTCAATATGTTTTGTTTCACCGTTCTTATTTAATATAAAAACTTCATTATAATCGCTTGAAAACCCGATATCTTTCCTTGAAATATCGTTTGCTATTAAATAATCACAGCCTTTTTTATTAATTTTTTCTTTTGCGTTTTCCAACAAATTTTCGCTTTCGGCACAAAAACCGACTATCAGAGGGCTGGAAGGCCGGAGGGCCGGAGGGCAGGCTTTTTTCTTTTTACATAATTCTTTTAATATGTCAGGGTTTTTGATTAAGGTTAAAGTTATCTCATCACCTTCTGTCTTTTTCATCTTTTGAGAAGAAATCTCTTTTGCCCTGTAATCAGCAACGGCAGATGCCATAATTATATAATCTGAATTGTCAAATTCTTTCTCAACAGCCTTTTTCATATCAAGTGCAGATTTTACTTTTATAACATTATATTTTTTCGAAACATCTTTTGTCGTAATCAGGGTTACTTCCGCTCCGAGATTTTTTGCGCAATCCGCTAATGCAAGCCCCATTTTGCCTGATGAATAGTTTGAAATATATCTTACGGGGTCGATTTCTTCAATTGTTCCTCCTGAAGTTATGACAATTCTTTTACCCGTTAACGGTTTATAATTTAAGAGTTCGACCGTTTTCTCAAAAATTTTATCAACAGAACACAATCTGCCTTTGCCTGAATATCCGCATGCTAAAAATCCTTCTTCGGGTTCTAAAATTGTATAATGAAGTTTGTGCAAATTTTCCTGAATAATCGGGTTTCCCCACATGTTGCAATTCATTGCGGGAGCGATTATTAACGGTTTTGTATATGCGCATGCAATAGAAGTTAAAAGGTTATCGCAAACTCCTGTTGCAATTTTTGATATTGTATTTGCCGTAGCAGGTGCAATTACCATAATATCCGCCTCATCCGCAAGCGAAATATGTTCGGGGTTATAATCTTTTATATCAAATTCATTTACATAAACATTGTTTTTACTGAGAGTTTGAAGGGTTAATTTAGTTACAAAATTAAGTGCATTCGGGGTGCAAACGATTTTTACGGTCGCATTTGCTCTTTTATATTTTCTTATGAGTTCGCAAATCTTATAAGCGGCAATACCACCTGTTATTCCTAAAAGAACAGTCTTTCCGCTAAGCATTTGCTTTCTCCACGATTAATCCGATTTCTTTTACAGCTCTGTTTAAATCATCATTAATAACTTTAAAATCGAAATTTTCGGCACGTTCAAGTTCTTTTTTTACTTCATTAAGACGGTTTTGAATAGCTTCTTCACTTTCGGTATGACGTCCTCTTAAACGTTCTTCAAGAGTTTTTAATGACGGAGGAGCAATAAATATCAAAACGGCATCAGGCATTTTTGATTTTACCTGTAATGCACCTTTTGTATCAATTTCAAGAATAATATTTTTACCCTCAGATAAACATTGTTCTATATATTTTTTCTTTGTGCCGTAACGGTTTCCGGCAAACTCTGCCCATTCAAGGAATTTATCATTATCTATACAATTTTGAAAATCTTCTTTCGTTAAAAAGAAATAATTTACACCGTCAATTTCGCCCTCTCTGGGTTTTCTTGTCGTGCATGAAATTGAAAGCATAAATTGAGGATTTTTGTTCAAAAATTCTTTTATAACAGTACCTTTTCCGACACCTGACGGCCCTGAAATTACAAATAATTTTTTATTCATAGATGAATTATACAACAAAATTATGAGAATTTCTGATTTTAAAAAATCAGAAAGTGAGGTTATATGAAATATACAGTTGAACCAATTAGAAACAAAAGACAAATTATGGAAGTTGAAGAATATTTAAAAAAGAAAAATTATCGCGATATGGTAATATGGATATTTGGCGTTAATACAGGACTTAGAATTTCCGATATTTTAGGTCTAAATGTCGGCGATATAAGAAATAAGTCAATTATCGAATTAAAAGAAAAGAAAACTCAGAAATTAAAACAAATTTTTTTGAATAAGAAATTAAAAAATATATTGCATAAATTTATTTTGGGACGTGAAAATTCCGAACCGTTGTTTGCCGGCAGAATGCGTTGTCATCGTCTTTGCAGATCTCAAGTTTACAGAATTATAAATGAGGCTTGTAAAGCTGTAGGTGTAGCAGAAACCCATATTGGTACTCATACAATGCGAAAAACTTTTGGGTATCATCACTACAAACAGTTTAAAGATATTGCTATATTACAAGAAATTTTTAACCATTCATCACCTGCGATAACTATGCGCTATTTGGGGATTAATCAAGATGAAATAAACAGAAGTTATCAACAGTTTGAACTGTAATTAAAAATATTTTTCTAAATATTCCTTAATAAAATGTTTTATTTTTAGAAAAACAGGGAATAATGAATTTGTATATCAAAATATATGTTACACCTGAAATGAATGCACCAAAATATACATTATGGTGCATTCATAAAAAATAAAAAAGCATCTTAAACACACTGATAATCATCAATTCACACTAACCACGCAATTGTAAAATTTTGTAAAAAATATTATCAAAACCCTAAAGTTTTTCAGATATAGTCCGATATTACATGCATCATTTTGTATATTATGGTGCATTGAAAATGAAAACCGGAGGACAGAAGTATGAGTTTTACATAAAGAAAAAATAATAAATTAAGGATAGAAATTAAGAGTATAACAATGAAAGGAGTTTAAAGACTTATGAAGAAAAGACATTTAGCACTTTTGGTAACATGTTTGTTAATGGCAACAACAATTTTGCCGGCAAGTGCAACCGACATCACAGGTGTAACCGGAGTAGACGGTGTCTACAATATTGATTCAAACTATGGAGGTTATATTGGGTTTCGGCAATATGAAAATTTTGATTTAAGTAATGGTGATGTTGCAAATTTGAGATTTAGGGATGGTCAATTATGGTTTGTAAATCTTGTTGACAACAGGATTAATATTGACAGTATTTTAAATACTGTTGATAGAAATGGAAGCTTTTACAACGGGAATGCGGTATTTATATCGCCAAACGGTATGACTATCGGTGCTAACGGAGTCTTGAATGTAGGTTCTTTGGCTATTCACTCACCGGATCAAACAAGTTATAACAAGTTGGTTGAAAATCAGTCATTAGATGAATACCTTAATTTTAAAGATAAACATGATTTAGGTAAAGATGTCATTATCGGCGGGAAAATTGTATCAAGCGGAGATGTGGATATAAAAGCCGGAATTGTTGATACTATGGCATGGAGTAGGATAATGCTTGGTGTAAATCCTGACAAAATGGAAACCCTTACCAAACAGCAAGCAGCCGAAGCTTTATTTAATAAGCTCGTAAACACTGATGGCTATAAATCAGGAAGTGAATTTAACAAAGAAGGATCTGCTTATATATCAATTGAAACCAAAGATAGTGATAATTTACATCTTAGTTTGAATGGCACTATTAAAAATTTCGCTGAAGATGCATCCTCCGGTTATATAAATGGATTCACTATTGTAGATCCCGGACATAACTATGGCAGCTGGACTAATGAGGATGGGACAATGGGACATATGAGCTTTGAGTTTCCAAAGACAAGCTCTGCAACACCGGAAGAAGATGGAATGTATAACTTTACCGGATGGTTCAACGGTGTAAGATATGAAAATGGTGTGGCTAAATCCGCAAATGGTTTTGTTAACGGTTATTTCATAGAAGATGGACAACATACAAATACTTATAACAAATATAGTGGTGTTACACATGTAGGTACTACGCATAGTATCGTAACCGGCAAGTGGGTACCATATTTGACCAATGGTGATGAAACTTCGGTATTTGTTGGTTATTCGGTAAGTACGTTACAACCTGAATTTGAAGATAATCCAACAGAAAACGATGCAGATACAGGCAAAGTTGTTACACCAACCAAACCGGGTAAAATAACTAAAGGAGAACTTGGCAAAGGTGTCTTGAATCCGAATTTAGCTGACAGATTGGAAAAATTGACAGGTCAACAAATTAAAGCTGATAAAGTTCAAATTGAAAAATTGAACGAAGCTCTGACAAATCCGAACGTTACAATGAAGGCTAATCAACTTACAACCGGAGCGCTTCAGCTTAACAGTGCTTCCTTGAACGGATTAACCCGTGGGGTAACATTAACTCCGACAGGTGGCAGTACCTTTACGGTAGTAACACCGGGAGTCGTTATTAATCCGTCAACAGGCGGGACTACAGACGGATACTCAGGCGGGACTACAGACGGATACTCAGGCGGGACTACAGACGGATACTCAGGCGGGACTACAGACGGATACTCAGGCGGGACTACAGACGGATACTCAGGCGGGACTACAGACGGATATAATCGGAAGTCTGGTACAAGAGATGGATATGTTGAATAAAGGTACCGGTATGAAAGACGGATATGGCTGGACTCCGGGTAATCAAAACAATACAAACAAAGCCGACAAGAGGGGATTTGTTTCTTCTAACTAAAAAACTTATTTATTATATTTCTAAAATTATCAAATTATATGCAGCAAGCAATTCGTTCGAATTGCTTGTTGTTATTTAAATTATTTATTAATGAATTTTTTAAATGTACTGTTATTTGTAAAATTTATTTCTTGCATTATTTCAGGTTGTTGGTTTTTGGGTGTAACTTCATAGGATTTTATTGAACGTTTTCCGGTCAGTCGTTTCATGAAATTGAAGTAAGATTTCTTTAATCCTGCTGCATTTTCTTGTTTTTGTTCAAGCTCAATCAATTCATTTCTGTTGTGTATTCCGATTGGAACTCCGACTGATTTTCTTGTAAGCCATTCACCCATTGTTGTATTTGTTAATGTAATCCAGCTCATTCCGAACAATGATCTGTTGTACTGGCTTCTGAAGGTACTGTTGAACAGGTCAATTAACAAGGTTTGATAGAATAATCTTGAACCTTCCTGAACAAATCTTTCCGTAAACTTGGTTTTTGCGCCTTCAACATCATTACCGTTGGATTTCAGCATTACCATGTTGTAATTATCCGTCATCAAGAACCAGATTGTTGCAATTGATGCGGCTGTTTTAGCAAGATTTGAAAGTTCACTGTTTGAAATGTTTGACATTGTGTCAACGTTAAACCCTTTTACGATATTATCTTTTACATAGGATTGGAATTGTGCAGGAGATAAGTTTTTACGTTTAGCTTCTTTGCCGATATTTTCAATACTCTTTGCAAGAGAAGATACGTCTGAAACTCTGCTTACAAATTCGTGTTCATAATCTTCTAATTTAGAGTTTTTAGCTATTTGACCTTTAGAAACTTTATCCGCAAATTTTTCCAATTTTTTGATATCAATATTCTTTTCTTTTGAATAATTAATCATCATTTCTTTTAATGTTTGTTTGTCACTGATTGCAAATGATAAATTATTCAGTTTTTTAACAAACACATTTACGACTTTCATCACCAGATTATACGGCAATGTAACCGTATTCCATGCAAATTTGAAAGGTGCAATAACAAAATTTACAAGCGGTTTGATTTTTTTATCTTTTGCTCCCAAATGAATAAATCCGTCTGTTAAAGATTGATTTGCCACTTCTTCATATTTCTTTGCCAAATCCTCAAAACCGTTCGTTTTTAGGCTTGTAACAATTGCTTCAAATTCTTTTTGCGAAACTTTGTAATCAGGATTTTCGGTTAAATTTTTATATTGTTTTTTGAAAAATCCGGAGAAGTTTTTCCATTGTTTTTCTATTACAGGAATTTTTCTCAAAGCTTTTACACCAAATCCGCCTGCAATTATAACTGCAGAAGCTTTCATTACGGTATCAAATGATAACAGAGGTTTTTGCGGCTTTTCTTTATCTTCTTTTTTGTCCTGAGCTTTGAAAGTTAATAGCGGTTTGATATTTTTTTCGGGGGCATTGTTTTTAATAATTTCGGCTCTTGCCTGTTCCGGAGTTAATCTTGTAATGTGTTTTCCGTTAATAAGTCTTGAAAATGCTTCAGTTGTGAGTGTTGTGGCGCCTGTCATTAAGAATATACCTAAAGCGGAGTTATTAATATATTTCTGTAGTGCACCTAATGTAATCAGTGTTATATATGCGTTAAAACCGATTCTTGCAGCCTCTTGTTTAAATCTTGAACGTTGTTCTTTTGCTGCGGCATTCGGATCATCATCCATCATTCTTGATAAGTTATAGGCATCATTTGCTAAAAATAATGCGGGAGGGAGACCCGAAACCAATCTGTTTAATGATCTTTCGTGTTTCGTATCATAATTTCCTGTTTTTGAGTCAAACATTTTTACGGACTGTCTGAACATTGATGATGCAATTTCATGAGCTGATTTGCCTTTCAATTTGTCTGACATTTCAAACAAACCTCTTAAAGAGTTTACCTGAGCATCAACTTTTGAACGCTGCCTTATGTTTTTAAACGTTTCTCTGTTCAGAGTTTTTTTAGCCCAGCCTTTCAATGGTTTAATTTTACCCAAAAGACCAACAGTTCCGTTCAAAATGTCAGCAGGAAGAATTTTAAACGGATACATCAAACCGTCCCAAATTAATTGCGGAATAGTTTTTTTGTAAAATATAATCTTATCGTCTTTAATTTCAACCATTTTTTTAGCAAATTTTGAATCTTTAACATGGTTGAAAAGACTGTCGACAATATTTTTATCTATACCTGATTTATCTTTGATAAATTTATTGAATTCAGAAATGCTGTATTCGCCTGCCTTTTTATAAGACGGTGCAAGGCGAAGCGCAAGACCTGTCGCTGCAAGAACTCCGAAAGTTGCCAAGACGGGTTTCATTTTATCATCTTTTTTCTTGTTATCACCCGTAAAAGAAAGACCTTTAAAAGATAAATCCTGAAGATTGTTTTTTAAAGGTCTCTCATTTATTAAATTTTTCGGATAGTTCGACATGTATTCGGAAGGGACATGTTCAGGGGATAGATACCCCGACATAGTCTTTCGCTTATTCGGAGTTTTGTATGTTACACTTCCTACTAACATTTTATTCCTTCCCGTTGCTCATTTTATACCTAAATCCCAAAATTTTTCAAGTGTTATACATAAAAAAATTTACATATTGTAACGCAATTTTTAATTTTTTATACGTAGCATCGATAAAGACTTTTCACCTTTCACAATTCACTTTTCACTTATTGAATTTTATGTTAATATAAATTTATGAACAGAGGTTTATTTATAACATTTGAGGGCGTTGACGGATGCGGGAAATCTACCCAGATAGAATTGCTTTCAAAATATTTAAAAGAAAATAATTTTGAAGTTGTTATCACAAGAGAACCCGGCGGGAAAGGGTTGGGCGAAAAGTTGAGAGAAATTCTTCTTAATTATGATGGAGAAGTTTCTGACAGGTGCGAATCTTTTTTATTTTTGGCTGACAGAGCGCAAAATATTGACACAATTGTTAATCCTGCAGTAAATTCCGGCAAAATTGTCCTTTGCGACAGACATACTGATTCAACCGTTGCCTATCAAGGATACGGCAGGGGGCTTGATATTGATACGATAAATCATTTAAACAACCTCGCAACAAACAACAAAAAACCTGATTTGACATTTATTTTTGATATTGATACCGAAACTTCAATGAAACGTGTCGGCAAAAATCAAGACAGAATGGAAAGTGCCGGAATTGAATTTCAAAACAGAGTTAGAAAAGGATATCTTGAACTTGCCCAAATTGAACCCGAAAGAGTTAAAGTAATAGACGCAACAAAAACTATTGAAGAAATTCATGAAGAAGTTTTGGAAATTATAAAAAAAATTTTACACAACTAGCAAAAAAATTTTTTACGGGTTTTAATTTGAAAAAATAAGGATAAGAAAATGGTAGAACGTGTAAATTACGAAGCGCAAGTAAATCAAATGCCCGTTCCGTATTATTACCCGCATAGTTCGTCAGCTTCAGTAAAAAGGATAGTAGGAATGACGTTGGCAGGCGGACTTATTGGTATGACAGGGTATTATATTCCTGTACAAAAAGATGTTTTTGTTCAGCGTGCATTTGATATGACAAGAAATGATGCTTATGACGATATCTCAAGACTTCGGGATATTGCGGTTGAAGTTGATAATGGTGAAGTTTCAACTGAAAGCAAAATGATTTTACAGCAAATGGGAGTGGCTGAGGACAGAACAGCTATCGCAAATAAATGCATTGAATTGGAAAATAAAGTTACCGATAAAACTTCTGTTAAAACCCTAAAAGACGGGTTTGCATCAGCATTTGACAATGCAAAAAAGAAAACTCATAAGATGAACGCGCTATGCTCAGATGCATATAGAGAAGTCAGACGCAACAAATTCCGCTGGGGTGTCGGAATCGGTAGCGGTATCGGACTTGCACTCGGCTTATTGAGCAGCAGGGATTAATAAACTTTTACAATATCCGAATTGTTTACAATATCAATTACATCAAAATCTTTGAAGTTTGATATTTTTCTTATATTGTTCGGGTTTTGAGATTTTTCACGTGCCAAAAGTGCACCGATTATAGCTTCTAACTGTGACATCGGCATCATATTGACGGGTAAATCCAATCCCCATTCATAATGCAAAGTCTGCTGTAAAAATTTGCAATCGGCAGGCGAACGTTCTTTGTAGCAGGAATTTAAGTGCATACTTTGTCTTGTCAGATACAATTCAAACCTGTCTACAGGAATTCCCTCTTCACTCAGCGATTTAAAATATTCGCAACCTCTTGTTGAATATCTGTGCGTCCAACCGTCCCTGTTGTGCATCAGAGGATTTGTTGCAACTAACTGATACGGTTTTGACAAAACTCTCCATTTGCCGTTAAGCATTGTTCTGTCCCAAACCAAAGACACGCATATATTTGAATATTTAAGATACGGACAATTATCAAAAAAGAACATAACATCATTCATTGTGTATAATTTGTCGATTAAAATTATGTTGTTTTCTTCGTCCAATATCGCCACACCGCTATCCATGCCTGATGATGCCGATAATGATAAGCCTATAAAATATTTCATAGTTAGAGGGTTAGAGGATTAGCCATTTACATTTCCTCGTACCCGACTCCTTTCTAATTCATTAATTGTGTAATTATAATATTTCCGTCATCTGTTGCAAGAACCGTATGTTCAAAATGTGCGGAAGGTTTTCCGTCCTGAGTGCTTACAGTCCATTCGTCATCTGCGACAACAACTTCATCACAACCCAAATTTAACATAGGCTCAATTGCAATTGCCGTATTTGGCTTTATAAGGGTTTTGTCGCCCACTCTGTAATTGAACAAAAACGGATCTTCATGCATTTCATGACCTACACCGTGTCCGCCATATTGTCTGACAATTCCCATTTTTTCACGTTTTGCGACATCTTCAACCGCACCCGAAATATCATCTAAAACGTTTCCTGCTCTCATTTGTGCAATCCCTGCAAAAAGAGCTTCTTCGGTTGTTTTTAATAACCTTATAACATCATCTGAAACCTTTCCTACAGGATAAGTCCAGGCACCGTCCCCAACCATTCCCGCATAAGTTGCTCCGACATCAATGCTTATAATGTCGCCTTCTTTGACTTTAATATTTTCGTTAGGAATACCGTGTACAACCTGTTCGTTTATTGATGCGCAAATACTTCCGGGAAAACCGTGATATCCCAAGAATGTCGGAATAGCACGTTCACCCTTGATAATATGATAAGCTATATCGTCAAGTTCTTTTGTTGAAATACCGGGTTCAATTACTTCTTTCATTTTTTTGTGAACAAGTGCCACAATATGTCCTGCATGGCGCATTCTTTTAATTTCATCTCTGGATTTTTTGTGTATCATTTTTTACCTTTTTTATATTGTGAAATTCTTCGGTTGGTGTCATTCTGAGCGAAGCGAAGAATCTCTTAATTTAACAGCCTCAGAATGACTATTAATATATTACTTCTAGCAATCTTTCCCAAACGTCATCAATGGAACCGTTTGCGTCAATTGATTTTAAAACACCTAAATCGGTGTAATATTTAACAAGCGGAGCGGTTTCTCTGTTATAGGTGTCAAATCTAGACTGAGCAACTTCTCTTGTGTCGTCTTTTCTCTGCGTAAGTTCACCTCCGCATTTGTCGCAGATACCGTCTTTTTTCGGAGCTTTAAACATAAGATTATAAATCTCTCCGCATTTTTGACAAGAACGGCGATTAACAATTCTTTCTACCAAAATGCTCGTATCTATGTCAAAATAAATTGCCTTAAAATTTGAGGAAATCCCCTCATCAAGTTCTTTATTAATTTGGGTTAATTGTTCTGCCTGCTCAAGACTTCTTGGAAACCCGTCCAAAATATAACCGTTTTTGCAATCGTCTTTAGCCAATCTGTTTTTGATTATTCTTGAAACAAGTTCAACCGGAACAAGATGTCCTTTATCAATATAAGATTTTGCCTCAACCCCTGCCGGTGTTTGATTTTTAATCTCTTCTCTCAAAAGCGAACCCGTATCAACGTGCGGAAGTTTTAAATATTCTGCAAGTTTTGTTGTCTGTGTACCTTTCCCGCAAGCCGGAGGCCCTAAAAATATCAATTCTGTTTTCATTGTGCTCTATCCTCGCATGTCTATTTTACATCAATGGCTAAATTTATTCAAATATATTTTGTTGCTTTTTCTTCTTTATGCTCTATCATAATAAAAGGGAGAGGCAAAATGTATAATCCGAAATCTAAAATAGCAGACGAATTTATTTCGCATGAAGAAATTCTTGAAACTTTAAAATATGCAGATGAAAATAAAAATAATATAGAGCTTATTGATAGTATTCTTGAAAAAGCACGTCAGGCAAAAGGCTTAACTCACAGAGAAGCGTCCGTTCTTTTGGCTTGTGATGATGAAGAAAAAACAAAAGAGATTTTTGAACTTGCACAAAAGATCAAACAGGATTTTTACGGAAACAGGATTGTGCTTTTTGCACCTCTATATCTTTCAAATTATTGCGTAAACGGTTGTGTTTATTGCCCGTATCACGCTAAAAATAAGCATATTCCGAGAAAAAAACTCTCGCAGGAAGAAATTAAAAACGAAGTTATAGCATTGCAGGATATGGGACATAAAAGACTTGCAATCGAATCGGGCGAAGACCCTGTTAACAATCCGATTGAATATATTTTGGAGTCAATTAATACAATTTATTCAATCAAACATAAAAACGGAGCAATCAGACGTGTAAATGTTAATATTGCCGCAACAACCGTTGATAATTACAGAAAACTTCACGATGCGGGAATCGGTACATATATTCTGTTTCAAGAAACTTATAATAAGGAAAGTTACGAACAACTCCATCCGACAGGCCCGAAACACAATTACAACTATCACACAGAGGCTATGGACAGAGCTATGGAGGGCGGAATTGATGATGTCGGTTTGGGCGTTCTTTTCGGGCTTGAATCATATAAGTATGAATTTGCTGGATTATTAATGCATGCAGAACATTTGGAAAGCGTATTCGGTGTCGGTCCGCATACGATAAGTGTTCCAAGAATTAAACACGCTGATGATATTGACCCTGATGCTTTTGATAATGGAATTGATGACGATATTTTTGCAAAAATCGTTGCTTGTATAAGAATAGCCGTTCCGTATACGGGAATGATAATTTCTACAAGAGAATCGGCAAAATGTAGGGAAAGAGTTTTGAAATTGGGTATTTCGCAAATTTCGGGCGGTTCAAAAACAAGTGTAGGAGGTTATTTTAACCCGATGCCGGAAAAAGACGATTCGGCACAATTTGATGTATCAGACAGACGTCCGCTTGATGAAGTTTTGAAGTGGCTTATGGAGTTGGGATATCTTCCCAGTTTTTGTACGGCTTGTTACGGTTCGGGAAGAACGGGCGACAGGTTTATGAAAATTTGCAAAAGTCAGCAAATACATAATTTCTGCCAGCCGAATGCAATTATGACATTGAAAGAGTATTTAGAGGATTACGCATCCCCCGAGACAAAAGAGGTTGGAGAAAAACTTATAAAATCAGAAGTCGAAACCCTTTTAAATGTCCGCTCTCAAGTGGAAGAAAACCTGAAAAAAATTGCAAACGGCGAAAGGAATTTTAAGTTTTAAATCTGCCCTAATTACATAAGTTTTTAACGTATTGTGTCATTGTGAGCGAAGCGAAACAATCCAGCCGATTTTGTAACAGTTTCAGGCAAAATCCCTCCGTCTGAACTTCGTTCAGCCACCTCCCTTTAACAAGGGAGGCTATACCCTCAGAATGACGAAATGTACATAATTATTCCTGAATGAGCCTATAAAATTTATAAAGTTTTCTGCCGAAATCTTCATTATTTAATGCAGATGAAAGCTCATTTTTTATTGAAGCATAGTCTTTATGATGTTCAAAAAAGAACAACTTATCAACGGAAACATTCAAGGCTTTTGCGATTTTTGAGAGATTTTCGGGGGTTGGGTAGTTGCGTCCTTTTTCAATTCTACTTAAATTATTAGGTTCAATTCCGATTATTTCGGCAAGTTGTTCCTGTGTCAAGCATTTTTCTTTTCGCAGTTCTTTAATTCTTTTCCCTAATAATTCTTTAATATCCATTTATCCCTCTATACTAATTATATATTTTGTTTGGTTAATAAAAATGATTTATTGAGCCTATATATATTGACAAATAGCCTTAATAAGTATATAATTATATATAACGGAACAAGTTTATTAAAATAATTGATTTAGAAAGGATAGTTTTATGAAAAATTTTAAAGGTTTTACGTTGGCAGAAGTTTTAATTACATTAGGCGTAATCGGGGTAGTTGCAGCCATGACACTACCGACATTGATTCAAAATTACCAAAAAAAGGTTTGGACAACGCAATTACAAAAATCATACTCACTTTTAGAACAGAGTTTTCAAAAAATAATGGCAGATGATGAAGTGCAAAAATTCTCAGACACCTCGGTTTGGGCAAGCAAGGGTATTGATGGTTGTAGTAGGGATTCTTATACCACCAGCAATAGATGTATAGCCTTTGCAAATAGTCTTAAAAAATATATAAAATTTATTGGTATTGAAAAATATAATAACAAATTTGCATATTTAAAAGGAAACAGATATTCAGATTATGGAAATTATGATTTTTTTACCTTACCAGACGGCACCATGTTATATTTTAATTTATTAGGTGAACCAGGTACCAAAACCGAAGAAATATGTAATCAAATAAAATCTTTAGGTGGAAACATGTGTTCTAGTATTGGGTCTGTATTTATAGATGTTAACGGAAAAAAGAAGCCGAATACATTTGGCAGAGATATATTTGTATTTTCGATTTCTGACGATGGTAAACTACACCCTAAGTCTGGAAAGGATGAAGCTTTAAATAAAAGCCAAACAGCATTGGATAATAATACAAAATATTGGCGGAAAACTACATCTTTTTGCGGGACACATGATAGTTCTGAAATACCTAATAACACAATGGGTGACGGTTGTGCAGCTCGCATAATGGAAAACGGCTGGAAAATGGATTATTAAAGTGATTCAGTTGTCGTTACACCCTTCTCCCCTGTGTGGGAGAAGGTGTCCGAAGGACGGATGAGGGGGATATATTTTTTATAAATAATTTTGTAAACGGACGATTAAAGAAACCGTAAAGTTTCACTCCATCCATTTTTAAAGCTTTGCTGTCTTTGCATTGAACTGTTATTGAACAATTTTTGTAATCAGTATCAATAATTTCTCCGACTTTTCCTTTATCCGCATTTATAATTTTCAATTTATACGGATTTGGAATAAAAAATTTATCCTTATAAGTGTAATAAGTCGGAAGCCATGGGTGTAAGGCTCTTATTCGTGCGTGGATTTCTTCTGCTGTTTCACGTTCAAAATCAAGCATTTTATCATTATCATCTATATTTGGAAAATATGTCGCTTCCTCTTCTTTCTGTGCAATCGGGGTTACTACACCGTATTCAAGTTTTTTCAGCAATTCCGCACACATCAGTCTTGCCTGAAAAACCGTCCTCTCTTTCAATTCTTTTGATGTGTCATTAGGGAGAATATCAATCTGTTTTTGAACTAAAATCGCACCTCTGTCAAAATCTTCATTAATCAGGTGAAAGGTAATTCCGGATTTTGTTTCTCTGTGCAAAATGTTTTGTAAATAAGGATTTGGCCCTCTGTATTTAGGTAAAAGTGAGGGGTGAACATTAACAGATGCAATAACGGGAATATCAAAAATTTCTTTTTTAATTCTTTCCCCCCATGTTCCGACAAGCATTACATCAGCATTTAACCGTAATAATTCATTTTTAAATTCGTTTGAATTTACGGATTTGCACTTTATTTGATGAAGTTTATACTGTTTTATCAAAGTCAAATCGTTTGAAGGTTTAAAAAAGTCTTTAATCGGTAAAAATTTGTCGTCCATTGTGTATTCATATCTGAACACTCCGACAATTTCCGAACCTGCCGCAATTACACCTTCAATGAGGTTAGATAACATTTCACCTTTGCCTAAAATTACGACTTTCATAATAAGTTTTAGTACCTTTATCTATCAGATTCTTCGGCTGTAGTCATTCTGAGCGTTAGCGAAGAATCTGTTAACTTATCAGCCTCTGAATGACAAATACTTCATTATGGAGTATTTTTAGTACCGATTTTTTGATGCTCTGTCCATTTCTCTTTGCAGGTCTTTTTTTGTAATATCTTCACGTTTGTCATATAGTTTTTTACCTTTTGCAAGCCCGATTTCAACCTTTGCAAACCCGTGCGACAAAAAGACTTCCAAAGGAATTATCGTAAAACTGTCCTGTTTTGCTTTTGTTTGGATTTTCAGAATTTCTTTTTTTGTCAAAAGAAGTTTTCTTGTTCTTTCAGCATCATGGTTAAATCTGTTTCCCTGTTCATATGGTGAGATATGGCACTTGTACAGAAAAATTTCGTTATTTTCAATTTTGCAAAAACTGTCTTTCAGGTTTATCGCATTTTTGCGGATAGATTTAATTTCAGTTCCCGTAAGAACAATTCCGGCTACGTATTTTTCTAAAATATTGTAGTCGTGAAAAGCTTTTCTGTTAGTTGTAACAATTTTTCTGTCCATAGGTTTAAAATAACATAAATATATTTTGTTGTAAAAAAAAGGAGCTCTGAAAGCTCCGTTGGAATTAAGAATAGCTGGAAGTATGAAAAAGATTTATATTATAATTAAACCCCATTATAAATTTCTCACAATTATCCGGTTGGTGAATATTTTAATATCCTATTGCCCAATTAAATGAAGCGGTTTTTTTACCTGCTTTTTCGTCGGGTAAAACCGAATTAACAGCCTGTACTTCAATAACTTTATCAGCTTTTGAAAGCATGTTATACTGCATCATTTTGTCATCAACGTTGTTAAAAGATTTTAATCTGTCCAAATGGTTTTGCAGTTCGGCATTTTCATCATTGAGAGTTGTAATTTGACGGCTTAATTTATTCAAAGTCAATTCGTCCGACATGGCAAAATAATAACTGACAAATGCTACAATTACTGCAACACCCAATAATGCACATAAAGTTTTATTTACTTTTCTTATTGCCATAGCCTTTTGAGAAACCTCTTTTTGAAAGTACCCCTGAATTACTTGACCTTCTATCGGATTTTCTGCATATATTTTATCTGTATTTTTATAATATTCTTCTGTAACCCTTAACGGACTCAACTTCTCTTACCCCAATTAAATTTTTCTGATACACCTTGCAATTCTTAACTTTGCACTCCTTGAAGGCGGATTTTCCTTTATCTCCTCTGCACTCGCTTCTATCGGTTTTTTGTTAACCATCTCCAAAACCGGAGGCGGACACTTGCAAATCATTTGATTTTTTTCACAATGACACCGCTCTGAGTGGTATTTGAAAAGTTTTTTCACTATTCTGTCCTCAAGTGAATGGAAACTTATCACACTTATTATAGCACCAAACTCTAATAAATCCAATACATCATTCAATGCATTTTTTACATTTGTTAACTCTTGATTTACTTCTATCCTGATTGCCTGAAATACACGGGTTGCAGGGTGAATTGACGATTTTATGTGCGGTGTGCAGTTTACAATCAAATCAGCCAATTCCGTTGTCGTTTCAATCTTTTTGGTTTTTCTCACATCAACAATTTTTTTTGCAATTCTTTTTGAAAATCTTTCTTCTCCGTATTCGGAAAAAATCCTCACCAAATCATCTTCCGAATACGTGTTTACTACATCATAAGCGGAAAAGTCGGCATCTTGATTAAACCTCATATCTAAGGGGGCTTCTTTTGAGAAAGAAAACCCTCTTTCGCACTTGTTAAACTGGTGATAAGACGCACCCAAATCAAACAAAACACCGCCCGTAATTTTTTCAATCCCAAGCTCTTTTAAGACTTTTTTTATATTTGTGTAAGAAGATTTTACAATTGTTAAGTTTTTGTAATCTTTTAATTTTTCTGTGGAAACTTTTATGGCATCTTCATCAATATCAAAAGCTATCAAACGGCCGTCAGGCTGAATTCTTCTGAGAATAAGCTCCGAATGTCCTCCCCCTCCAAGAGTACAATCCACATATATTTTCCCCGATTGGCATTCCAACGCATCAACTGCCTCATGTTTCATGACAGTATAATGTTTAAATTCTTCCATAAAAAGATTTTAGCATAAAATTCATGTTCATGATATAACCTTATAATAAGGAGAGAAAAATGGCAAAAAATATTGACTGGGGCAGTTTAGGGTTTGGTTATATAAAAACGGATTACAGATATGTTTCAAATTATAAAGACGGAAAATGGGATAACGGTGTTTTAACAGAAGATTCAAACGTTGTCTTGAACGAAAGCGCAGGCGTTTTACAGTATGCGCAGACTTGCTTTGAAGGTTTGAAAGCATACCGAACAAAAGACGGTCATGTTGTTTGTTTTAGGCCTGATTTAAACGCAAAGAGAATGAAAGACACTTGCGAAAGACTTGAAATGCCTGTATTTCCCGAAGAAAGATTTTTAGATGCGGTAGAAAAAGTCGTAAAAGCCAATATTGACTATGTTCCGCCTTACGGTTCGGGTGCTACTTTATATTTAAGACCGTATATGTTCGGTTCAAATCCTGTTATCGGGGTAAAACCGGCTGACGAATATCAGTTCAGAATTTTCACGACTCCCGTAGGACCTTATTTTAAAGGCGGAGCAAAAGCCATAACCGTTCGTGTTCCTGATTTTGACAGGGCAGCTCCAAGAGGAACAGGGCATATCAAGGCGGGTTTGAACTATGCAATGAGCTTGTATCCGATTGTTGATGCGCACAAACAGGGTTATGCGGAAAATATATACCTTGACCCTGCAACAAGAACAAAGGTTGAAGAAACGGGTGGTGCAAATATTATTTTTGTAACTAAAGATAATAAAATTGTTACCCCGAAATCAAACACAATTTTGCCGTCTATTACAAGACGTTCATTGATGTATGTTGCAAAACATTATTTGGGGCTGGAAGCCGAAGAAAGAGAAGTTTTGTTCACTGAAGTGAAAAATTTCAAAGAATGCGCACTTTGCGGAACTGCTGCAGTTCTTTCTCCTGTCGG
Source organism: bacterium (assembly GCA_017633675.1). GTDB lineage: Bacteria > Cyanobacteriota > Vampirovibrionia > Gastranaerophilales > Gastranaerophilaceae > Stercorousia. Next base: position 6,559 of record JAGBOW010000039.1, on the reverse strand, counting down.
AAAAATAGTTAATAAAGACGAAGTTATAGATTTTGGCAACACTGAAATGGGTGAAATTACGAAAAAACTTTATGACACATTGACAGGAATTCAAATGGGCAGACTTGAAGCTCCTGAGGGTTGGATAAAGATTATTGAATAATATTTTAAATTAAAATTTCCTGTTTTTTATCAGAAAAAAGCAATTATTCCGTAAGGGGTAAATTATTATACGTCAACTATGTGAAAGTTTTTACCAAGTTCTTTTTCGACCTTTTTAAATATTTCGGAAGGCGGAATCCCGACTGCTTCCGACAAACGCCATATCATAGTTAATTTAGGGTCAATTTTACCGCTTTCTATACGGCTTAAATTACCCGAATCCAAATCATATTCATATGCAAGCATTGTTTGAGATTTTTTTACTCTTTCTTGTCTGATTTTCTGCAATGTTTTTCCAAAAATATTAATTAAATGTAAAGTTTTTTCATTTTTATATTGCATGTATACAGTATAAACGTTATAATGGTATAGTTATCCTGTATATATACAGTACATAAATAGGGAGGTTTGAATGACAGATAAACTTGAGAACAATGCATTTACTCTTGCGGAAGTATTAATTACTTTGGGAGTAATCGGAGTAGTAGCGGCAATAACAATGCCGACAGTAATTGCAAACATTAATGAGAGAGTAAATTCTGAAAGGCATGCAAATATTGCAATGAAAGTTACACAAGCAATGGAGCAGATGAGGGCACATGGGTTATTGAACAATAGCTACGGAACGACAGAAGCTTTTGTTGATGAACTTCAAAAATATCTAAAAATAGCAAAAAGATGTGACAGCAGTCATATTGCTGAATGCTGGCCGACTGAAAAAGTAATTGACAGTAACGGAGATGAATTTGAGATATCAAAGGCTAAAACGGGAAAAAATTTATCTTTATCCACTTCTACAAACAATGTCGGATTGGTATTAGCGGACGGAGCATCAATGATACTTAATTATAACCCGAGTGATGCGCTTACACTTGATGTAGGTGATGGGGTAACTGCATATAAAAAATTACTTCCGATTGGCGGCGGGAAAGAGAAAGAGTTTGCGTATTCGACAAATGTAACTAATAGTATAGATTTTATAACAGATGTAAATGGTGGAAAAGGACCTAATAAAGAAAAATCTGATAAATATTATGATATTCGAAATTTACGTGGTGCAAGATTTGTTAAAGGTTGTGCAGGAATTGAAATGGATGGAATTGGTTGTATTGTTATTTTGAATATCAATGTTAGTCAGGATAATGCTATAAAAGCATGTAGCGATGCTGGTATGGAATTACCTGATAAATCTACATTAGTAAACATTTGCCAAAAAGGGAAATTATATTCAGATTTTCTTTATGGTTATTTTTGGTCATCAACACGAAACAATAGAGGAACATATATATATTTTGATAGACCAGATTATACTTATTGTGGTGATATTGCCACTCTAGCAGTTTATGAAGAACATAAAGTTTTATGTATAGCAAAATAGTTTTGTAGCAAAGTAGGGTGCGATCTTTCGCACCTCTTATTTCCCGATACGGTCTTATCGCCCTATAGCCTATCGCCCTATCGCCGTTTTAATCAATATCCCATAGGTTTAACATACGTGTCCAACATTTTAAACAATCTTTTTGTCTTATTGTACAGTGCATGAAATATCGTCTTAAATCTGGCACATTCAGGGTCTAAAAGGTAAAGTTTTCCGTCTTTTGACATGCCTATTTGGTGAGTATCAAAATCACTCAGGTCATATACCCTGTAACCCTTATCCCTAATCATTCCTTTTACTATTCTTACAAAGCCTTCGTTCAGATTGTGCTGATACAGTTTTTCTTCAATATAATAATGTATTCTGCCAACTTTGCCGTGTTTTTTTACAGGAACATCAAAATCTTCCTGCGGCCTTAAGAAAGGATAATGTCTGAATTTTGTAAGTTTTAATACATCTCCGCCTTCTGTTTCAAATACAATGGCAGAAGCACCTTCACTAATTCGTTTTGCAATTTTTGTTTGAGCAAGTTCGGGAGATTTTTCTATATTTTGAATATAATAGTCATAATCATCTAAAATATGCCGATATCCGCATGGCCTTGAACCTGTTAATACAGATTTCTTTTCATCTTGTAAAGTTTCTGTCAAAGTTTTTGACCCGAATGATATTTGCATACAATTTCTAAAAACTTGTAAAAAATTTTTTTTGCTGACAAAAAAAGACTTCTTATGAAGTCTTTTGAAGTATTGGGCAGGGGTGGATTCGAACCACCGTAGTCTCGCGACGGCAGATTTACAGTCTGCTCCCTTTAGCCACTCGGGCACCTACCCTTATATGCCTTTGACGGGATTTGAACCCGTGGCCTCTCCCTTACCAAGGGAGTGCGCTACCCCTGCGCCACAAAGGCTTGCTACCCATCAAATATTTAACTGAGAAAATGCCGACTATAGGAATCGAACCTACAACCTACGGTTTACAAAACCGTTGCTCTACCATTGAGCCAAGTCGGCACATGAACTAATATATTAAGAAAATATTTAAAAGTCAAGAGATTTTTATAAAAAGGCGTTAGGGCAATAAGGCAATAGGGCGATAAAGCTTTTACATAAAGGAATTATTGATTTAATATTTTTGCATTATAATTATTGTTATGATTAAAAACATTCTCCCGATAATAATGCTGACAATTTCAAATGTGTTCATGACATTCGCGTGGTACGGACATCTAAGACACAAATCAACGGCATTGTGGATAGTTATCCTTGTCAGCTGGGGGATTGCGTTTTTTGAATACTGCTTTCAAGTACCCGCAAACAGAATTGGGCATGAAGTTTATAATGCTACCCAATTAAAAACAATTCAGGAAGTAATTACCTTAATAGTTTTCAGCGTTTTTTCCGTAATGTATCTGAAAGAGGAGTTTCGCTGGAACTACCTTGTGGGGTTTATTTTTATAATTCTTGCAGTATTTTTTATTTTTAAAAAATGGTAAACAAAAGACAGAAATTTCATAGGGCATGGGGATAAACTAAGAAACGGTGAAAACAAATAAACAATTTCCATATTCATCAGAATAAATTCTGTAATCATAAAGTGCTTTTATAAAGATATAAAATGCGTTAAGCCACTCATTTCTGTTTGATGAATGTGAATGTACGTAAAAATATCTCCCTTTCGGTAATTGCTTAATTTCATTTAAAAATTCGGACATATCACCTGAAACATATATAATATCTTCTGATTTAAATTTGAAAAGCATATTGTAATACTTAAAACTTCTGTTATTATTATTGTCAATTAAAAGTTTATCATTATCAGACATCAGGTTTTTAGTAAATTTCAGAGGAGTTACGATATCTTCGTGATAGAAGTGATTTAAACAGATATTATTATATGAGTATTTAAAAGCGGGAAATATCAAAAATATTGAAATTATGGTTAATGTTATCAGGTTTATAAATTTTTTCTCAAAATTACATAATTCTGCAACAGCTATAGTAAATAGCGGGAAAATAAACAATATCAGTCTTTCCGTAAACGGATAAATTTTTAAGTATGATATAAAAAGCAATATTAATATTGGAATTGTTACAATGAATTTGTTTTTAAATAAGCATTTAAAAAAGCCTATTAATACTATAAATGCCGGTATTACACATTTTTCATCAAAAAAATATTTTGCATTTCTGTTCATCAGTTTTAAAAAGTTGTTATAATTAGCGGAAATAAATGAATCTTCCCAATATGCATGTAAGACATCATGATGAACTGTGTCATACATTACAAAATAATAGCTGACAATACTTATTAATGACGGCAAAAATATTATTAAATAATCTTTTACGGAACACTCTTTTTTGAATATTTTTATAAGATGTAAAAGTCCGACAGATGCAATTCCGACTGCCGCAGCATTTGAACACCATAAGAGTAATCCCAAAATCAGTCCGTATAGTATTTTGTATTTCGTTTTAATGCTTTTAATATCAATATAAAAATAACTTGTTAAAATAAGCAAAAATATAAACATTTCAGTGCTATATTGCTTAAATTCTTCCGCATAATAAAGAACTCTGTAATTGAACGCAAATATTGAGAATGCAGTAAGTTTACATAAATTATTTTTAAAAAGTTTATTCAGTAGTGCCCAAAATAGCGGTAATGAAGCCAAAAATGACATTAACGGTATTATTCTGAGCGAATATTCCGCCCTTACGGGTAAATAATGTATTAATTTTGATAAATACATAAATAGCGGAGGACAAGCCTGAGCATACAATAACACTGTAAAATAATTATTTTTTTCGACAATATTTAATGCCAAAGCACATTCGTCAAACCACAAAGGTCTGCCGAACGAATAAAAATAAATTGCCATAAATGCCGAAATTGATAAAACCAACATGAAAAATATATTTGATAATTTTATTGTGTAATGTTTCATTTCTGCTATCCAAAATTTTATTGCAGTATTAACGATTTTGCAAACTCCATCGACTGCTCATTAATCTCTCCGCCCGCAAGTTCTGCCAGTGCCTTAACTCTGTTATCACCCGTCAAAACATAAACCTCAACATGTGTTTCGTCATTTTGCGATTTTCTTACATAAAAATGTTTATCTGCCTTTGATGCAATAATTGCCTGATGAGTAATCAAAATAATCTGATGATATTTTGAAAGCTCTACAATTTCATCTGCGACACTTTGTGACGCTCTGCCCGAAATCCCCGTATCAATTTCGTCAAAAATAACCGTATTTATATCATCACTCTGTGCAAAAATAGATTTTATTGCAAGCATGACTCGGGAAATTTCACCACCAGAGGCAACTTTTGCAAGCGGTTTTAAATCTTCCGAAATATTTGTCGATATTAAAAATTCTACATTATCCATGCCGTCCTGTGATAATTCTTTAGGCTGAACATCTATTTTAAATCTTGCTTTTGGAAGTTCTAAGTTTTCTAATTTATCCTGAATAAGTGAGGACAAAACTTGCGCAAAATTCTTTCTCTGTTCGCTTATATCTTTTGCTTCATGCTCTAATTCATTACGCAGTTGAGAAATTTTCTGCTCTAATTCCTCAATATTTTGAGAAGAAAATTCTATTCCGTTCAATTCTGCAGAAAGTTTATCAAAAGTTTTTAAAACTTCTTCTAAACTTCCGCCGTATTTGTGTTTCAGTTTGTCAAGAAAATATAACCTTTCCTGAATTTCGTTCAATCTCTCCAAATTATTATCAAGATTTTGGCTGTAATCTCTGAGTTCCGAGCCGGCATCACGCAGATTTTCAATTGCTTCAACAAGTCTTTGCTCCAAATCTTCCAAATTAGAATCATAAGATGATGCTTTTGAGATATTTTGTTTTATTTTACCTAAAGCCTCCATGATTGAACCTTCATCACCGTTTATCGCCCAATATGAAGTTCCCGTAAGTTCCTTTAATTTTTCGGCATTTTCTAAAATTTCAAGTTCATTCTTTAATTCTTCATCTTCGGTGATTGAATTTATATTTGCGCCCTCAATTTCTTCAATTTGAAATTTTAAAAATTCTATTTGATTATCCGTCATGTCTGAGGCATTTTTCAAAGCTTCCAAATCAATTTGCAATTTTTGATAATCTTTAAATTTTTCTTTGTATAATTCAAGTTTAGTTCCGTAAGTGTCTTTAGCATAATTATCCAAAAGATTTATGTGAGATTTGGGTTGTAAAAGAGCATAAGTTTGGTGCTGAGAATGAATATCAAGAAAATAATCTTTTAACTGCCTTATAAAATCCTGATTGACTAAAGTTCCGTTTACTCTTGAGCGGACACCTGATTGAGTGATTTCTTTTGATAAAACAATTTCCGAGCCGAAATTGTCAATCCCGTTTTCTTCAAAAAGTTTTGATAAATTATGCTTTTTGTTTTCGATTACAAGTTCTATAACAGCCTTTTCTTTGCCTGTTTTTATAACTTCTTTTGAAACACGGGGAGCGAATGCCAAATCAATTGCGTTAATCAGAATACTCTTACCCGAACCGGTTTCCCCTGTTATTACATTCAAACCTTCATGAAAATTGGCGGTTAATTCGTCTATTAATATGTAATCTTTAAGTCTTAATTGCTTTATCATAAGTTGCCGATAAATTCACTCCCCATTATATTAAAGCATAAAGAACGAAAAATCAATAAATTATAATTGTTTTAATGTTATAAATGAAGTTTGAAATGATTGATGTATCAGTATTTTTTGAGTTTAAAGACAAAAAACAGGGCAAAATTTAGTTGTGCAGGGTAGATTTTAGGCTGGCGGTTTAAAGTGGCGATTGGAATTATAGGTGGATAAGAGCATAGGAGCATATGAGCATAAGAAAGCTAAAAGCCTCCCTTTTAAGGGAGGTGGCACGAAGTGACGGAGGGTTTTTTATAAAATCAGTAGATATTAGTCTGAAATTTTAAGTGGCGATAGGGCTATAAGGCGATATGCTGATAAGACCTTATCGTTTAATTTAAAAAATACACCATAAAAAACACATCAAAATAAATATTTTGATGT
>JAGBOW010000038.1 GCA_017633675.1 bacterium | reverse complement strand
GAATAATAATTATGTCGAAACTCCGATTGCAAGTCCTCAATATCCGCAATTCAAGGAAATTCCACCAGCAGTTAGCAATGCAATTTATTCTTATGCATCACCAATTATCAGAAAACCGTATGAAAAAATGTCTTTTGATGAATGTATTATTTCCTTAAAACAGCAGGGAAAATTTAAAGGGTTGGATTTTGATACAGCTGAATTCCCCGAACAGGACATTGTAGAGCTGTATATAAAAGATAAAAAGGGTCAAACAACAAAATCACTTTTGTTTAGCACAGATGATTTAGAGCATGCGGAGAGCTATATTAATTATCAATATAAAAACGGCAGAGAAATAAGAAATTTCAAATACAACAAAAATAATGAATTGGAGTATTGCTCTGAAACTTATTATAATGACGAAATTCCGCAGGAACAGTTCACGAAAGAAGGAATTACCGCATATACAAAACCTGATGAATATATTGAATATTTGAAAAGAAATAATGTAAAATTCAGAGTTGAGCCGTTTGAGTACGGTGATGGCAGAGAAACATTGGGAATAACGGAATATGACCGCAGAAACAGAGAATATCAATTTACGGGGTTTGAATTGAACTGTGAAAACAGAGTTATGCGTGAAATTTATGAACGTGACGGAAGCAGGAAACGGATTGGATTTGACGAAAATGCAACGTATATAACTGAGTTTCCTCAGATATAACAGATTTTAAGTTTTCAATAATTAATTTTTAGATGCTTGTTTCAAAGTATTTTGTATATTATTAAAGTTCTGTCGGAGATATATTTATTATCAAATCATCAGAAAATTTGATGGGAATGCCTATTTCTTTTTCCAGATTTGCAAATGATAAATTATAATTCAGTATAGCATTATAAAAATCCAATCTTGCATTAAGATAGGTATTTTCACCGTCTTTAAGTTCTATTGCATCACTGACTCCGGCTTTATATCTGCCGGTAACCTGTCTGTACTGCTCTTTTGCCTGATCTAAAGCTAATTTAGAAATAATTATGGATTCTTTATCTGTTTGCAAATCTATATATGCTTTTTTTACATTGTAATAAACGGAGTGTCTGGTGCTGTCAAGTTCGGCTAAACTCTTTTCATATTCTGCTTTTGCCTGATCAATTTGTTTTTTTGTCCTCATTATATTAAGCGCATTGTAACTCAAATCAACCCCAAATTGTGTTGAACTTACATTATAATTGTTTCCTATACCGTTGGAATAGCTCCCGAAAATTCCCAAGTCCGGAGCAAACTCCCTTCTGTGTGCCCGTAAATTCATTTTAGCTGCTTTGGTGCTCTTTTCTGCAGAAATTAATTCAGGTCTGACATCCATAGCCATTTTAATTGCATTTTCTGATGTAATATCAAACGAATTCAGTACCAATTCATCAGACAATTCATAATTTGTGTATTCGGGTAATCCCATGATTGTAGATAATTGTGCTCTGGCAACTTCAAGAATATTTTTTGCTTTTACCAAATTTAACTTAGCTTTTCCTAAATTGTAATCAGCGGTAACAACATCAATTTTTGCTTTTTTACCGAGTTTGTAAAATCCCCAGGCCTGATCCAATTGGAGCTGATAATCTTTTACCGTATCTTCATACACTTTTACCTGTGCTTGCGCAAATAAAATATTAAAGTAAGCGCTTTTTATATTGTAAATTACCGTATTTATATTTTCTTTGGTATCTTCTTTACTTGCCAGATAGTAATTCTTTGCCCTGTCAGCACTTGCTTTGGTTTTGCCAAAATCGAACAATAACATATCGGCTGAAACAGCGGGGTAATAACCCATTGTATTGTACGTATTTTGATAACCGTACGGTAAATCTTTTGAATATGTATATGAACTGCCGTTTCTTGAAAGTTCCAAACCTGCAGAAATCGAGGGGAAATAATTTGCCCATGCCTGCCCGATTTTTGATTTGTAAGCCTGTTCATTATATATTGCCGCCCTTATGTCCGGATTATTTTCAACTGCAATATTAATGCAGTCCGTAAGAGAATATACCGAATGAACTTCATTTGTATATGTTTTCAGAGGCTCTGCGGTTTTACTGTCCTGAATGGCATAAGCTGTTCCTATTGTTAATCCTAAAATACATATTAATGTTACTATCTTTTTAAATTTAATCATTTTCACTCTCATGTTTATTATTAAAATATTTGTCTACTGTTTCCTGAATTATTACATAAAATGCCGGTGTTAATACCGTACCTAATGTCGCAGCAACAATCATACCGCCGATTACGGTTGAACCGACGGAAATTCTTGAATTTGCACCCGCACCTGTTGCAAATAACAACGGCAAAATACCTAAGATAAATGCGGCTTCCGTCATCATAATTGCCCTAAATCTGAGCAGTCCCGCTTGTATTGCCGCTTCTTGTATGGGTAATCCGTTCTTTTCGTGTTCGTCCATAGCAAATTCTACAATCAATATAGACTGTTTTGCAGCTAAACCTATTAAGGTAATTAAGCCGACTTGTGAATACAAATCCAAAGACTGACCAAGCATCATCTGGAATATCAAAGCCCCGATTATGGCAACCGGAGAAATTAATAATACCGCAACCGGAATCATCCAGCTTTCATACAGTGCAACTAGGAACAAGTATACAAATAACAAAGCAAATCCGATTACAATACCTGTTTGTCCGGACGATTGTTTTTCTTGCAAAGACGTTCCCGACCATGCATATGTATAATCGTTGGGCAAAATTCTGTCAGCCAGATTTTCCATAGTTTTCATAGCATCTCCTGATGATTTTCCGCTTGCCTGAGAACCCTGCATTTTAACCGATCTGAATTGATTAAATCTTGTAATGGAAACCGCACCAGTTGTTTGCTTAGGAGTAATCATTGTCATAATCGGAACCATATTGCCCTTTGTATTTATAACGTAGATTTTTTGCAAATCTTCTATTTTGTTTCTGTAATCCCCCTCTGCCTGCATAAACACTTTGAATACCCTGCCGAGTTTGTTGAAGTCGTTTATGTATGAATAAGAAAGTGTTGTCCCCAAAGTATTATGGAGTTCATTAATATCAACACTTTGAGCAAGAGCTTTTTCATAATCTATGTCCAGCAAATATTGAGGAACATTTGCCTGAAATTGTGTATAAACATTCGACAAACTCTTATCCTGATTTGCCTGTGCAATAAAATCATTAGCAAAGCTTGAAATATCCTGAAGGTTTGCATTGCCGATGGACATCAGCTGAAATTCAAAACCTCCCATTAAGCCCAAACCGTCAATTGCAGGCGGAGAGAATGTAAAAATTGAAGCTTCATTAATCGTGGCTGAACGTTTATAGATTTCCGTCAAAATGGCATTGTGCGATAAATCGGTCGGTCTGCCCTGAAATTTTCTGATTACCCAGCTTACGGGGTTTACTTTTCTCTCTCCCCATTCTTTAAGCTGAATAACTACAGTAGCTTCATTTGAAGGTCCGTTACCGCCAAATGCAATAATTCTTTCCTTATCTATCCCTTCAATATCTTCAATTGCTCTTGTAAATTTAATACAAACATCTTCTGTTCTGCTTAATGATGCCCCGTCAGGCAGAGTTATGGCAGTCAATAACGTACCCTGATCTTCGTCCGGAATAAATCCTGTCGGTATAACCTTAAACAAACCCAGCATCAATAATATTATTGCAATATACAATGAAATCGTTAATTTCTTGTTATATACAAACTTTTTAACCATATCAATATAGAATTTGGTCAATTCTTCAAATTTCTCATTGAAAAATTTTATAAATTTATTGATGTATTCAACTGCATTTTTAAGAATTTCAGGTAAAGGTTTTTGATTTTTATTTTCTTTAAGCAAAATAGAACATATTGCGGGGGAAAGTGTTAATGCACAAATTGCGGAAAGTGCTATTGATACGGCAATACAAACAGCAAACTGTTTATACATGGTACCCGACAAACCGCTCATAAAACACATAGGAACAAATACAGCCATCAAAACAGATGCCATCGCTACAAGAGAACCGCCTACTTCCTGCATGGATATTTGGGTAGCTTCAACTGCTCCTTTGCCGTTTTCAATATGTCGTTTAACATTTTCTATAACAACGATTGCGTCATCAACAACAACTGCAACGGCAAGAACAAGAGCAAATAACGTCAATAAGTTCATGGACATGCCCAGTAATTTTAATGCGATAAATGTACCTATTAAAGAAACAGGTATTGTAACACATGGAATTAATGTTGCTTTAAAATCACCTAAGAATACAAATATAATTAAAATAACAATAAGAGAAGTTAAAATAATTGTAAACTCAACTTCGTTCATTGATTCGGTAATAAAAACAGCACTATCCATCATGGTATCTATTTTCAACGAATCGGGCAGAGTCTTTGAAAGTCTGTCCATTTCCTTATGGACATTGTTTACAATATCAACGGTGTTAGCTCCCGGAAGCGGCATAACCTGAATTAATGCTCCGGGTTTTGCATCAACAAGACCAAACATACTGTATGTTTTTGAACCCAGTTCAACTCTTGATACATCTCTCAGTCTTATTTTAGAACCGTTTAAATCCGAACGGATAATTATATTTCCAAATTCTTCGGGAGTAGTCAATCTGCCTTTTGTCAGAAGTGATAATTTCAGACTGGGTTTTTCGTTTGTCGGCAAATCTCCCAATGCACCGGTTGAAATTTGGGTATTTTGGCTTTGTATGGCAGATTTTACTTCCGATATTGAAACTTTGTAACTTGCCAGTTTTGCCGGGTCAAGCCAAACCCTCATACTGTAATCATCAGCACCGAAAATATTTACGGAACCAACCCCGTTAATTCTTTTTATGGTATCTTTAAGATAAATACTTGCATAGTTTGTTAAATCCAACTGGCTCCATGATTCGTTATCCGAAGATAAATTTAAAATTATTGCACCTGCGCCGCCAACCTGATTTTCTGCCGTTACGCCTTGACTGGTAACTTCTGAAGGAAGAAGCGCCTGAACCTGCTGAATTTTATTCTGTACATTCATCAGATTTATATCATTGTCAGTTCCGGTTTTAAAATATATATTAAGAGAATATGATGAGTCATAACATGTAGATGACATATACAACATATCTTTGACGCCGTTTAATTCCGATTCCAGCAAAGATGCTACGGAAGATTCTATGACAGCGGCACTTGCTCCCGGATAACTTGCCGATACGGTAATTTGCGGAGGAGTAATATTAGGATATTTCTCCTGTTGCAGCCCGAACAATGAAAGTAATCCTAAAATTACTATAAAAACAGAGATTACAACGGCAAAACGGGGTTTTTTAATGAAAAAATACAAATCTTCTTTTTTTATTCCCATTATTTATCCTCGCTATCAATTTTTTCATCAGGTACATATTGTTTTGTTTTTACGGCTTGTCCCGTTTTATAGATATTTTGGATACCTTTTATAACAACTACGTCATCATAAGACAGACCGCTTTCTACAATCCAGTTGTTATCGTAGTTTTCGTTAACAACTATGTCCTTTTTAACGGCTTTTCCGTCTTTCACCGTCCATACATAATAACCTGTTCCTACATCTGTTTTGGTTGCGGATTGAGGTATAAGCATAACCCGTTGGGGCTTATCTACACGAATGGTTACATTTACATAATCTCCCGGAACCAATAATTCGTCAGGGTTTTCAAAAACTGCTCTCAATGTAACAGTACCGGTTGTTTCATCAACTTTATTATCTACAAACTCAATCTTACCTTCTTTTTCATAAGTTGTGCCGTCAGAAAGCCCTAAAATTATGGATACGGAATTATCAAGACTTGGATTTTCATTTCTTTTATCCTTAAAATATTTTTTAAGTTCTATAAAATCACCGCTTTTTACGGGGAATGTAACCTTCATAGGGTTAGTTGTGTAAATTTGTGTGATAACTCCGCTTGAAGGAGTTATATAATTTCCGACAGAAAAGTTTGATTTTCCGATTCTGCCGTCCATGGGAGATGTTATATTTGTATAACTCAAGTTTAAATTTGCCTTGTTAAGTTCCGCAACCGAACCGTCTAAAGCTGCACGATATTTGTTTCTGTCAGTGAGAGCATTATCATAGTATTCACGGCTGACTAAATCTTCTTTCAGAAGTTCCTCTGCTCTTTTTAAATCGATTTCAGAATTTCTATATACGGCAGAATTTTCATTTACGGATGCTCTTGCACTTTTTGCAGCAAGAACATATTCATCAGGCTCTATTAAAAAGAGTTTTTGACCCTTTTTTACGATATCACCTTCCTGAAAGTATCTTTCCTGAAGCCAGCCGCTGACCCTTGCAATTACATCAACGGATTTTTGAGCTTCAATTCTTCCTGTAGTGGAAAACGTCGGCTTTATATCGGTTGCTGTAGGATTTGCAACTTCAACCGTTTTGGGCTGTGACATCATGTATGAACTTATAGCCCCCGCAATCAAAGATTTTACCTGATTATACACAATTGGTATAATAATTACGGCAAGTAAAATTGTAACTGCTTTGGTTTGTTTGGACTTCCAATCTATTTTCATATTATACTCCCTTTTCATTGTTAACTTTAACGGTAAATATTTAATATCGGAATTATAACATCAAAAAAATAAATTTGTCATTATTTAACGAAAATTTATCACAATTTATATAAATTTATGTTAATATACTTACAAAGTTGCAATAATGAGAGTAGCAGAATGAGGTAAAGTATGAATAATTTGTTTTCTAAAATTTTTAACCAGCAGAACATTATATTTTCGATAGGTGTTATTATATATCTGATTTTATTAGTCACAATGACCGATATGGCATTGTTGCTTTTTGCAACTTTTGTTATAGCATCTTCGCTTGATCCGTTGGTTAACAGACTGGAGAAAAAATTTAAGCGCAGTACGGCGTCTGCCATTGTATTGGGCGGGTTTATCGGAATTATTTTACTTCTGTTTCTGCCGATTTTTATAATCGGCTGTAATGAGATAAGGCACTTTGCTTTAAGTTTTTCTCAGCAAGATGAAAGTATAAAAAGTATTTTGGAAAATATTCCCTTTATCAGACACATAGACCTTGAAAGTATTGATATCGGAGCATTTCTTGCCGGCAATTCGGCTAATATTATAGGAATTGTTAAGACATTATCAACATCAGTAATATATTTTATTGTTTCAATTATATTCATATATTTTACTTTGGCTGACAGAGATTTGCTTATAGATACATATTTAAGATTTTTTCCTAAAAAAACAAGGGTAAAAAGAAGAAAAATGATTGATATTACTACCCAAAAAGTAAGCGGATATATTACCGGAATGGTTGCAGGCATGGTATGTGTAGGTGTAATAATGATGTTCGGGCTTTTCTTCATATTGCCTAAATATGCGATAATGCTGGGTTTTGTAACCGCAATCTTTGATATTGTTCCTGTTGTTGGGCCTGCAATTGCGCTTATTATTTGTTTACTTGTAGCATATCCTTCCGGTCCGGTTGTGTTGGTGTTTATTGCTTTGTTATTTGCAGTAGCGCAATTGATTGAAAATAATCTTGTAAAACCATATGTTTTTGGAAGGTTATTAAACCTTCATCCGTTGGTTATATATATATTTCTGTTTATTTGTGCAAAATTTTTGGGTGTATTAGGTGTTATTTTGTCACCGGCAATAGCGGCAGCAGTTTGCGTTTCCATAGAAGAATTATATTTAAAAAATATGGAAGATTAGTATTTAACAATAAAACTTTGCTTTTACACCATAAATAAAAATACAAAATTAAAACCTATATTTCATTATTTATAACCATTCTTGAGCAGCCCCAGCCTGTTCCTGACTTGCAATCCTCTTTGTAATTGTTGTTTGTAATATGAACTTGTTTTGTGTAATTGTTATCATGACAGCCCGGGACATATAAATTCGTGCCATAGTATGGTTGATTTGTATTTGATTTTAAACTAAAAAAATATATATCCTTACCTATTGTATTTGGCCCTTTAAATCCGTTGACATCTACTAATACTTGATCGTAGCAATTAAGTAAATACATATTTTCATCAGTAGTTGTAAAAGTAAAATATGCCGAATAATATGAGTTATTGATAAATGACTGCGGATTACCTTTTTTATCAAACCATTTGAGATTTGTATGCCAGCTAACATAAGGATATTTGTTTCCGCAACTTGTTCCGCTTGCCGTAAACTTCATATGTTCACCCAATTTACAAATATATTCATCCCATAATGTATAAGTGTATTTACTGAACTCACCGTCCTCTGCGTAAATCATTTGTGCAGCCTGTGAAAATGTAGCATAAGCCTTTTTAAATTTTGAATGGAACTGCTTTTCCTGAACATTATTTATTACAGTCGGCAAAGTCATGGCTGCAACAACCCCGATTATACCCAAAGTTATTAAAACCTCTGCAAGAGTAAAACCTTTTTTCATATTTTTTCCATTCAATAATTATTAGTAATTACACTAATAATTATAATATATTTACTATAAATTATCAAGTCGGTTGTTATAAATATTTATAATTAATATCATTGTTAGCTTGGATTATAAATTTGATAATATTTCAATTATGAATTTCATAAAAATTCTTTCAACATACAGGGGTTTATCATTACGTAAACTTATAGCAAAATTATCCTCCGAAAAAAATTACAGCGATTGTTACCCGAGCTTTTATACAAAATTAAAAAACGGAACTATAAAATTTAGTGAAATCAAAGACATAGCAGATACACTCGGATATGAAATAGTGTTCAAAGATATCAGAGCATAGACAAATATTCGACTTTATATTAATATTATTTGGCAGGGTAACGAAAGACTCTTTTCAACGAACTTCAACACAACAATAAATATTCAATCTCGGTTGAAAGTTCCAAAGAAAGGAGGGCGTTATGAACGATTTCAATTTAACTTTAATTTTGTTACTATTGATTTTATTTATAGCAAGAAACGACACCCGCAATAACATGTAGATGTCGCTTCAATCTCTAACAGAGTCTTTGTCCGGTCTGACAAACCGCCACCCTGCTGATATTATTATTTACGATTTTTCACATTTTGTCAACCCTTATAATTCATGTTATAATCAAAGTCATGATAGAGTTAAGAATTGCACATCTTTACCCGAAGTTGTTAAATCTGTACGGAGATATGGGAAACATTATCACCCTCAAAAAACGCTGTGAATGGCGCGGGATAGGTGTTGTTGTTGATGAAATCGGTATCGGAGATAAGATTTCGGAACATGACATGTATTTTATCGGAGGAGGACAGGATAAACAACAGCAGGACGTTGCGCAGGAATTGTTT
>JAGBOW010000037.1 GCA_017633675.1 bacterium | reverse complement strand
TTCTCTCTGCTTCTTCATAAGCAGAGAGAATGGTTAACCTGTTGAATGCCGGAGCTCTACCCGTTCCCGCAAAAATCGTTGAAGAAAATACAGTAGGGCCGACTTTAGGTGCGGACAGTGTTGCAAAATCTCAAAAAGCGGGTATCATAGGACTTTCTATCGTAATGATATTTATGATACTTTATTACAGAGTTCCGGGCTTGATTGCAGATATTGCACTTGTTATATACAGTTTAATCTTGTTTGCTTTATTCAAGACAATTCCTGTAACACTCACTCTTGCAGGCATTGCAGGTTTCATTCTTTCAATAGGTATGGCGGTTGATGCTAATATCCTGATTTTTGAAAGAACAAAGGAAGAATTGAGAGCGGGCAGGAACTTGTTCACAGCAATAAATTCAGGTTTTGACAGAGCATTCACAAGTATTTTTGACTCAAACATGACAACAATTATTACTTGTGCAATCCTTTATTTACTTGGCACAAGTGTTGTTAAAGGATTTGCTCTGACACTGTTTATAGGTGTTATAGTTTCAATGTTCTCGGCAATTACGATAACAAAGAACTTTATGCACCTTATCTTCGGAACAGGTGAACTGAAACATCCGGCTTTGTTTGGTTTGAGAAAAGATGAAATCGGACAGAGTTTTGAGGCAGTCGAAACAAAACGTGAAAAAGCTCGTTTCGGCATATTGGATTAGTTTAATGCCCCTCCCCTTGAGTGGGGAAAGTTTCCATTGTAAAAAGGAGCGGGACCACGAAGCGGTGGAGGAGGGATAAAGCCTCCCTTGTCAAAGGGAGGGGGACCGCGAAGCGGTGGAGGGATTTTTAAACAGAAAGGTAAATAAAAAATGATAAATACAGGAAGAAAAAATACAGTACACATTGTAAAATACAGATGGATATGGATGATTTTATCGGCAATCCTTTTAGTTCCGGGAATTATTGCTATGATTTATTCATCAGTTACTTATTCAAACCACTCTCCGATGAAAGTCGGTATTGACTATACGGGCGGAACAATTTTGCAGTACGGTCTGGAACAGAAACTTGAAAACAGTGACGTTACAAAAACCAGAGAAGCACTGCAAAAAGTCGGAATTGAAAATCCGTACATACAAATTTTGAACGTAAATAATTCACAACAGGAAAATACAAAATCTACAATTAACTCAATAATTTCTATCAGAACAAAATTTATTGACAAAGATTCAAATGATGAAGAAGTTATTACGGGTGAATTGAACAAAAACTATACTAACCCCGAATTAATATCTGTAAGTTCGGTAGGTCCGACAATGGGTAAAGAACTTTTCAAAAATTCTTTGATAGCTTTGACTTTGGCGATTTTAGGAATTATCGCATATTTGTCATTCAGATTTAGATTTGATTATGCTTTAGCGGCAATTTTAGGATTAATTCATGACGTAATCTTTGTTTGCGGTGTATTTTCGATATTGGGGCTTGTTTATAATGTACAAATTGACGGTTTGTTCGTAACCGCTATATTGACCGTAATGGGTTTCTCGGTTCACGATACAATCGTTGTATTCGACAGAATAAGGGAAAATATCAGATACTATTCAAAGAAAATGTCTTTCGGCGAAATTGTTGATGCTTCCGTAAATCAAACATTAACAAGAAGTATAAATACATCATTGACGACATTAATAACTTTGTTTGCATTATACTTTTTCGGCGGAGTAACAACGAGAGATTTCGTACTTTGTATGATATTGGGTATAATTATCGGAACATATTCAAGTATATTCTTCTGCAGTATGCTTGTTGACTTCTGGAACGATAAGAAAACCGCTCCGCAGCAAGCGTAATCAAAAATAATATTTTTAAGGCGGGACAGCAATCCCGCCTTATTTTTATAATATCAATTTTATCACTTCAGTCATACCTGTGAAACAGCAGGATTAAAACATGGGATTGACAAAATTTGAAAAATAGTAAATAATATATATGTAGGGAATCGGTCAGAGTTTTGCGATGTTACCCTAACCGATTTTTCACATCCCTATAGAATCAGTAAAATAATATCAATTAAAAGCCCTATCAGAGCAAGGGCTTTTTTTATTACTTCCCTCATCTTGAGCCTCCTTTCTGCCCCTGTTGTCCACATTACAAAGGTGTGAAGCAGTTGGAGGTTCGGGGCTGCTACCCTTTGCCGAATATTTTTATATAAATATCTTATGTTGTCAATTATTTATAATACCATCTTTATCACTTAACTCATGCCTGTAAAACAGCTTGATTTTCCACTGCGATATCAAATGCTGTTTTAAGTATGGAGGGAATTTTATTACCAAGATTTGTTTTCATATTATTGTTTGTATTTTTGTTCTACAATCTGATTATGAAAATTTTAATCACAGATGATTCCGAAAAATGGGTTTTGTTTCATAAAACCGCCATACAAGAAATATTCGGTAACAATGTTGTAATTGAAACAGCAAACAGTGCCTCACAGGGAGTTGATAAACTGCTGGGTTCACTTGATGCTCCTTATGATTTTATTCTGACGGATATGCAGATGGAAACTAATTATCTGCCGCTATTTGCAGGTGAATGGTTTATTGAACAAATCAGGTTTTTTAAAGAATTTAACAACACAAAGATTATAATAATTTCTGCAACAAGCAATATTTCAAAAATTGCAGAGAAATATAATGTTGATTTTATCCCAAAATACAAATGTAATGACATAAATGAGTATTGTAACAAAATCTTAAAAAAATAATATATTTACTAAAGATTTTCTCCGTTAAAACCGATATATATAATGTGGTTAGACAAATTAAGGAGATGTAAATTATGTACAACTATTCAGTATGGCCGGGAGCTTACAGTTTTAAAGAAGAAATCGGGTTGTTTTTGGAATATTTCAGAGAACAAATTGAAGAAGTAATGAAAAAGATTGAAGAAACAGAAGATGCAATTAATGAAGATGCTCCGTTGTTGAATTAAGGATATGTAAGCCGGCGAAAAATACCGCCGGCTTTTGTATATATATAAATTTTACTTAGCTGCTTAACTGCTTTATCTTAACCCTTCCGGTACAGCCATCGGAATCGGCACAGGCGCAGATTGAGGTTGTTTGTGCACCGGTTGAGATATCGGTTTCGGAATAACAGGAGCAGGAGCCTGTTGTACTCCGGTATTAGTATGATTTTCCGGCTGCTGTTTTATTAAATTATTTACTTGTTTTGCTATATCTTCAGATGTCATTACATCATTATTTTCAACCGGATTATTATCCTGTTTTTGTTCATTTTCTTCCGTATTTTCATCTTCATCATCACCAATATATTTTGAATCAGCACTGAACGAAACCAGTTCAATTTCAGGATAATTAAAATCAATACTGCCGTAAGGTTCTGTTGCGACCTGCATAACATCTTTCCATATAAGAGCCGGAACAGTACCGCCCTGAATTGATTTGTTCATAACAGTGTTATCGTCATTTCCTACCCAGACACCGGTCACGATATTCGGAGTATATCCCATAAAATATGCATCTTTGTTATCATCAGTGGTTCCCGTTTTACCGGCTGCCGGTTTACCTATACTTGCAGCACGACCCGTACCGTTCGTTATAACCTTTTTAAGCATTGCAGTCATTTCTGCTGCTGAATTTTTATTTAACTGGTGATTAATTTTTGTTTTTTCCGCACTGTAAATAACTTTTCCTCTTGATGTTTCAACTCTTTCAACAGCATAAGGCTGTACAACAAAACCTCCGTTTGCAAAAGCTCCGTATGCTCTTGTAAATTCAAAAAGTTTAACCCCGTTTGAACCGAGTGCTATTGTGTGATCATATTCTAAAGGCGTATCAATTCCCAAACTTCTGGCAACCTGTATGACATTTCTTATGCCTACTTCTTTTATCATTCTTGCGGCACAAACATTGGAAGATACCATTAAAGCCATATACAGGGGTATCTTTCCTCTATATTTACTGCCATAGTTGTGTGGTGCCCACTGTCCTATTCTTATGGGTTTATCTTCTATTAAATCGTTCGGACTGTACCCTTTTTCCATTGCTGCGGCATAAACAATCGGCTTAAATGATGAACCCGGAGGTCTTATTGCCTGTGTAACCCTGTCATATTGACTTTTTTCGTAATTTTTACCGCCGACATATACCAAAATTCTCCCGTCTAAAGGACTGAACGAAAATACAGCGGCCTGATTGTTATCACCGTTTAACCCCCAATTTTTTAGGTTTTTGGCAATTGCTTCATCTGCAGCTTTTTGAGCTTTATAATCCAATGTAGTTGTAATTTTATAACCGCCCTGAGAAATTTCTGTTTCGCTAAAACCTAATTTTTCTAATTCTTTAATAACATAATCGCAAAAATAAGGTGCTTTATTTGTCGTGTAGTAAGAAGGAGCTTTTGTAAGTTTCAATTCTTCTTTTTTAGCCTTTTCGTATTCGTCTTTTGTAATATATCTCATTTTATACATTCTCAAAAGAACCTGATCACGTCTTTTTACAGCCAAATCTTTATTATTGAACGGATTATAAACCGAAGGAGCCTGAGGAAGTCCTGCAATTAATGCCAACTCCGATAATGTACAGTCTTTTAAATGTTTGTTAAAATAAATTTGAGCAGCACCTTCCACACCATAAGCGCCGGCACCTAAATAAACGTTATTCATGTACATTTCAAGAATTTGGTCTTTTGTAATTGTTTTTTCTATTCTTGCGGCAATAAATAATTCTTTTAATTTTCTGTCAAAAGTTCTTTCATTATTTAAAAATAGAACCCTTGCAAGTTGTTGTGTTAAAGTGCTTGCACCCTGAACTACACGGCCTGCCATAACATTTTGAACGGTAGAACGTGCTAAACCCGTAAAATCATAACCATGATGTCTGTAAAAATTTTTATCCTCAGTTGCAATCAAAGCATTAATAAGATTTTCGGGAACATTTTTCAAATCAACTTTTTGATATGTATATGCCGTAAAAGTTTTTATTATTTCCCCGTCTGCGGAATATATTTTTGTAACAATATTAGGTTTAAACTGCTCAAGATTGTTAATCGGAGGCAAAGATGATAAATACAGTTCAAACGAAGCAAAACCTGCCAAAAGACATGCTCCGCCAAGTAAAAACAAAAATTTTAGCGTTGCAAAAAAACCGTTTTCTGATTTCTTTTTCTTTGGAATATTTGCTTTTGCATTATTTTTTTCAGAATTTTTCCTGTTAAAATTATCTTTTGCCATATATATAGTCCCTCGTCAACTTCATTATTTTATTATAAAATATATGTAATGGCAAATATATTTGACTTTTTTTTCGTAATTATTAATGAAATCCGTTCCTGCTTTGTACCGGAAAAGGTTGAGTATACAATTGAAGGAGAGTGTAAAAAATGCGGGAAGTGCTGTAATTATATGTACAGTTATGATACTTATACGGAAAAAGAGTTTAAAATTATGCAGTTTCTTTTCCCCGCATACAAAAGATTTTATATAAAAGGAAGAGATGAAGAAGGAAATTTGATATTTGCCTGCAAACTTGTTACACCGGAAGGTTTGTGCTCCGACTATAAACACCGGCTTCCCATGTGCAGAAAATATCCCGCAAAAAAGATATCCTATAACGGCAAACTCCACGAAGGCTGCGGGTATAAAGTTGTTTCAAAATCGTTTGAGGATTATTTGAAATATTAATTTGCTGTATTTTTCCGCCTAATATCTGAAACTTATTGAAGTGAGTTGTGCAGGGTTGTCGATTTAAAGTGGCGATAGGACGATAGGGCGATAAGACCTTATCGTTTAATTTAAAAAATACACCATAAAAAACACATCAAAATAAATATTTTGATGTATTATTTTCTAACATATACATTTTACAATACTTTTCACGATTTGTCCAGTCCTCAAAATGATGTATTTTTTAATTTTTGGGGTGGTGAAAATCGGCACTATTCTTTGTTCTTCAGAATAATACACCATAATATTTATTATGGTGTATTTTTTAAAAGAAAGGAAAAAATTATGAAAAATTTGAAAACACTTGTAGAATCACAGTTCCCTCTCCTTGGGAGAGGGTTAGGGAGAGGGGGAGATAAAAAATCCGCCTTCACTCTTGCGGAAGTATTAATCACTTTAGGGGTAATCGGTGTTGTAGCAGCCATGACTTTGCCGACATTAATTCACAATTACCAAAAAACTGTTTATGTTAATCAGTTGAAAAAGAGTTATTCTATTTTAGAACAAGCTTTTCAAAAGATGATGGCTGATGATGGTGTTCAAAAACTCTCCGACACATCAGTTTGGGCTAGTAAAGGTAATACAACGTGTGCTTATTATATGACACCCTATACCGGCAATAGTAATTGTAAAGCATTTGTAAACAGTCTTAATAAATACATAAAAATTATTGGCATAGAAAAATATGTTGACAAAATTCCATATTTAAAAGGAAACGAAACAATGAATTATATAAATTATGATTCTTTAGTTCTTTCAGACGGTACTATGATTATGTTTGAGGCAAGTGGTTCCCCCTTTACTA
>JAGBOW010000036.1 GCA_017633675.1 bacterium | reverse complement strand
GGCAACTTCTATAATATCTGATGCATTATCTCCGTCTGTCGGAAATGTAGAAACTCCGAGACTTATTGTAACATTTGCCTCTCTGCCGTTAGAAAGTTTGAAGTTTTTGTTTGCTACACGTTCACATATTTTTTCGGCAGTCGAATAAGCTTCTTCTTTTGAAGTATTAGGAAGTATTATGCTCATTTCCTCACCTCCGTATCTGCAAACTATATCCGTTGCACGAACGTTCTTTTTTAAAGTCTGTGCGACTTGTCTTAAGACGGCATCACCGGATTGGTGGCCGAACTTATCGTTGAAATTTTTGAAATAATCTATATCAATGATTATTAAAGAAAATTCCGTTTCATAACGTTTTGAGGTTTCAATTTGCATTCTGATTTGTTCCTGAAAATATCTGTGGTTGTATAAATCTGTCAAACCGTCCGTAGTTGCAAGTTTGTATTGATATTCGAAATCTCTTGATTTTATCAGATACTTGATAATATATGTACCCGTAAAAGCCGTTATTGCAAATATTAAAGGATATATTATTTCCAGCCATAAATTTTCATATTTCATGGCATAATAAGAAATTAACAAATATAATAAATAAATTCCGAGAGAAATCATGGAAGTAACAGTAACGGAATTGATACGTGTTATTACGGAAATTATTAACAGAGCAAGAAGAATTGAAAATATTATAGTATAAATTCTGTCAACTTTTTTTATAAAATTATTGTCAATCAAATTGTTTACATAAGTAGCCTGAACTTCAACTCCCGGAAAAACTTTGCCTGTCGGGACGGTTTTTATATCGAATAAACTGGAAGCAGTTGCGCCAAAATAGATTATTTTATCTGAAAAATCATAATTTAAAGACGTTTTATCCCCGTTAACGGCTTTTATTAATTGATACATGGGAACATAATCGTAAGTACCTGCAGGCCCGTACCAATTTAAAATTGCATTTCCTTCTTTGTCCAAATATATGTTTCTGTCACCGATTTTTAAAATTCCTGCTTTATTTATCTCAAAATTATCGTTTTTTTCGCCTAAATAATCCAACCCGACTTTCAAAGCCAATTGAGGATAGTATTTGTCTTTATATTTGACAACAACAGGCATTTTTCTCAACACACCGTCATCTGAACGGGAAACGTTTATTATACCGATATTGGACGTTGAATCAATTATCCCTTGCAGAATAGTTCTGCAGTTTGTGAAAGTTAAATCGGAAAATTTAATTTTTGAGTTGTTTGTAAATTTTACCGATAACTTATCGGGAAGATCCGGCGGAGTTCTCAATTCTTTTGACTGATTATCAAAATTCATTGATGTATATAAGTTTTTATATTTCTTAAAAGAGTTAATTAATGCTTCATCAGCCTTGGAATTACTTTTTATGGATTTTACAAACATTAAATCAAACGCAATAGCTTTCGGATTTTGTTTTTCAAGATAATTCACTATATTCGCATAAATATTTCTGGACAGAGGCCATTCCCCGTAATTATCAAGAATATATTCATATGTTGCATCATCAATGGCGACTATAACAATATCTTTGTCGGCTTTTTTACCGCCTTCATTTATTAAAACAGTTTGTCTTAAATCAAAAGACCTGTTTTCAACAAAATCTACAAATGCCGTAAGATTAGCGCTTCTTAATATTAAAAAAGCCGCCACCGCAAAAACCATTAAACCAAATATATAACCTAACTTTTTAAACATAGTTGTATTATAGATTAATATAAGGATTTTTGCAAATAATGATTTAATGTTTTTATCTACTCAGAATTGTGCCTATATGGTGATTTCTTAAATTTATCGGCAAACTATATTATGATTAAGCATATACAAAAAATTTAGTGTATAATGTTATTGAGGTATTTATGAAAAAGATATTATTATTTTCACTGTTAGTTTTGGTGTGTTTTATATTATGCGGCTGTGTAAGTTTTGAAGAACCCGAAAGTGATTTGCTTCAGGTTATAAAAAGTCGTGATAAGGTAATTATCGGAGTTAGAGATGATGCTCCTCCGTTTGGGTTTCGTAATGAAATCGGAGATTTAGAGGGGTTTGATATTGATTTGGCAAGAATTATTGCGAAATATCTTGTCGGCAGTGAAGATGATGTGGAATTTGTACCTGTTAATGCCCAAAACCGCATGATGAAATTAGAATCGGGAGAAGTGGATATGTTAATTGCTACTATGTCCGTAACATGGCAAAGGTGGCAGTTGGTTGAATTTTCTACTCCGTATTTTATGGCCGGTCAGGCAATTATGGTAGACAAGTCCAATCCCGCAATCGGTTTAAAAGGTATGCAGGATTCAAAGTTTATAGTTGTTTACGGTTCTACGGCTGAAGAAAATATCAGAAAAACCATTCCTGATGTTGAAGTTATAGGGTTTAAAACTTACCAAGAAGCATTTCGGGCTTTAAAGGAAGGTCAGGGTGACGGAATTTTTGCTGATGATACAATACTTTATGGTTTGGCGCAAAGTGATGATTCTGTAAAAATTTTAGCCGCAAGATATTCTGAAGAACCATATGCTGTAGCTGTTCGAAAAGAAGGTACAGGTTTGTTATTAGAAAAAATTAATTATATTATTGAAAACCTTCAAAAATCAAAACAATTGGAAAAATTGGAACAAAAATGGCGAATTAACCATTAACGGTAATATGACAAAAAATAACCGATTGAAAAATCAATCGGTTATTTTTTATGTTTTATAATGTAAAGTCATCTTCTGCCGGTAGGATATCAGGTATTTTCTTTATCCATTTTTTTGCTTCATCACTTGCATTAGCCCAGTTGACGGACAAAAGACCTCTTTGAACCCAAATTAATTCGTTAAAGAACTCATATTGAGAATTAAGAGCATCAATCTTTGCCGCAAAATATAAATTGTGAGCATCTGAAACCTGATTAATCGGAGCCTTACCCATTAAGTACATTGCTTTTACGTTTTGATAGTTTTCTGCCTGAGCAAACATTGCTTTATAAGATTTTTCAATAATGAAGTATTTCGAAATAGCTCTGTTTACAACGGATCTGACTTTCATTTCAATTTCGGTGTTTACTTCTTCCAAATATGCATTCAGTTCATTTAATTCCGATTTACATCTTGCAATTTCCGCAATCTTATGTCCGCCTTCAATAGGTTTCCATTGTGCCGCTATAAGAACTCTGCCTGATGTTGTATTTAAATTTAAATAAGGAACATAGGGAGCCAATTGCCTGTTACCAAATACTTCATAAGGTAATTGTCTGTCAAATTGCGAACCGTATTCCAGACTTAATTTAGCGTTTGGCAGTACGAATTTCTGCGCATAATTTCCAATTTCTGCTTTTTTCATTGCAATAGCAGCTCTTAATTTTGTTGTTTCCGGTGATAAATATGTAACTTCCTCAACAAGCATATCAGTAAATTTACCTAATTTTTCCGGATTTCTTACGTGGTCGATAATATGCAAATCACTTGTGAAAAATGCAGGATCATTTGCTGTTAACGGCACAAAATCAAAATCAAATTTTTGTTCATTGTTTAAAAGTTTATTTATCTGTATCTTAATATTTTTGTAGTCAGCCTGCATGCTCAGTAATTTCTTTTCGGCCTCACTGACTTCACCCGCCCATCTCAAGACTTCTTCATATCCGCATTTGCCGGTTTTTTCACTAACCCTCGCCATTGCAAGAATTTCTCTCATTTCCTGAACATTTTCTTCCTGAACCTTAATAATATTTGCAAGCATCAATGTTCTGATATAAAGTTCGGCAGTTTGATATTCGGTATTAGCCTTTGTTAAAGCATTTTCAGCCTTGTCAAATTTTAATTTTTTATGTTTAACAATGATATTAGTAACCAAATCCGGAGAATAAATGACCTGATCCATACCGATTACAAACTGTCCTACACGGCTCGGAACATTGGAATACGATTCCGCATAATCATCATTATATTGTTGATGCCCCAAATCTATTCTCAATGTAGGTAAATATCTCAGATAAGCACTTGCAACGGATCTTCTTGCGGCACTGACCAAATATCTTTTTCTTATCATATCAAGGTTGTTTTTGTCCAATGCTGTCAACAATCCGTTTAAATCGTATTTAGGAAGCTCTTTGTGGGATATTGTTGTAGAATTGTTTAACAATCTCAAAGGTGCAACATATCCGACCATTTCTGCCGAATCAGAGTTGAAGAAAATTACTTTATCATCATAGAAAGGAATTTTTTCATTTTTAACGGCATTTCCGTGCAAAACACCATGAATATTGAATGACGTTGCTTCTGCCAATTTTTTGTCTACATCATATGTTGACGTACCCAGCATTGCGCCTAAATCAACATCTTCTTTACCTACAGATGAAAATGAAGGTAACTTTTTGTTATTAATATATGTGTATAATTCTTTTCTCTGTTCGGTATTCAGATTATATAAAGGTGTTACAAATACGGAATCGACATCAGCCGGCATCTTATCCAGAGATGCTTTGACATTTGCATTAACAGGAACAATTACAAAATCCAAATCGCAATTCTTTTCTTTTAATTTTTTGGAAATACTTGCACTCCAGTTTGAATTTGTTTTGTAGTAGCTTTCATTCATCAAAATTGCGGATTTTTTGATGTTCGGAACGAGTTTCTGAAATGTTACAAAATCGTTTGCGGTTTGTTGCATAGGGTTAAAAAATCCGCTCCCGAAATCTCTCAGACCGTATTGGTCAATTGTTATAACATTTTTGTTTTTATTTGATTTTGATGCATAATAATTACTTGACATGTAGCCCAGAGAAATAACCATTTTTGCACGTGAATTTAAAGCTCTGTCAGATACGGCTTTTGCGCCTTTTTCAGTCCAATCACCCGTAAATACCAAATCTTTCGGGAAATTAGCTTTGTAATCCGGCAGTAAAGATCTTGTAATAACCTTTTGGAAGGTCGCTAATACTTGTGCATTTTTGTCTGAAGGTCCGTCAAATACAAATGCCAATTCTATAGGTTTTGCATTGACTGCAGCTTGCTGCAATCTGGCTTCGGTAACTGATGTTGTTGTAATGGCAAAAGTCGCAGGACAATATGCACACAAAAGGGTACACGTTAACAATGTACATAAAACCTTCTTCATCTGAATAACTCCTCTTTTAATTATTATAACCCTATCATAATATCTTATAAAATTTGGGACCGGAGGGATTCGAACCCACGACCAAGGGATTATGAGTCCCCTGCGCTACCGCTGCGCCACAGTCCCGTTTGTTCAGTTGTCACCGGAGCACAATAAACTACAGCTCCCTTGATGAAACAAATCTAACATCAAAATTACAAAAAAGCAAGTAGTTTTATAAATAGCAAAAAATTTTTTACGTGTTTATATAAAAGGAGGTATAAATTTATTTAAAAATTAATTGTAAGCAGTCTTCATATGTTTCACAAATTATTATATCAGGGCTTATTTTTTCAGGCGAAACATTTAAAACGGTAGAATTTTCTTTTATTGCAAAAACTTTTTTCCCTCTTTTCAGGGCTTCAAATACGGGAGTTGAACCGGGAGAATCATAAGGCATAACAAGATAATCCAGTTCATCAATGCTTATCCCCTCTTTTTGCGATAATTTTGGTGCAATACTTAATCCTAATAATATACAGGGCAAAAATGTCGGTGTAATATATTCTGATGCGGATTTTATGTCAACCAAATCCGGATATATCTGATAATCCCGAAATGCCGGTGAATGAGCGCAGGGAACTTTTAGTTCTTTTGAAATATAATGGGACAAAACTGCTTCTACACCGCCGACAGGGTCAACTCCCTCACCTTTGGCATAATCAGGATTATCTCCTTCGGCATCATCAAAAAGACATACAAGTGCAATCGCATCACAACCTTTTTGGATAAGTTTTTTTGATGATTTCAGTAAAGTTTCCGGATTTTTTACGGTTCCTGTTGAAATTCCGCAATTATCAAGATTAAATTCAACTCCGACTTCATCTTCCGTAACTTCATAGCCCGAAATATTAAGTCCGTAAACGCATTTTACTGCGTTCATTGTGTTTATGTGAACATTTAAGACATCATTCGGTATTGATTTATCAAAAACAATACCGATTTTGTTGCTTTCAGACGGAATCAGTTTTAAATTACCTTTAAAAAATTCATCTAATGAATATCCTTCGACATAAAACATATTGTCTGTAATTCCGGAAAATCCGCCTGCGTTAATGACATTCGGATTAACAAGGAGTTTTGAAATTTTTGCAAATTTTCTTGCATAACCTGATGCATCACCGGCAAAACCGCCTACAGAAGCACCGACACCTGTCGGCACAATAAAAGCTCCGAACTTTTCTCCTGATTTAAGCATGTATATATAATACATTAAAAAAGCGGGCTTTGAAACCCGCTTAAAATTTTTATTGTGAAACCCCTCCGTAGGAGAAATCGTTTTTGATATTTGTCTGAAGCAGTTTTGTCCAAGTGCTTTCGAATGTGTTAATTTCATTCAATTGAGTTTCAAGATTGTTTTTTTCAAGTTCCAAATCTTGTTCCCAAGCATTTAAGTTTGCCAATTCAAGTTCATGCTGATTTTCCAGTTGTTCCGTCAAAACTTCATAGGTGTCTTGATCTTCTTCATAATAATTGTAATAAATGTCGGTTATCTGATCATTATATTTAGCCTGACATTCAGCTACCTGTCTTGAAGAATTTAACATATTCATCATAGTTTCCGACAATTTGTCATTAATCAAAGATTTTTTCTTTGTGTACAACAATAAAGTTTCGTGCATGTTTGAAATAGCCATATCTCTCGTCCTCTTATTTGTTCTTGTATATAAATAAAAAAATATTAAAATTACGGATTTCAATATGATTTGTTTTTGTTACAAAAGTTAATAATTAAACGAAAAAATATTTAGAAACACGCTTGTTAAAACAAAAATGATTATATTAAATATTGTAACAATAATAATTTCATATTTTACAATATTCAAACAGCCCTTCGGCTTCTCTAAAATCATGGATAATTTTATCGACATAAGGAATTTTTTTGTATAAATCATCACTTTCCATTGAAGCCATGGCAATAATCATTCCTGCACCGGCTTTATGTGCGGACTCCAAGCCTGATAAAGCATCTTCAACAACGACACAATCTTTCACAGCTATGCCGAGATTTTTTGAGGCTTTTATATAAATATCCGGAGCAGGTTTTCCGGGCAGAGTTCCGTCATCATATACAATTTTATTTACATCAAACCATTTTTCGAGTTTAAAGGTTTCTATATAAAAATCTACATTACTTTTGTCAGACATTGTTGCGATTGTTCGCGGTATATCATTTTCTTTAAGAAAATCCAAAAATTCTGCGGCACCCGGTGCAAGAACGGTATGTATCATATCTTTACGACACATTTCTCTGTAAACAGCTTCTTTTTCCTGTCCGAGTTTTTCAACTAATTCTGCATCGGGTTTTCGTCCCAAAAGATAGCTGATAATATCTTCATTTGTTCGCCCGAACATGTGCTCCCGCATTTCTTCGTCAGTAAAGGGATATGGTCTTATTCTTTTTGAAAATTCTCTCCAAGCCTCTAAATGTTTTTCGGAGTCAAAAAATAATGTTCCGTTAAAATCAAAAATTATACCTTTATACATTTTCACCTGTTAATTTATTATAAATTTCGATATATTTTTTAGCTTCTTTTTCTTTGTTTTGTTTTTTCAGTATGTAAATTAAGTTGTAATAAAAATCAGGTTCGGAACTTTTTAAATCGATTGCATTGTATAGTTCAAATTTTGCTTTAGAGTATTTTCCGAGCTTTATGTATGCACAAGCCAGATTATAATGCCCATATGCGTAGTCGGGGTTTAGTTTTACGACTTTTGAATATTGTTCAGCCGCCATGTTGGGTTTATTTTCCGATAAATAAATATTTCCCAGATTATAATATGCTTTATAATATTCATCATTAACAGAAACGGCTTTTTTATACATGAAAACAGCCTCATCTGATTTCCCCTGATCCTGTAAAATATTACCTATTAAAAGCCAATTTTGGGCAGTTCTTTGATTTTCAGGAATGCTCAAAAGCAAATCTTTTGCCTGATTAATATTATTTTCGGCATAAAGGACATTAGCCTGTTGAGTAACTTCTTGGTATTGTTCGGCTTGCGTATAAATTTCCGTTGTTTCTTTTTTTACAAAAGGAAGCGCAAAAGCATTAACACCGGACAATATCAATATAAAAGCGATAAATAAAAATTTCTTCATAGAAATATTATATGATAAATAATAAAAAGTATCCACAAAAATTTGACAGTATTACAAATAAATGCAAAATGTTATTGATGTCTCTTTTTAATCCTGCACTTAAACTCCTTGGTGCAGGGATTTTTTTTATTATTTTATTAAATCGCATGTCGGTATTGATGACAATATAAAAATTAAGGCGGGATAGTTTATCCCGCCTTAATTCTGTAACATTTTTCTGTCATGCCGTCGTTTTTAATAATTCATTTTCCACCCTTCTTCCATTATACGTGCAGCACAACTCAAACCTTCGACATTACCATTAGGCATGGTTCCATCAGCATTACCACAATCTGAATTATTTCGCCAATAATAGGAATGACTATCAAGAGCATGCGGAATCCTATATAACGCATAATCTTTGCCGCCGCTTGGATACAATTTACCTTCATCAGATAAATAAAAATAAAATATATCTCTGCCGAATGTATTAGGTCCTCTCCTTCCGTT
>JAGBOW010000035.1 GCA_017633675.1 bacterium | reverse complement strand
TTTCTTCCCTTCATAACCAACCTAGGAATAGTTATTGCCGCAATTACACCTATAATTGCCAATGTAATTAATACTTCCGCTAAAGTGAATGCTTTTTTAATTTTTTTCATATGTCCTTCCTTTCTTTTGAAAAATACACCATAATAAATATTATGATGTATTATTCTGAAGAACAAAGAATAGCGCGGATTTTCACCACCCTAAAATTTGAAAAATACATCATTTTGAGGACTGGACAAATCGTGAAAAGTATTGTAAAATGTATATGTTAGAACAAAACACATCAAAATATTTATTTTGATGTGTTTTTTTAATTAAACGATAAGGTATTATCGCCCTATCGCCTTATAGTCCTATCGCCACTTTAAACCACCAGACTAAAATCTACATTCTTATTGCCTTATCGCCCTAATACCCTAATAACTTTTTTATGCTATAATTCATCCATAGAGAATAACTACATGAAAGGTAATTTATGGAAAAATATTATTTGACAACCGCAATTGACTACGTTAACGGTGCACCCCACATAGGACATGCTTATGAAAAAATATTAACTGATATAATTGCAAGACATTATACTCAGCGTTGTGATGACGTGTTTTTCTTA
The DNA here is from genome assembly GCA_017633675.1 of bacterium. Lineage (GTDB taxonomy): Bacteria > Cyanobacteriota > Vampirovibrionia > Gastranaerophilales > Gastranaerophilaceae > Stercorousia. The sequence continues at coordinate 11,815 of JAGBOW010000035.1, read as the reverse complement.
ACAGGAACTGACGAACACGGTATAAAAATCCAAAAAACAGCGCAGTCAAAAGGTGTTACACCAAAAGAACTTTGTGATGAAAATTCTCAAAAATTCAAAGACACCTGGAAGGCTCTCGACATAGATTACACAAAATTTATCAGAACTACAGACGATTATCACGAAAAAGCCGTTCAAAAAATATTTGACAAATTACTTCAAAAAGGCGATATCTATAAACATTCTTATGAAGGCTGGTACTGTCAGGGCTGTGAATGTTTCCTGAACCCGAAAGATTTGACAGAGGACGGCTTATGCCCCGATCACTTAAAAAAACCCGATATCGTGAGTGAAGAAAATTACTTCTTTAAACTTACAAAATACAAAGATGCAATAATTAAGCATATTAAAGAACACCCCGATTTTATTATGCCCGAATTCAGAGCAAACGAAGTTTTGAACCAATTGGAAGATATTCAGGATATTTCGGTATCACGTGCAAAATCAAACGTTCAATGGGGGATTGATGTTTTGAATGACCCCGAACAATCTATTTATGTTTGGATTGATGCACTTTCAAACTATATTACGGCGATTGGATATGAACCTGAAATAGCAGCTAAGTCAAATAATAGTGAAAATTTACAGTTACAACAAACTGATACGGACTTATCGCCCTATCGCCCTATTGCCTTATCGCCGAACTTTAAAAAGTACTGGCCTGTAGATGTTCATGTTATCGGAAAAGATATTCTGAAATTCCACAGTATCTACTGGCCGGCATTTTTGATGGCATTGGATTTACCGCTGCCGAAACATATATTTGCGCACGGCTGGATTACGATTGACGAAGCAAAGATGTCAAAGTCTTTAGGTAACGTGGTTTCTCCGACATCTGTTCTTGAAAGTTTTAATCTGGAATATCCTGATGCATTCAGATATTATATGGCAACATCAGCTCCTGCAGGAAGGGACGGAAATTATTCAGACGAAGATTTTAAAGAAAAGGTTAATGCCCATCTTGCAAACAGCATGGGAAACCTCTTGAATAGGACACTTTCCATGCTTGTAAAATATTTTGACGGTGAAGTTAAACCTGAATTTAAGGGAGAAAATCCGCTTGCAAAAAAAGCATTGGGAACAGTTCAAATTGTTAAAAACCACTTTGATAACTTTGAAATAGCAGAAGCAGGACAGGAAATAATAAAGCTTGTTGATACAGTAAATAAATACGTTCAGGATAGTGCTCCCTGGACATTAGCAAAAGAAGAAAAAATGACGGAATGCGGTCAGGTGCTTGTCAATGTGCTTGATGTAATGTGTATAATTTCTTCACTGATTTACCCGTATTGTCCGAATATTGCAAAATCCATGTCAGAACAGTTATCGTTTGATTTAAAGACAAAATTGGATAATTTAACGGCAGATAATATTAAAATCGGTAAACTTATATCAAAGGAAGATATTAAACCGGTATTTTTGAGATTAGACAGCGAACTTGCAGATAAGAGTTCAAAGAAATAACAGTAAAATTATGATTACACTTGCATTTGATACATGTTTGGACAAAATGTATGTCGTATTAAAAAAAGACGGCAAAATTTCAGCATCAAAAATTATTGAAAATCACGATAACAAATACCATTCAGCATTTTTAATTTCGACTTTGCAGGAAGTTCTGAGCGAAAATTCCATTAAACCGAATGATATTGATTTAATCGGTGTAAACATAGGTCCCGGTAGTTTTACAGGCATTAGAGCCTGTGTTACCGTTGCAAGAGTAATGGCACAGCAATTAAATTGTAAAACTGTCGGGGTTTCGTCATTGGAGATTTTGGCAAAAGCAGAGGACCAGAGGTCAGGATGTCAAGAAGGCAGGCTATTTAATGATAGCAATCTTAGTGAAACTTTACAGAAACAACAAACCGATAATAGCTATACCTCTATACCTCTATACATCCAGACCTCTTTAGTTGCTCTTGATGCACGCAAGAATTGTGCATACCTCTTTCATGACGGTGAAATTAAGGGAGCGGTTGATTTGGAAAAAGTCAAAGAGGTAATTGCGACAGGAAAATATAACGTAATTACAGACGACAAACTTCAGCCGATTTTGGGCGGAAAATCTTATCAAAAGGAAAACTTACCGCTCGGTGAAATTCTTGCGAAACTTGCGGAAGAAAAAGTTTCTGATGGCGATTGGCATAAACTTAAACCGCTTTATATTCAACCGCCCCCGATGGGCTAATCAACTTTGGCTATAAAAAAATTTTTTATTTATGTTATCCTTAAAATATGAGAAGGGTTATTTATGTTATCTTGAGTCTGTTGATTGTTTTGGGACTTTGCAAGGCTTGTTTAAGGGCTGATGTTAATAATAATGATAAAATCCAAACAGGTGAAAAATCCGAAACTCTGTTTGCGGATTACCCGATTGAACAAAATGTAACAATTAACGGGGTTGATTATCTGCAATCCCAAGTTCCCGTAGGAAAATTCGGCGGAACTTTTGTTTCTTCAACTATCGGAGAAGGCCCGAAAACTTTCAACCCTTTTAACGCAAAAGATAACACATCAGCAACAATGTCGGAAGTTATGTATGACGGGCTTGTTACAACAAACCCCGTCACGGGTGAAGTTATCCCGAAACTTGCAAAATCTTTTACGGTTAATGATTGCGAATACGTCATAAGTTTGCGTAAAGGTCTGAAATGGTCGGACGGGAAGCCGATTACTGCAGATGATGTTTTTTATACATGGAATACTATAATTTTTGGAGGATTCGGAAACACATCTACAAGAGATTCACTTTATATTGAAGGAAAACTTCCGAAAATAGAAAAAATTGACGATTATACGGTGAAATTCACTACACCAAAACCTTTTGCACCGTTTTTAAGAACTTTGGGAGCACCGATTGCGCCTAAACATATTTTTGAAAGCGCTACAAACAGAGGAAAAGAATATTTTGACGGATATCTTTCAACAAATACGGATCCGAAAGAGTTTGTAATTTCGGGCGCATTTAAATTAAAAGAATACGTTCCCGCACAACGTGTTGTTTTTGAAAAAAATCCGAATTATTACGTTATAAACAAAGACAATGAAAAACTCCCCTACCTTGAAAAATTAGTTTATCTGATTGTCGGGGATGTAAACAATCAGGTTTTAAAGTTTGAGGGCGGAGAATTAGACGAAATAAGCATTCAAGGGGCTAATGTTGCCCGTTTTAAGGAAATGGAGAAACATTCCGATTTTACTGTTTACAATATAGGCCCTGATACGGGAACTATGTATATTTCAGTAAATCTTAACGACCGAAAAGATGAAAAGGGCAAGTTTTATGTCGACCCGAAAAAGCAGAAATGGTTCAGAGATAAGAATTTCAGGCAGGCAATAGATTTTGCAATCGACAGAGATAATATGGTTTTCAATATTGCAAGGGGGCTTGCAGAACCATTATTTACACCCGAAACTTTAAATTCAATATTCTTAAACAAAAATCTCAAACCTTACCCCAGAAATCTTGAAAAATCCAAAGAGTTACTCAAAAAATCAGGATTTTATTGGGATAAAAAGGGTAAACTTTTTGATAAATCAGGCAACAGAGTTGAATTTGACCTTTACACAAATGCGGGAAACACCGAACGCGAAGCAATCGGGGTTATGGTTAAGCAAGACCTTGAAGATTTGGGAATGAAAATAAACTTTAAACCCGTTGAATTTAATTCGTTAGTCAACAAACTTATGTCCACAATGGATTGGGATATGGTTATAATGGGATTTACAGGCTCTCCTTTAGAGCCGAACGGAGGTAAAAATGTTTGGATGTCTGACGGAACTCTTCATATATTTAATCAGAGATTAGAAAAAGACCTGAACAGTCCCCGTTTGGACTTTGAAAAACGTCTTGATTATTTGTATAATCAGGGAGCTTTAGCCGTAAAATTTGAGGATAGGAAGAAATATTATGACGAATATCAGGCGATAGTTTATGACGAAAAGCCTTTGATATATATATATTCTCCGATAAGAATTGTCGCATTGAGAAACAAATTCAAAAACATCTATCCGACAAGTCTTGGAGGGGTAGTGCATAACTTGGAGGAGGTGTATATTGGTGAAAAGTGAGATGTGAGAAGTGAAAAGTCCTTATCGGTTCGCTATCGCTCACAAATATTATTTTAGCACGAAGTGCCGATATAGTCTTTTCACCTTTCACTTTTCACCTTTCACGAAAACAATATGAAACTACTAATCTACATACTAAAACGCATAATTCAAACAATACCGTTACTTATAATCGTATCATTAATAAGCTTTTTTATAATTCGATTGTCGCCTGTTGATCCTTTGGCGGAATTGAGGTTGAACCCGTCTGTTTCAAAAGAAACATTAGAAGCTGAAACTCAAAGATTAGGACTTGACAAACCCATAATCGTTCAATACGGCAAATGGGCAAAATCATTTGTAAAGGGAGATTTGGGGGTTACTTCCGCAGGCGAAAAAGTCAGCACAAAATTAAAAGAGCGTATACCGAATACCCTTTTATTAACGTTGATTGTTATATTTTTGTCGTGGATTGTCGGAATCCCTTTAGGAATTTTGGCTGCAGTTAATTGGAAAACTCCGTTTGACAGGGTTTTGACAGTTTTAACAAGTATCGGAATGGCAATTCCGTCATTTTTCTTTGCGGTTTTGCTGTTAATTTTTGCGGTTAAAACAGGGTGGTTTCCTGTCGGAGGTTTGACAAGTTCAAACTTTATGGAAATGACGTTCTCTCAAAAGATTATGGATATTTCTTATCACCTTGTTTTACCCGTAACCGTTCTTTTTACATTGTCGCTTGCGGGACTTCAAAGGCAGATGAGAGGAAATCTTTTAGACGTTTTGGATAGCGATTATGTAAAATTTGCAAGGGCTAAAGGGGTGAGTGAATTTAAGGTAATATTTAAACACGCATTGAGAAATGCCGTTAATCCGCTTATAACCCTTTTAGGTTTTGAATTTGCAGGTTTATTAAGCGGAGCCGCATTGACGGAATACGTTTTTCAGTATCCGGGTTTGGGAAGGCTCGTTTTGGAAGCGGTTTTGAAATCCGACATAAACCTTGTTATGGCATCTTTAATGATGGGGGCGGTCATGCTTATTGCAGGTAATTTAATTGCCGATATTCTTTTAATTATCACTGATCCACGTATCAGAGGAGGTGCTGATGCTTAAAAACGTGATTAAACAACTTTGGAAAGACAAATTTGCAAGAATTGCACTTATATTTTTGGGAATTATATATATGTCACTTTTGTTTGCGGATTTTCTTGCACCTTATACAAAAGATTTTTCCGACAGATCAATGGCTTATGTTCCTCCGTCAAAGATTTTTACTGTAGATGAAAACGGAAAACTCTCAAAACCATACACATACAATTACAAAAGAGAATTTGATGATATTAATTTAAAAATTGTTTACACACCTGACAGAAGTCAAAAACATTATGTGAAATTTTTTGCACAGGGACAACCCTACAAATTTTTAGGCTTAATCCCGATGAAAAGACACCTTTTCACAACTGATAATGACGGAAGAATTTTCCTTTTAGGAACTGATATAAACGGACGTGATGTATTTTCAAGAATACTTTTCGGCGGCCGAATTTCCATGACAATCGGATTTTTGGCATTGTTTGTGCTGTTCCCGATAGGTTTACTATACGGTGGAATTGCAGGTTTCTTCGGCGGAAAAACCGATATGATAATGATGAGGTTTGCCGAAGCCGTAATGTCTATCCCGTCATTTTATCTTTTGATTATTTTGGCGTCAATTCTGCCGTCAGGAATGACAAGTATTCAAAGGTTTATGCTGATTGTTATAATCCTTGCACTTATCGGGTGGGCGGGATTTGCCAGAGTTGTAAGAGGAATGGTTTTGTCCGTAAAAAATCAGGAATATGTTCAGGCAGCAAAATCAATCGGAGCATCAAATTTAAGAATAATAATAAAACATATTCTCCCGCAGACAACAAGTTTTGTAATCGTTGCAATGACTTTATCGGTACCTTCATATATTTTGTCGGAATCGGGTTTGAGCTTTTTGGGATTGGGTATTCAACAGCCTGATGCAAGCTGGGGTAATATGCTTAAAGAAGCTCAGGAATATACAAACATAATTTATCACCCGTGGCTTTTAACACCCGGATTTTTAATTTTTGTTGCTGTCTTGGCATTTAACCTAATCGGTGATACAATCAGAGATATATTGGATCCGAAAAGTAAGGTGAGATAATGTTGGAAATTATTGGTTTTGGTTTTGATTTAGCGGTAGTGATAAGAGTAATAGCTTCGGTTTTACTGGGCTTTGCAATAGGATTTGAAAGAGAAATTACCAATAAAGACGCAGGGTTAAGAACAAATATTCTTGTATGTGTCGGGGCTTGTATTTTTACGATAATTTCAATATACGGATTTCCTGAAGTTACGGTTTTGGGAGATGAGCTCGGAACACGTGATACCGCAAGAGTTGCGGCACAAATTGTAACAGGTATCGGTTTTATAGGAGGCGGTACTGTTTTAAGGCACGGGTTTAACATTTACGGTTTAACAACAGCGGCTACTCTTTGGGTATCTGCCGCAATCGGTATGGCATGCGGTGCGGGAATGTTCGGTTTGGCAGTTATTTCAACAATTCTTTCTATATTTGTTTTGGTTTTGGTTCGTTTATTTGAAAAAAATGTTCTGGTAACAAGTACCAAAAATACCAAACAATTGAAAGTAAATATTACATGCTTAAACGAACAGTCTAATTATATTTATGATTACATAATAGAAAATTATTCCCAAATCAGAGAAATCTCAAAAAAATTTAATAAAGACGAATCCTTAACCAAAATTAATGTAATTTTGAATATAAGCAATAAAAATCCCATAAAATCCATGTATAAATCTTTTGAGAAAATAGAGGGTATAGAATCAATTTCCATTCAGGAATTTGTGGAATAAATTATTTTAATGTCGAATACATAATTTTGTAAAAAATTATTTTTTGTTCTTTATTTGCCTGCATTAAAAGTTTGGATATTTCTTTGTCAACATCAAAATTATTGTTTAAATATTCGTATTCCGTGAGGTTTCTTATATCAATATCAAAAATTTTTGCAATAGAAATTAAAATATTGCAGGACGGGAGATTTTTTCCGTTTTCAAGTCTGCTTATATGCTGCCAGTCTATGTCAAGAAGATTGCTCAACTGTTCCTGAGTCATACCGTGCTTTTCTCTCAATTCTCTTAACTTCTTGCCAAATAATATTTTATCAATCATAAAAACCTCTTTTAATGATGTTATTTAATAATTTTATTGATTTTAATAACAAAAATGTTTTATATTTAATAAAAACAAAACAAATACATTGACTTATGAAAACAAATATGTTATAATATTTATATGAATAAAATAAAAATGTTTTGGAGGTATAATTTTATGAATAGCAAATCAGCTTTTACGCTTGCGGAAGTATTAATCACTTTAGGAGTAATCGGAGTAGTTGCAGCGGTAACTTTGCCGACATTGATAAAAAATTATCAAAAGCATGCATGGACAAACTCATTAAAGGGAAATTATTCACTGCTTAATCAAGGTTTTCAAAAAATGATGGCAGATGAAGGATTGGAATTTATATATGATACGGAAGCATTTAAATCTATTGGAGAATATGAAAACCATGGCATGAAATTTAAAAGTTGTAGCAGTAATGACGATATTAACAGTAACTTGTGTAAGGATTTTTATAATAATTTAAAATATTATTTTAAAATTGTATCAATAGGCAAAATAAATAATTACAGTTATAAATATTTAAACGGTATAAATTCTTATGTAATCAACTCTAATATAATTACTCTTTCTAATGGTGCGACAATTTTGAATTATTCTTTTGGTAGTTCAAGTTCTACAAACTCACGTTGTCAGATTATACATAGTGCAGGAGGACATACTTGCACCCAACAAGGCCACTTTTATATTGATATAAATGGCAAAAAGGGTCCTAACATTTATGGACGCGATATATTTTATTTTTATGTTAATGAAAAAGGAAATATTATGCCATATGGCGGTAATGATTACGCAATTTTTCAAGCATCATATTTTGATAACACTATAACACCCGAAAATATCGAAAAAAACAGAGCAAATGGACAATCCTCTTCAAATAAGTGTGATAAAAATTTATCAGGTTCAATTGTTGAAAATTATCCAAATTACAATGGAAATGGTTGTGCCGGCTATTTAATAGATGAATTAAATTGGAAAATGGATTATTAAGTCTTATTTACTAATTTTTGTAAACCTTTTTTAAATTCTCTAGCAAAAAATATTTTTACGGTGTTTCATAATAGAGGGAACCTTAATGTGATAATGCCCGTAGGTAATACATCGTCCAATTTGCTTTACAAGGCGATTTCTCAGAAATTGCAAGGGACTTCTACAAACAAAAATTCGGGCAAACCTTCTCAATCTGCAAGTTTGAGCTTGCCACATCACCCCTACCCTCTCGCATCGGGCGAGGGAGCACAAAACTACAAAACCAGCATCTTTTACATCAATGATGCACACGGGAAATCTATAAATATCGAAAGAGCAGTAGCCGCATCTAACGCTTTTGATAATTATGTAAAAAATACAGGCGCAGATGTCCTGAAACTTTCATCGGGCGATATTCAGCTTGGAGAACCGTTTAAATCAAACAGGGTTATGGTTGAAGCCCAAAACATCATGGGTATCATGGCATCAGCCGTAGGAAACCACGAATACGACATGCCTGATCATATAAAAGAATTAATTCCCCATATGAACTACAAAATGCTTGCCTGCAACATTAATATTTCCAAAGATAATCCTTTGTATGATAAGGTTCAAAAATCTTACATTCAGGAAGTTAACGGTACAAAATACGGTATTATAGGCATCACTCCCGTTGATTTGTTCTCAAGAATTAAATACAGTAAAATCTTTAACGAACTGAATGTCGATAATATTGACGACACTATTAAAAAAGTTCAGGAAGAAACAGATAAATTAAAGGCTCAAGGGGTAGACAGAATAATTTTGTTATCTCATGTAGGTTTTGGTTATGATCAGAAAATTGCAAAAGAAACTGACGGTATAGATATCATATTAGGCGGTCATTCACATAATTTAATTGAAGATGTAAAACCCGAATTTAACCTGTTTTATTCAAAATCCGACGAACCTGTTGTTATTACACAAGCAGGCAGGGACGGAAGATATTTCGGAGTGTTGAATGTCGAATGGAACAACAAAGGTGTAATGACGAAAGTTCAAAACAATATAACAAGTACAAGAGGATTTAAGCGTAACCCTGTCGCAAGGCATATTTTTGAAGAAATTTTAGGCAAGCCAAAAGTAGTCGGTGTAATAAATTCCGTCCCTCCTCCGCCTATAAATGCTGCAATTGAGCCAAGCGGACATGCAAACTTTATGTGCGACTGTATGAGAGAAGAACTTGATACGGATATCGCATTGTTCGGAGCTGCAACTTTAAGAGGGTATTTTGAAGCAGGTAAACTTGATACAAGATGGCTTGAAGATATTTCACCTTTCAAAAACAAAATGGTAGTGGCAAATTACAACGAAAAAGAACTTGTTGAAGCTCTGAAAATTTCCGCTCACTCTATGGTCAGCACAAATAACAAACCCGGCTTAGTATATGTTTCAGGGTTAAAATACGATATTTCAAAAGACGGAAAGCTTTTAGCGTTGACATTTGTGGATAAAGACGGAAAAGAAACACCGATAGATATAAATAATCCGAAAACGGATAAATACTATAAAACAGCTTTAACAGATTTTTACTGTCAGGGACATGACGGGTTTACAATGCTCAAAAAATTTGATGAAGCGCAAAAATATGACTTTGACATCTGCAAATGCGTAGAAGATTATCTTGCAAAACACCCTGAAGGTGTTGATGTCGTGGATGACAGAAGAATTAGGATTATTGATTAAGAGAAAAGGAGAAAATATGAAAATACAGGCAATTTCACCATTTTATACACAATCGCAAAACCGCACAAATTCAAATAATTCAAATATTGCGTTTTACGGCAGAAATTTTTCTAATCAGGAACTGGACGGATGTCTGAAAAATCTCGAACTGCACAGAAAAATTGTACAAGAAGCTAAAAATGCAATAAAAATTGCACGTGAAACAGCAGATGAAAACTTGCAAAAAGTAAATGGAAAAATAAATAGCGAAATAACGGACGGTGATTTTTTATGGGCTGTAACGTCCGATGATTCTAAAAGAAAATGGTCTCGTGTTATTGTAGAATTGCAATATGAGCATGGGGACGATAAACAAACTGCTTGGAATTTTGTAATTACAAAAATAAAAGAAAGCCTTACATACGAAAAACCAATAAAAATATTAGGTGAACTTGAACAAGCCGAAAATAACGGATTAAAACCCGAACACAAACCGATGTTTGAACGTTTAAAATCATTGATTACTGAAAAGCTGAATATTGAGGATGCTTATAGGGCAAAAGAAGCAGAGATATCTTTTGACCAATTCGATAAAGCATCTCAAATTCCTACAAGACTCGGCTTGAAATCATTAAGTTCTGCTGAAACATTTGAAAGAGAACTTAAACAAAGAGCAATTGAAACAAGAAAATATCCTGAGATAAAACAGATATATTCAGAAAACTATAAGGAAAGATTAAGTCAAATATTGCCTCTTTATAAACGAGGCAAGGCATATCAAAGAGCCTCCGAATACGCAAATTCTAAAGTATATGATTACCTTAAATACGGAAAAGCAGAAGAACGTCCATTTTAATGACTTTATACTTTATATTTTAAAAATTTTAAAACCATAAAATATAAAGTTAAAAAAGTCAATATGATTAATTAAAATAGTGATTGTATTTTTCTTCTTCTTCTTAATCTTCCCTAGGTGATGCATGTGCGTAGAAATCCTCCCTAATTAGGGAGGATTTAGGTGGGTATTGGTTTAAATTCATATGTTACAATTGATACCCATCCTAACCTCCCCTAATGAGGGGAGGAATGTGCTACAGTGGGGAATTTTAGTTTTCAATACCAGGGCCTTCGATATCTCGGGATCTCACTTCTTCATCAACTTTGAATCCGCCCTTGCCATCTTCTGTCTTTTTAATAATTTTTGTTGTTTTTGTCGCAGTATCATCTTTACCGAGAATTAATGTATTATTTTTGCTTAATTTGCTATCATGAAATTTAGTACCGTCTTTATATTTATAATTTCTGTATTCACTTTCAACATCTACATGGTCATCATTGTTGTCGCCTGATACGTCAATCGTGCTATCTGTAACCTCTTTTGCGATAATATGATCGTCTTTTTCTGAACCTTTAATTTTTGCACCTTTCAAGTTTTTCAAAACAGTTTCAGTATCATAATCCATAGACTGCCACATTGTGAGTTCTCTAGATTGCATAGAGCCGTCCTCCTGCATTGGATATTCAGCGGTTACGCCTGTTTTGAATTCAATAAAATAAATTTTTTGCCCGTTTTCACCTGTCTTTACTTTCGCTGATTTTACCTGATTCCAATTGAAAGACACTCCTCCGAAAGTTTTGCTGTTTACCGGTTCGTTACCCATAGTTAAATCTCCTTTTTTTGTAGTACACCTCGTGCAAATTGCACACATATATTATAAAAAATTTTAAATCATGAAAATGCATGATTTATAAGGATTTTTAACAATTTTTTACAATTAATTAGCCATATAAATCTTTAAATAGTTTATTAAACTAATTAGAGATTTATTATAAGTT
>JAGBOW010000034.1 GCA_017633675.1 bacterium | reverse complement strand
TGTCATCGCGGATTTGTGTAAACAAATTCCGCGATCTTTTTTATTTTAACAATACAGATCGCGCAACAAGTGTGCTATGACAAATAATTTTTAAATTGATAACGACTTATTCGCTTATTTGTTTCTTACCTGATACGGTCCTATCGCCACTTTAAATCTAAGTTAAAAGACTATTCCTCTATTCCTCTAACCTTCTTAACTTCTAACATACAGTCTTATCGCCCTATCGTCTTATCGACTTTTTCTTTACATTATTTAACTTATTTACACCAACTGGGTTTGATTGTATTATTATAGAGTAGGATATATAGGTAAGAAAATTGGACAGATATTATATAAAAGGCGGTACTCCTTTAAGAGGTGAAGTTTCAATAGGCGGAGCAAAAAATTCGGTTTTAAAATTAATGGCTGCCGCATTATTGGCTAAAGGTGAAACAAAGATTTATAACGTTCCTGATTTGACAGACGTTGAAATTATGCTGAGTGTTATTGCGGAATTGGGTGCAAAAACGTCTTATGACAAACAGGAAAAATCTTTGACTATTGATGCATCAGATTTAACAAGTATTACGGCAAGATACGAACTTGTAAGCAAAATGAGAGCATCATTTATTGTTCTGGGAGCTCTTGTTTCACGCTGCAGAGAAGCTGTTGTTGCACTCCCGGGCGGCTGTGCAATCGGAGAAAGACGTGTCGATTTCCATATCAAAGGTTTGGAAGCACTCGGTGCAAAAATAAAAATCGAAAACGGATACGTTCATGCAAAAGCTCCAAAACTTATTGGTACTGATATTTATCTTGATATTCCCTCTGTCGGTGCGACAGAAAATTTGATGCTTGCATCAGTTTTGGCGGAAGGTTCAACAAAAATCCAAAACGCAGCTCAGGAACCCGAAATCGTTGATCTTGCAAACTTCTTAAATACAATGGGAGCAGATATCAATGGTGCAGGAACTTCTGAAATTATTATTAACGGGGTTAAACAGGAAAAACTGCATTCTATAGAATACACGACAATTCCCGACAGAATTGAGGCCGGAACGTTTATGTCCGCCATTATTGCAACTAAAGGTAAAGCGATAATCAGAAACGTTTTCCCTGCGCATTTGACTTTTTATACCGATAAACTTTTAAAAATGGGTGCGAATATAAAACTTATTGAGCCGAATTCATTGGAAGTTTCATGCAGAAACAGGCTCAGTTCAATAAACTTTGTAACTCAGCCTTATCCTGGTTTCCCTACAGATTTGCAGTCTATGGCAATGACACTTTTGACATGTGCTGACGGGGTAGGAATTATCACCGAAAGCCTTTACGAAAACAGGTTTATGCAAGTTCCCGAATTAAGACGTATGGGGGCTGACATTCATCAGGACAGAAACCATGCGATTATTAAAGGAGTTAAAAAACTTACGGGGACAACACTTTCCGCAAGCGATTTGAGGGCGGGAGCATCTCTTGTGGTCGCAGCTTTAATGGCTGAAGGAAATTCCATAATTGAAAACCTACATCATATAGATAGAGGATACGAAAATTTTGAAAATAAGCTAAGATTATTAGGAGGCAAGATAGAGAGAAAAAGTGAGGAAATAGTTTCTCCTGTTGAGCCAAAAATAACGGAGGGCTTACTATAATGGCACCTGCATACAAACGCTGGTACGATCACGATCCATTACTTTTAGAAGTTATTGAGCTTTTGAAGAATTATCAGACGGAATTGAGAGCTCAGGCGGAAGTTTTTCTGCAAAAAATTGAAGAAAAAGTTTCAAAAGAAACGATTGACAAGTTTTACGCAATGGTTAAGCCCGTAAACGCTAATAATCGCTGGTATGATAAAGATCCGATTATTTCAAAAACAGTTGAAATATTGCGAATTGTTCCGCCGGAAGCACAAAAAATTTGTGCGCAAAACTTTATTAATACATTGAAAGAATTGGGAATAGAATATGTCAGTCCGAATAAGACTGATGTGAAATAGAAATAGTTGTGCAAAGTATGAGTTATAGAATGGCTGAAACCAAGTTATTATGCCTATATGATATGAGCCTGTGTGTGTCAATATTTTTCGGCTTTCTGTTTTTATGAATATGTGTATATGGTTAATTGCTCTGCTTTATATTATTTCTTTATACGATTTTAAAACTTTATAATAAAACATTAATTCATTATCACTGGACGAATTTATAATATTTGAGATTGATTTTATAAGGTTTTCGCGGTCTTTGATATGCTCAATATCAAATAAATCCTTTATTTCAACGTTTAGTTTTCCGGCAATTTTGCGGAGTTTATCCTCTCTGGGCAAATAAACACCGTTTTCTATTTTGCTTAAATTTGTGGGTTCAATTTCCAAAAATTCTGCAAGCTCAACTTGTTTGATATTTTTTGATTCCCGAAGTTCTTTTATTCTTCTGCCTACCTGTTTGCTTAAATTCATTTCAGTCATGAAAAAATTATATATTACAATTCAGGGTGTAAAAAGATAGATTTAATTCATTATTTAGTAAATAAATGTTGCAAAACAATCATTAACATGTTATAATACTATCAGATATTCAAAAATAATGTCGAAATTAGTCAAGAAAGGTGGTTTTATGAAAAAAAGAAAATTTATTGCGTTCACTTTGGCGGAGGTATTAATCACATTAGGAGTAATCGGTGTTGTTGCGGCAATTACATTACCTTCATTTATGGAGAATGTGACGGAGAGAGTTAATTCCGAAAGACAAGCAAATATTGCTCAGAAAATTACACAAGCAATGGAACAGATGAGGGCGCATGGGTTATTAAATACTCAATATTCCTCCACAGAAAATTTTGTTGATGAACTTCAAAAATATCTGAAAATTGCAAAAAGATGTGACAGTGAACATATTGCAGATTGTTGGCCGACTGAAAAAGTAACCATGTCGGACGGTGAAGAATTGGAAGTTTCAAAAGCAAAAACAGGTGCAAATTTATCATTATCGACTGAAACAAATAATGTTGGTTTAATATTATCTGACGGTGCATCAATAATTCTAAATTACAATCCTGCATCAGAAACAATTGATGTAGGTGATAAAGTTGAAGCTAAAGAAGGTGTAGGTATAAAGTCTTTACCTGTAGGTGGTGGAAAGAGTAAAGATTTTGTGTATACCACATCTGTAACAAAAGCAATTGATTTTGTCATGGACGTAAACGGTTCCAAAAAGCCTAATAGTGAAGTCAATACAAGCAACAGAGATATAAGAAGTTTCAAAATTGCGTCATTCAGCAAAGGCGGTCCTGATTGCAGTAAATATCCTAACAGTTTTTATGTAGAAGGTGTCGGTTGCGTGGTAAAAGGAACAGATGCTTTGTGGAATCAGGCAATTTCTCAATGTGTAAGTGATTTAAACAACATGCATCTTGCAAGCAGAGATGAACTAAGAAAACTATTTAAACGCAGTTGCCAGAGCAATAATAATCCTGATTACAATGCCAACACTTGTATCTCCGACCTTCCTACTTCCGGCTGGCATTGGTCGTCCGCAGAGTACGAGGACTATGCCGGCTATGCTCATGACAAGCGCTTTGACGATGGATACGAGGGTTATATAGATAAGAACAATAAATACAAGGTTTTGTGTGTAGGTAATTAAATTAAAGCAAAGTAGGGTGCGATGTTTCGCATCGCAACATTGGTGCGTCAAAACGACGTACCCCACTCTTTTTATTCCCCGATACGGACTTATCGCCCTATCGCCTTATGGTCCTATAGCCAATTAAAATCTGTAGACTAATGTCTTTTGATTTTATAAAAACCCTCCGTCACTTCGTGTCACCTCCCTTACAAGGGAGGCTTTTAGCATATATATTTACGTTAAAAGACTATTCCTCTAACCATCTAACCCTCTTAACTTCTGATATTTTCTTATGCTCCTATGCTCTTATCCACCTATAATTCCTACTGCCATTTTAAATCTTCAATTTTAAAAATATTGTATCCTTCGTAATGATAGCTTGTATCAATACCTTTCATATAAATTTCTCTGTCATCAACATTGTCTGTCAGAGCATTTCTTAAAAGTTCTTTTATTTCAACACTTTTAACAGGGCTTCTTTCCATTGCAAGCAGATAGTCGTCTTTATCAATCTTGCTCCAGTCGATAACTTTATTAATTTCTTTTTTAAATATTAAATCAAGCCAAATCCTTGTACTTCTGCCGTTTCCTTCTCTAAAAGGATGTGCGATATTCATTTCAACATATTTTTCAACAATTTCATCAAAAGTTGATTGAGGCATCTTGTCAATATTTTCAAGTGCTGAATTTAAATACATTAAAGGTGCAAAACGAAAATTCCCTTTTGCAAGGTTGACCGTACGAATTTCACCGGCAAAAGGATAAATATCATCAAATAAATATTTATGAATTTTTGAAAGAGATTCGAATTTTCCTGCAGGCAAACTAAATAAATAACCTGTTTCAAAAAGTTCAACAGCTTTAATTTTGCTGATTCTTTCTTCCTCTCTTGCAAGATCGGTTGAATTTGTAATGCCCAGTTTGTTTTCTAAAACCATAAAAACCTCCGGTTTCACTATAGCACAAAATTTGCAGGTTTATAGTCAATGATTTGTGCTAAGTATCGCAAACGACAAAGTTATCGCTCATAAAGTGCGTTTGTCAAAATTCGTAAAAATAAAAAAAAGACCTCATAAGAGGTCAAGGTTGGTTATTTTGGTTATGTTATAGTAATTATGATTGAGGTTCGTTTTACATTTTATATAATTCTCCTCAAGATTTTTTATTGCCAAATTTGTATAAAATGTTTACAAAACTTTATGATATTATGTTGGTATGCCGGAGAGATTAAAAAAATTCTTTTTGTCGAAAATTTTGCGCCGAAAATATTACAGGACAGGTAAATGCAAGGCTTGCGGGAAATGCTGTACGCAAATATATGTAAAACATTATAAACATGTCATTAATGACGAAAAAGAGTTTGAAAAACTTCGGTATTTACACAGGTTTTACACATATTTGAAAGTTATCGGAAAAGATGATATCGGTTTAATTTTTGAATGTCAAAACCTTGATAGAGAAACTCATAAGTGTAAAATTCATAAAACACGCCCGGGAATTTGCCGAAGATACCCTCAGGAAGAACTTTTTTCTATGGGAGGTGCATTGTCTGATGACTGCGGTTATAAAATGGAGCCGATTATTCCGTTTGCGGAAGTTCTTTCAAAATCAAAGTGCCCTAAAGAATTAAAGTGCATCAGATAATTTAACAAAAGCGTAAATTTTTTTGCTACTTTTGTCTAATGATTTTTTGCAAAAATTTTTATATTCTGAAATTATTAGGAGTTAATTATGAAAAAGATTTTAATATTGTTTATTTTACAAATGTCCGTATTACCTGTTTTTGCGGTTTGCTCAATAACAGGAGGAGCTTGTTCCGCCCAATCTGATTTTGATTTAAAACCTTTAAAAAATCAATTTGTACCCGATAATTTACAAAACATGCAGAGAACAGATGCTTTTCAAAAAGAAATCCATGAACCTTATAATCATGGAATGCTTAATACAAAACCGGATATAAAACCGGCTTCAAGCGGTTATGATGCAAGTTGTCAGTTTGGAGTGTGTTTGCCGGGGAATACAAATAATAAAATAAATCCGTAAATTTCAGATATTACATAAAAGCCCAAAGTATAATTTTTACATATTTTGCCAAAAATACTGCGCCAAAACTCAAAACAAGGTCATAAAAGATTTTTATACCGCTTTGTGCATAAATCCAACCTTTCATGAAAATCCAGCCTTCCTGATGTATTCCCGCAAGAAAAAGCATGTATAGTGTCCCTATTAAATGTATTGTTAAAACACCTGTTAAAACCGCTTGCAAAATGTTTCTCAATGAAAATCCGCTTTTCAGGATTGTACCCGCAAAAAATACTGCCGGAATGTAAGCCAGAATGTAGCCGAATCCGTATTGCAAAACATATCCGACACCTCCGCCAAGTGCAAAAACCGGTATCACAAAAAGCCCTGACAATATGTATAACAGAACGCTTGTAATTCCGAACTTTCTTCCTAAAAATGCTCCGATAAACATAACTACCGGTACTTGCGGAATAATTTTGTATGTATAAACATAATCCTGAACAGATAAATTTTCACCTTTCTGGATAATAAAATGACTTATGTCTATCTGAACAAAAGTTGCAAGAATTATAAGAAAAGTACAAAAAAGCACCAAAAAAATGCTGCCTAAAGATAGCCTTATACCCTCAATTTGTCTTTTTATAACCTTTACTTTACTCATAATACCGTTATATTCCCGTTAAGTTCGTTTACCCTTTTTTCGTAAACGGATCTGAATTTATCATAAAATATATTTTCAGTCCACATAATTAAGACATCTTCGTTATTATCCTGATAATAGCCTTTTCTTGTGCCGAAAGATTTAAACCCGTATTTTTCATATAAGCTGATAGCCGGAACGTTGCTTGCACGAACTTCCAGTGTAATATATTTGACCATATTGGCATAACAGGTATCTATAATCTTTTGCAATAACATTTCTCCGATATGTTTTCTCCTGTACTTTGGAGAAACGGCAATATTTGTAATATGTGCTTCTTCTAAAATCTGCCATATACCGCAGTAGCCTGCTAAATTGCCGTCTTTGTCAAATGCACAGCAGTATTTTGCAAGTTCATTAGATAATTCACTTAAAAATGACTCCTTTGACCAATGATGATTGCCGTATGCCTGCTGTTCAATTTCAATTATGCCGTCAATGTCATTCTTTGTCATGGGTTTTATTTGTATTGTGAAAATATCTTCCATAGGATAAATTTTAGCATACAAAAATTTGCAAATACATTTTATTAACTTTTATTTACCTCTTGATTAAATCCGCTCAATATGATAAAATTTCTCCTGAGAATACTGTAAGAGAGGTTTTTATGAAAAATATTGCTGTCTATACCGATAAAAAAGAATCAAAATTAGCTGATGTTTTGGCAAAAATTGAAGATGCCAATGTCAGAATTGAAAATGCCGAAAATTTAACGGATTATGAAACATTGAATCCGGGACTTATTGTTATTGAAAGCGTGCCAAATATAAAAGATATTTTAATGACAACAAAATTCAAGGCTCCGACACTTTTTATCGGAGATGTTTTTGGTGATTGTACCGTAAGAGCGGTTTTGTTTGATTATATAAAAACTCCCGTTGATGAAAAAGAACTTGTAATCAGGGCAAATGCTTTATTAAAATATAAGGAATTGCGTGATAAGTTGAAAATTGTTTCTACAACTGATGAATTAACCGGTTTACATAACAGAAAATATATGCAGGAACGTATGGAACAGGAAATTTCCCGTGCAAAACGTTACGGAAACAGACTGTCCTGCCTGTTGTTTGACCTTGACTTTTTCAAAGTCGTAAACGATATATACGGTTATGAATGGGGTGATGTTCTTTTGCGTTCAATTGCCGATAAATTAAAACAATTAATCAGAAAAGAAGATATTCTTACCCGTTACGGTGATGAAGAATTTTTGTTAATTTTGCCTAACACATCAGAAGAAAATGCATTTTTGTTCGCTGAAAGATTTAGACGAGATATTGAAAAGATGGAATTTATACCTGCCGGTGAAGAGGAAAGACACCCTATTACAATTTCCGGCGGAATTTCGACATTCCCATGCATTGAAGATTCGGAAGAAGATGCAAATACAATTATCCGTTATGCGGAGCATGCTTTATACAATGCTAAAAAACGCGGTAAAAACAAAATAGTTCAATTCTCAAAACTGAATTTGGGTGAATAATATTTTCGGGTATTAAGATTTAAATAAAATTTGCGATTGCTAATTGTAAATATTTGTAACAAATCTTTGAACATGTGAAATTTACTGATTTTAAATACGTTTACATGTTTGAGAGCATAAAAAGAGAGAGATTAACATGGCAGTCGCAAAACCCGGACTACAAAAACAACTGAATTTTGCTTCACAATCAAACTCATTGAGCGCAATGAAGACATCTTTTGCAGGTGCAACCAGATCTCAAGGTGTGTCTTTCGGCATTATGGCTCAACGTTCGATATTCAGTACGGGTGCTTTGCAAAATCCAAAATTAGCTTACAGTCCTACTATTGCTTCAATCAGAGGTTCTTTGAATGCAGGACGTCCTATGATGTTTGCTCCGTTACCGCAACCGTCCAATCATGAATGTGGTGATGACTCAATGAATAAATTCATGATGGGTATGATGGCAATTAAGATGATTTCGGAAAATTTATCATCAGGTATTAAAGACATCAGAGCTTCAAGAGCTGACAGGTCGGAAAAATCCGACAGGTTAAATAATGCAGCAGATGATGGCGGCAAAGTAAAAGCTAAAGAAGATTCGACAACAAAACAAATTAAGAATTCAGGTGCGTTAGCAAGTGTAAATGAATTGTCAAATCAAATAGGCACAAAAGCTGCTAAATTAAGTTCAGGTTACTCCAAAGCTGTAATGGGTGATAGTATTGCTACTATTCAATCTTCTTTAAGTAATTATATTAATAATTCTGATCCTGATTTAGCAAAATATAAGCTCAGTGAATTATCAACAGATAAATTAAATATTTCAAATGATTTAGGTTTGAGTTCTGATTGTACATTACAAGATATAGATGAGGCAAAATCTAAAGTATTAGGTGATATTACAACGATTAATACCTATAATCAAAATTTAACAACAACATTAGGTACACTTTCTAATGATATACGAAACATTGAGGGTCAATTGTCAAATTTAAACATGCCGGAAGAGCGACGTAGTGCTCTAGAAGCGCAAAAGACAAAATTGGAAACATTGCAAACACAATTAAATACTGTAGCTACTCAGGTAAAGGGTATGCAGAATGCAATTAGTGATGGAACTAATGGACAGTTAGAACAATTACAAACTATGAGAGCCGAAAAACAGGCTGCAATGGATAAGTTATATGAGCAAGCACAAGATAGCGATAAACAAATTGGTAACAATAATAATGAAATGCAAAAACTGAAACGTAATATTAGTAAGGAAACAGATAACAATAAAAAACAGGCTTTAATTGATAAATATAACGGATTAGTAAAAGATAATCTTGCATTAAAATCAGAACTCGATAGCGCAGGAGGACATTCAATTAAAAATAGTAATAACGTAAGTGCATCTTTGACAAACTATGATAATGCAGAGACAAACTTTTTAAATTCTTCCGGTCAGGCAATTTCGCAGTCTGCTCAACAAACCAAATCCTTTGCAGAATGATATTTATGAAGATATGGCTTAAGTGATTTAGTGAATGCTTAAAAACCAACAAAAATCTCATAACCCTCTTAAACAGAACAGATATTTTCTGTTCTGTTTTTGTATTTTTCATTCTATAAATTTATATTAACTTTTGTTACAAACCGGCCGAATTTGTTAAAGTTATATGAAAAATATACCGTCATACTACATGAACGAAACTATGAAAGGAAGATCATGGGATTAGCCGCAGGACAAGCGAGATTACTTACAATCACAGGACGTAAATCAGACTGTGAGTTTGAATCTATGCGTCTTTCTCACCAAAAAATTGCTTTGGCGAGAGAGCTTGCCGATCTTTCAAACCAATATCAAGATTCTTTGGATTATACAAAACTGGTCTATGATTACTATGGAACAGGGGATACAAATACTCAGTTGTCATATGGAATAATGATGAGTCCGTCAATTTTGAATGATTATATGCCGATACTTGCTACGGATTCTATGGGCAGAGCCGTTTTGGACAGCAAATATGCAGGAGCTGCCAGATCTGCAGGTATTCCTCAGGAAGGTCTTGGTACATTACCGTCAGAAACTATCAGAAATGCGTTTATAGAGGCTTTACAAGGAGAAGGTATTATTACCCCATACATGGCTGATACAATATTAAGTATACCTTATAATCAAGGAATAGGTGTTGGCGGTGGAGAAATTGTAACTGTTGTAACAGAAGAAGGTCCGTTTGAAGAATTTTGTAAACATTTAAAAGAAATCGGTGATGTGATATCAATTACCACACCGAATCAACATAATGCAGTTGCTCCTTCAGATCAGGAACCGGCTATACAATTTTGGTATAAAAATGATACTTTAGGAGGAGAAAGGGGAGAGGGAAATCCGAACTATTGTGAAAGAGAAGGTGACACATTTACATTCAGTTTAGCGGATTTGTTGCAGGGACATACAGGTACAGGAGCTACTGCAGCATTCTATATACATAATCAAAAAACTCAAGAAGTTGATCAAAATCTGTTCAATGCAACACAGGCTTGTGTTGAAGATGTTATTAATCAGATCGGTACAATTTTTGAAGATTGTTTGTGTTTGGGTGATGATTATACAGAAAAGGCTATGACTTGGGCAACTCAGCAGGTTAAGAATTTATATGTTCCGTTATCTGATGACGGTTTTAATTATTCAAGAGATGCGATAAATTATTCCGTACAAGATAATAACTATTTTGAATATGTAGGTTGGGCCGGAACTTCTGAAGATTCAAGTACGTGGGAGCACTCAGGTAACTGGAACAAAGTTGATATTGGTAATATTGCAATTGCTTATTTGACCTATTTTGCAGATTTTATTAATGGTGTGTCAGAAACCGATTGTTATAATAATCAAATACTTGAAGCTAAAAAAGGTTTCAGATATGAATGTAAACTTGCTGATTCATATCCTGATAATACAATAGATTATGTTTGGAAAACCGGTGTCGAGGTATCAAGTGATGATTCGGGTCAGGCTCAATTTTATGATGCGTTATTTAATCAATTGTGTTTAAACGGTTGGGTTGAAAATGACAATGTTAAAGATAATGATTATCTTCAAAAAATGCTTGAAAACGGTATGATGTATATTACCAGAGTGAAAGATGACGGATACTATTATCAGGGTAATTATGCAACGGATACTTATATCAATGTTGTTGCCGATGAAAGACGTATTGCGGCAGCAGAAGCAAAATATAATACAGAAAAAGCAAAACTTAACGCAAAAGAACAAACAATAGATATGAAAATGAAAAATCTTGATACGGAAATTTCATCTCTCAAAACCGAAGACGATACTATTAAAAATACAAT
>JAGBOW010000033.1 GCA_017633675.1 bacterium | reverse complement strand
TGATAAATTTTTTCATTTCATTATATGCTTCATCAAATTTTGGCTGAGAATATTCATCATATTCCTGTTTATTTTCACCGTTCAGGCTTACCGAAAATTCATCAACCAAACCTTTTAATTCCGGAACGACATTTCTCTTATATACATAATTTGCGTGTCCGTTTGTGTTTACACGAATTTTTGTATTCGGATAATTTTCTTTAATATATTTGGCAACATCTTTCAGTATATCAAGTTTCAGCATCGGCTCGCCGTAACCGCAGAAAATAATTTCGGTGAATGGTGAGTGGTGAGTGGTGAGTAGTTCGTTAAGTTGGTTAATTACCTCATTTGCGCCAAAATTTTCATCATCAAGCCAGAGAGTCTGACCACAGACGTCATCTTTGTCATTTCTTAAACAAAAAATACAATCATTTGTGCATCGGTTAGTGAGGTTTATGTAAATTTTTCCGTCTAATAAATAAACTAAAGTGTTTGCCATGACACGCCTTTCGATACCAAAATTATGTCATGGGCAAAATTAATTTACAAGTATTATTCAATATATAAAAGTTTGTTAATATCGACTTCGAGAGTCTTTGAAAGCTCTAAGATTTTTCCTAAAGACATGTTTATTTTGCCCGTTTCGATTTTGGCTAAATATGTCCAACTTATGTCCATTTTTTCTGCAAGTTGTTCTTGTGTTAAGCCTTTTTTCATTCTTGCAAATTTAACATTAAGACCAAATTTCTTTAATAATTCTTGTTTAGATATATCTATATTCATATATATATTTGTATAATATTTGACAATATTCGATTATAAATATATAATTCTAATAATATGAATATATATAGGTAAGGAGGATAAATTGAAAAAAGGTTTCACACTTGCAGAAGTTTTAATCACATTAGGCGTAATAGGTGTTGTTGCGGCTTTGACCATGCCAACACTAATTGATAGGTATAATAAAAAAGTATGGGTTAATCAGCTAAAAAAATCTTATTCTATTGTTGAACAAGGTTTTCAAAAAATGATGGCAGATGAAGAGGTGTTTGACTTATCAAATGTAAGTGTTTTTAGTGCTTTGAGTAGTAACAAAAATGTATCTTGTAGTGCGAGTTATACAGAGAATGGGGAAATTTGTCAACCAATATTACAACACGTGAAAAAATATTTTAAAGGTGAATACGGAGTATTGGGACATGATATTTACACTTTTGATAAATCAGAAAAATTGGTTTCAAAAGATCGAGGTATATATCAATTACCCGATGGTACTCAGATTGATTTTTATTTTAGCGACTTTGCTTCGCCTAATGATTGCAAAACCATTAAAGAAAACGGCGGTCATATCTGTAAAAGATTGGGTTTTAGCATGATAGATATTAATGGTAAAAAGGGACCTAACTTAATAGGTAGGGATGTATTTTACTTTACTATAGGTGAGGATGGTAAATTATATCCGTCCAATGGAATAGATGACGCCTTAATTTGTGATATTCCGCAAATCAATGGAAATATATTTTATTGGCGTAATATTGACTATTATTGCGGAAAACCAAATATGTTAATACATCACAATGCAAAGAATGATTTGGGTTTTTTGGGTGTATCCGGTGAAGGATGTGCTGCACGTATAATGGAAAACGGTTGGGTAATGGATTACTAATTTTTCTCCGAATAATCCGCAGTTCCGGGGAATTCATTAGAGCCCGTTGCGTGTCTTGTCATCCAGTATTGGATTTTTGGAATAAATGTCGATAAGAATGCTGCGGATATTGCAAAGCCGATTCCCCAATTAATTGAGTTTTTAATGTAGTTTTCTTTGCAGACTTTGCTTATAATATCTTTTGTTATATTTCCGTCTTTTGCTTTTTTGACAATTGTTTCGACATAACCTTCCATTTCTCTCTGCATTTTTAGGAATGTATCCTGAGAGATGAATGAAAAGTCTTTGTTGAAGTTTGCTTCACTGATTTTTCCCGTAAACAGGTTTTGATCAGATGTTGAACATCTGTAGACGTTTTTCAAGAATTCCGGCATGTTGATTGCGCCGTTCGTAAATGAATCCATTATCTGTTTTTCGGAAATTACAAATTTGCCGTCAAGTTTCGGCTGTAATTCTGCCATTCCTCTTGCTGATTTTTTGATTTGTTCAATATCTGCGTAATTATATCTTGATTTTACGTGCGGTAAAAGTTCAATAAATTTATCCAGTTCCATTACACCTTTTCCGGTGCGCAATTCTTTTGAAATTTCAGGAACTAAAAAGGCTTTGTTTTCAGGATTTCCAAGTACAAATTCCCTGAAATTATCTGTTGTCATTGTTCCGCCATGTGCTTTTAAGACTTCGTTCATGTGATCCGAAACCTGTTTTGCGGTTACAGGGTCAAGTCTGTGAGATTTTCCGTCCTCAAGTCTGTTCAACAGCATTGCAATAACAGGCATGTTAAACATGTAGAAGTAGCTTGATGAAATATCACGGAATAAAACTTCGTTTCTTTCATATTTGTTTCTTGCACTCACACCTCTGCCTATCCATACACCCATATCTGTCGAAATTAAACCGTATTTCGGATTGTTCTCAAAGTTATAAGCTAAAGACATTAATGTTTGCGGATTTATTGACCCGAAAGCGAGTTTATCTTTGTCTTTGTTGATAAATTTATCAATTGAGTATTGTTCAATCGCTTGATTTTGTTCATCAGCTTTATTTTGAGGTTTTTCTTCCGCTTTTTTTCTCAGCAAATGTTTCGTAATAGCCTGATTAACTTTTGGCAGAACAAGACCTACAAGGCAGTTTGCAAGTAAAATACTTGTCATAACTTTTCCGAACTTATAACCTGCAATCATTTTTTCTGCCTGTTTCGGATTTTTCTTTAATTTTGTTTGGAATTGGCTGATATAGTTTTTTACGGGGTTTCTCAAATTGTCTTTCCCTGTATCGAAGTCGGTTTCAGGCAGTTTGAAAACTTTTTTACCTACAAATTTGTCAATCAAAGAATTAAACAACGGCACTCCGCTGAACCAGAATAAAGCTCCGATAAATTCTTCCGTAATACGCTCTCTTGCTTCCGTAAACCCGCCCCTTTGATACGCCTGATAAGTTCTTCCGCCTTCTACAAAGGCCTCTAAAAGCATGACAGGTGCAATCGAACGGCTCGCAAATCCTCTTACGAATTTACGTCCGTATGAAAAATCTTTTAGGGTTTGATTGGGTTTTACTTGGATATCCATAATTGCAATTCTTTAAATATTCGTAAAGATTTTTTTTTGCTTTATTGCCAGTGGTTTTTAATATTTTGTTACAGTTTGTATTTATACTAACAAAAAAATTTATTTTCTGTTTTTGGTATAATTGAAACGTGGAGTGTAAAAAATGTCAATAAGCCCGATTGGTGCACAAGACAAAGATAAAAGAATGAAATTAAGTGTAACGGCAACGACTGCGGTGGCTGTTGCGGGGGCTTTTGCGCATATTGCAAAGAAACAGGGATTTTCACTCAGCCCTTCAGTTATCAAAAAAACTCCAATAAAAGATTGGGCAATATTTAGTATTTACGACAAGAAAAATCCTCTAAAAAAAGAAGTTGTATTAGAAGGAAAAGAAATTTTAGAACTTGCAACAGCTTCTGTTGCTGGCGGTTTGGCAGGCGGACTTGTTTTTGATGATAAAAAATACCGAAAATCAAAATTAAGAGAAGCCCTAAATCAGCTTTTGGGAAATGTTATTGTACCTGTTACTTGTGTTTGGGGTATTTCTGAGGTTTACAAGAAAAATAAAAATTCGATTATGAAAATTGTTCCTCAGCTAAAAGAAAAGGGTAAATTTTCAAAGTATTTTAACCAATCAATGAGAGCAATACCTTTTTCAATTGCAACTCTTGGTGCTTTAACAATTGGTATTTTCGCAGGAAACAGAGTTTCTAATTTTATAAATGAAAAAATCTATCACAAAAAAGTAGATAGAAATGTAAAAGCAACAGATTTTGCTCCGCACGTTGATGATATCGGTATGGCAGTTTCAATGATGGCAGAAAAATCAAAAGGTGCATCAATTATTCAAAGAATAATCCCTGCGTTTTTATGTGTTCCGGGATATCAAACGGGTACGCACAGAGATTAGCCGAATCGGGCTATTATTTTTTCGAAATATTGTTATTTTTATGGATTATATAGGATAAAAAAGTTTTCATAATATTATTATGAACTTGTTTGAATACACAAAAAAATTATCCGAAAAAATAAAGTTTTATGATGATATAGCAAAAACTCCGTATTTTGGTATGAAAAACCCGTTTGCCGAACCGGTAAACATTACAGTTATCTGGATTGAAGATGATAACTCATATTAGTTTAGCTGAATGCTTTAAACGATCTTTCGACATTCTTTGATATACTGTTTTTTATTGATTCGTATTCGGTTTGTAATGCATTATGTTCGGCATCAAGTTTCTTCAAATCCTGATCCAGTTTATTATCTTCGTGTTCAATTTTTGCAAGTGAATTTTTATAGATAATTTCGGCTGTTGCAATTGCTGTTTCATCATTTTGTGAAACGATATCTCTTGCGCTTGTATAGATAATTGTATTCCATTTGAAACCGTCTGCATTTATGTTATCGGTTTTGTTGCTGTCTTCATCAGGATTGTAATACTGAGCCTGCTGCATTGATACAATGCCGTGTTCCAGCGCAAATTCAAGCCATTCCGGACTGGTATAAAGGTTTTGATCTAACAACTTATAATTTGTTTGTTTGGTATCTTTTGTTTTGTTTTCGACAATAAAACGGTATTCGGTTCTTACGTCATTCGGAATTCCCTGAATAAATTCGATATCATTGTCAAAGTTAATCGGGTCAACAGTATTTGATGTTTCGGAACCGTTCAGGGCATGCCATAAATTTACATACCATTGAGATTTTTCCTGATCTCTGAGAACCGCAATACCTTCAACCGGTTCGGGAGGAGGAGGTAAAGTAAGTTCAGGTTCAGGCGGAGGTTCAATTTTATCTCTCATTTTTAAGTCACCTTCGGTAAAGTTTCTGAGCATTTCGTACATATCTTCCTGAATTACTGCAGGATCAAGATCATCATCAACTATAGCTCCGCCATCATAACTATAAGCACCGGGAGGTCTCATTCTGGGATCTTTTAAACGTTCATCACCGCTGCATAGAATTATATAATACAGGTCAATTAATTTTTGTCTTAATGATTTGGTTCCGATAACGCTACCATAAGGATGCTCACTATCAGGCTCTTTATAAACGAAATCA
Organism: bacterium; assembly: GCA_017633675.1. Taxonomy (GTDB): domain Bacteria; phylum Cyanobacteriota; class Vampirovibrionia; order Gastranaerophilales; family Gastranaerophilaceae; genus Stercorousia. Next base: position 40,673 of record JAGBOW010000033.1, on the reverse strand, counting down.
CTTTTTAATATTTCATACTTTGAAGGTTTTCTGTTTCCGTTAATAGCTTCCTGTAAAATATTATCAGTAAGTCTTTTTGTCAAAACATCATTATATTCTGTTCTCAGGCTGGGGTCAGGATTTTCATACCAGGGTATGAATCCGTCTGCCGAATCACATTTATTATCTTCATTTTTAATATCGTCTGATAGTTTTTTTAATGTTGCACGTGATTCTTCATCGTGCGTTAAATCATGACCAAGTCCTCCTGCCGTACCTTTAGGGGTAAAGTTATCACCGCAAGATGTCGTATATGTAATGAAAGCATCAGGCATTTTTGTGGAAGGATCCAAAGGAGCATAGATATATGCTTCACCATCATAATCCAATAAATGGTTTAATAAATGTAAATAACAGGCACCATCAGGCTTTCCGCTTGCTATTAATACACCCAAACCTGCACCATAACAAGATTTAGGGTTTCTGCTATCTCCGACTACATCATAGAATTTTTCGTAAATTTCAAAATTTTCAACTGTACCACTCCAGCTTTCTGTCAATTCTTCCCAGAGTTTATGAGCTCTTTCATATTCTTCAGTTAATCTGTCACATTGTTCCTGCCATTCTTTATATTTTTGATCATTCAGTGCCGTTGTGGAATCGTATACCAAATCATAACAGGTTAAAAATTCGGTTAAATCATTTGAATATTCAAAGTTTTGTGCATCTGTATATGATATCAGATATTTTTTGGCAGAATCCAATAACATATATTGATTTTTCATGGGGGCATAGTCATACAAAGCTGCTGCAGTAAGGTTAACTTTTGAACTCTCACCTTTATCATCATAATTCATATACATCAGTTCTTTAGAATCCAATGCTTCCAAATAAGCATCACTGACGGCTTCGGATTCATCGGCCAGCCGAAGTTTTGAGTTTGTGATAGTTTGTGCGCGAAATTCATTATTTGATAACCTTGATGTTATGCTCAATAATCTCGCTTGTGAAGCTGACATGCCCATAAAGGTACATTCCTTTCTGTATAAGGTATCGGCATAATTTTGTTTAAACTTCAATAATTTTAGAATTTTATTAAGGAATGTTAATGGGGTGAGTAGTGAATGGTGAGTGGTGAATGGTTCTTATCGGCACTTCGTGCAAATATATTTTTGTGCGAAGCACCGATAACGACTACTCACAACTCACAATTCACTACTCACTTATAATAATTTAACTTCCCAAACCGTTCCGTTTTTGGAATCTCTCAAAACAATTTAACTGAACGCTTTAAAAGATCTTTCCGTATTTTTCATAATTACGTCTTTTATAGTATCATATTCCGTTTCAAGTGCGTTATGTTCGGCATCAAGTTTTTTCAAATCCTGATTGTATTTTTTATCCAAAGCTTGAATTTCCGTCATTTCGTTTTCATAAGCAACTTCTGCAACGGCTATTTTTTCGGCATTATCTTGAGAAACGATATCTCTTGCACTTGAATAAACTATTGAATTCCACTTAAATCCGTCAGCACGTGCATTGTCGGTTTTGTTACTGTCCTCATCAGGATTGTAATATTGTGCCTGAACCATTGAAACAACTCCTTGTTTCAGCGCAAATTCAAGCCATTCCGCACTGCCGTACAAATTTTGGTCTAACAATACATAATTTGTTTGTTTGGTATCTTTTGTTTTGTTTTCGACAATAAAACGGTATTCAGATCTTACATCATTCGGAATATCCTGAATGTATTCAATATCATTGTCAAAATTTATCGGATCAACGGTATTTGACGTTTCGGAGCCGTTCAGGGCATGCCACATGTTTACATACCATTGAGATTTTTCCTGATCTCTGAGAATTGTAATACCTTCAACCGGTTCGGGAGGATCCGGCAAAGTAAGTTCCGGTTCCGGCGGTGGATCTGTATGACTTTTCATCTTCAAATCGCCCTCTGTAAAGTTTATTAGCAATTCTTTATAATCACTGGCTATACCGGGATAGCATGGAACCTGATCATCATGTTCAAAGCCAATGATGCTAGGATCCTGATAACCGCCAAAACAGAGTATTAAATAATATAAATCTTGCAATTTTTCTTTTAGTGTTTTGAGAACCGCTTTGGGATTTGACGGGTCTGAAGTATCATACTTATAATCACTTTTTAATTGTTCATATTTTGAAGGAGGACGTCCTGCATCAATTGCCTGTTGTATAATATTATCAGCATCACCCATTTCTAATTTGTCATCATTTACGTCTGTATTACCCTCAGGATTGTGATAGTATGGGGTAAATTTATCAGAACGGTCACATTTATTATTCGGATCATTAATCGCATCTGATAAATCTTTCATGACTGCGCGTTTATCTGCGTATGGAGAAACTTGAACACCCATATCACCTTCCCCCATACAGGTTTGGAAAGTATCACCCGTAGTTGTAGTATACACCTGACCATTTTTTACACGTATTCCGTCATAATCAAGCATAAAGTTTAATACATGTAAATAGCACAATCCACCTGTTAAAGCTCGAGTATAACAGTCTGTTTTGGGGTTTATACTTGTACCAATGATATCAACAAATTTATCATATATATCATTGTTATATGTCGTACCTGTCCAATTTTTAACTTTTTCTTCCCATGCTTCATGGGCTTTTTCGTAATCTTCTTTTAATTTTTCACAATTAGCTTCCCATTCAGCATATTTTTCTTTATTTGATGCTTCCGTTGAATCGTATACCAAATTATAACATTCTAAAAATCCTGCTAAATCATCGGTATTTTCAAAATTTTGTTTATCGGTATAAGAAATTAAAAATTTATTAGCCTGATTTACAAGCATATATTGATTTTTCATCGGGGCATAATCGTATAAAACGGCAGGAGTTAAATTTACCTTTAAAGCATCACCGTTGTCATCATAATTCACAAACATTAATTGTTGAGAATTTAATGCTTCAATATACGCATTACCAATAGCATCGGCTCTGGTATCAAGCCGAAGTTTGGCATTTGTTATGTTCTGTGCGCGAAGTTCATTGTTCGATAACCTTGACGTTATGCTTAACAATCTTGCTTGTGAAGCTGACATGCCCATAAAGGTACATTCCTTTCTGTATAAGGTATCGGCATAATTTTGTTTAAACTTCAATAATTTTAGAATTTTATTAAGGAATGTTAATGGGGTGAGTAGTGAGTAGTGAATGGTTCTTATCGGCACTTCGTACTAATATATTTTTGTGCGAAGCACCGATAACGACTATTCACAACTCACAATTCACTACTCACTTATAATCATTTAACTTCCCAAACCGTTACGTCTTTCAAATCCTTCAAAACAATATCAACTTCATCAAGAGCAATTCTGATTTTGTCGGCAATTTCCCAATTTTTAACTTTTCTTGCCTCTTTTCTGAGAGAAATAATTTCTTCCATTGATGAGAATTTTTGTCCGAGTTTTTCTGAAACATGATTTACTGCATTTTGAAGTTCTTCGCCAGAAAGTGTCGGTTTTTCAAACGTAAATCCAAGCGTTGTCGCAAGTTTATAAAGAACCGTAAATGCATCTTTATCATCTTTGTTAGCCTTGTTTGTAAGTTCAAAAAGTACCGCAAGAGCCTTTGATGTATTCAAATCATCATCCATAGCTTCTACAAACTGCTTATATTCATCAGTTCGGGTAATATCAAGGTTTTCATTAATTTCAGTGCGTTTCGCGTTCAACATTCTTTTTACGCCTGCCTGAGCGGAATTTAGGGCTTCATCAGAAAATTCAACCGGCATTCTGTAATGGTTTGTTAGAATGAAAAATCTTATCGTATTTGAATCGTATTTTTTGAGCAAATCGTCAATTGTCAAAAAATTACCCAAAGATTTTGACATTTTTTCTTTGTTAATCGTTACAAAACCGTTATGTAACCAATAATTTACGAATTTACAACCGTTTGCACATTCGGATTGCGCAATTTCGTTTTCGTGGTGGGGGAAAATCAAATCCGCCCCGCCTGCGTGAATATCAATTGTTTTGCCCAAATATTTACGGCTCATTGCGGAACATTCAATGTGCCAGCCCGGTCTGCCGACACCCCATGGGGAATTGTAACCGAATTTTTCATCTTTTTTCCAAAGTGCAAAATCAAGAGGGTCTTCTTTTTGTTCACCCACTTCAATTCTTGCACCGCTTTCAAGCTGGTCAATAGGCTGTCCCGAAAGTTTTCCGTATCCTCCGAATTTTTTAACCCTGAAATACACGTCCCCATTTGATTCGTAGGCATAACCGTTTTTGATTAAATCCTTTACTATAGAAATCATTTCACCGAGTGTTTTTGTTGCAAACGGCTCTATATCAGGTTTTAAGTTATTTAATAATTTCATGGAGTTTGAAAACTGCTTGTACCAATATTGTGAAACTTCTTCGGGAGTTTTACCTTCTTTTTCGGCTTTTTTCAGGATTTTGTCATCAACATCAGTCACATTACGGCAATAAGTAACTTCATAGCCTCTGAATTTCAAATATCTGTATAAAACGTCCCAAGTAATATAACATCTTGCGTGTCCCAAATGCGCATAATCATAAACCGTAGGCCCGCAAACATACATTTTGACTTTATTGCCGTCTATCGGTGTAAATTCATCAACTTTACCTGAAAAAGAATTGTATAGTTTCATAAAAAATCCCTCTTTTGCATATATATTATTACAAAAAAAGTTTCATGTTAACAAATGTAAAAATTAATAAAAACATGCGCAATTTTGTATATAAAAATTATTTAATAGATATATACGTGCAATAAAAAATAAGGAGATATTATTATGGTACAACCGATACAAGGAGCATCTGCACCTGATGCAAATTATGAATTAAGTTCACCGCAAAATGATAGTGGAAATAAGGGTACAGGCAATATAAATCTTACAGGACACAGCAGAGCATACCATTCCACCCAAGAACATCTTGCAACAGCCACAGATATAGGACAATACAAAGCATCTGACCCGCAAAAATACGAAAGAATGAAGAATGTGTACAATAACACAACTTATGAAGTATTGGAAGATGGTTCTGTAAATTTTACTTTTAAAGGAACAGTCAGCACTGCTGATTTCAAAGAAGCTTATGGAATAGCACCCGGTTCAATGAAAAAATATTTATCATCAAGACACTCTGACGGTGTTAATGACGGAAGCGTATACATAACTGAAGCAAGGTTAAATGTTGACGGAAAAATTCATACAGAAGATTTTTATGATGATGATACACCAATGCGTTATGGTGAAGGATATGTTACGGATCCTCAAGCCAAAATGACTGTTGCATATGCACGAGATTCAGGTAGAGACTCATACTTGAAATATAGCGATGGATTCGTAAGTAAACAAGTAAAATTATTTATGGGTGGACATGGCCCGCAAGAACAATATGACGGAATGTCCTTATATAAAGACGAAACTGTTACTATTGGCAGTTCATATCTTAGATAAATTTAATAAAGTATAATTTTCAAAAACCGATTGAATTATTCAATCGGTTTTTCTTATTAGTAAATGTAAAGAAAATAAAATCATTTGCAATTTTAAACAAAAAAATATTACAATAAATGTATAAAAAAACAGAAAGGAGAACTTCATGGTAAAACCGATAAATTATATACCCGCTATAGTCAGATGGGAAGAAGACGGTAAAACTCAAGAACGCATACTTAATATTGAAGAAGGCATAAGAGTTAAATTTGAACAGTCGGGAAATCTTGAAATAGAGCCGAAACCTTATGAAGGCAACCGTAATACTCCCGTTTATACATTGGCAAAGGAAGATGCATACAGCATTTTAGGATTATCCAAAGCCGACAAAACAGGATATATGGTTCCGAATGGCTTTAAAAACAAAGCGGGAAAAGAAATTTTCGTACTTGATCACAGAGATATAGAAGTTGCAAAATCAGCAGAAAAAAATGATTTTATAAATTGGATTGATGATGAAGGTCATTTTGTAGAAGCAGGTTCAATAACAAGTGATAACGTAAACCAAAATGATATATTAAAAATTATTCATAACGGAATCAATAAAAACGGAGAAACAGAGCAATACGAAATTCTGGTTTTCTATAATACCAAAAATGTTACTTTAATTCCGATAATTGTTCAGTGGCTGGATAATGAAAACAGTAAAGTTGAACAAAGAAAAGTTAAAATTGAAGAAGGGTTGACAATTAAATTAGAGCAATCTAAAAAAACATACACTGCACAAGCATTTAGCGGAGAAATTCCTGTTTGGGATATGTATGAAGAAGATGCATATAATGTTTTGGGTATTTCTCATGCAAATGAGGACGGTTATACAAAAGACGGACAATATACATATGTATTGGATTCTGAAGATATTGACCTTGCAAAAAAAGCATCAGGCAACAAATTATCATTGTGGATTGGTTCGGTAGGACAATTTGTAAAAGCCGAAGAAATTAAAAACAGCAAAGATTCTCTTCAAAACGGCGGTTTAAAAATTCTTCACAAAGGAATAAACGGTGAAGGGGAAAAAGGAACTTTTGAAGTCTTAATTTTCATACCGGCAAAATAATAATTACAATTCATCAAATATTTTAAATACCGGTTGTTCAAGTTGTTCGACCGGTATTTTTTCGTCTAATTCAAGAGTAATTACAGGGATATTGCGCTCAACACCCGCATAAGTTCCAAAACTTCCGGGAGTCGGATAGCCTATGCTTTCTTCAACCGGATAATTGATTATTTCAGAAATACGTTCCGCCCATTCATGTGCAGGCCCGTCATAATTTACAACTTTGTATGGTGCATGGAGTGTTAAGATTTTTTCAGGTTTGTATTCTTCAATAATTTCCATGACAAATTGAGTTTCAATTTCACTTCCTGCAGATTTCCCTCCGAAATAGTCAGACGGATTATCGCCTGCAGATGATGTATCTTCTCCCCAGTTTTTTGTCGGAAAATTTCTGTTTAAATCAACTCCGTTTGCATTTGTTCTTCTACCAAGTGCCATTCCGTCAGGGTTTAGACAGGGAATGAATAATATCCCCCTCCTCGAAATCAAAGATTTCGGTCCTCCCACAAGGGGAGGACATGAGTTAATTGTATTTTTTATTGTTTCAATAACCCCTGATATATTTTTATCTATATCAGTATTCCAAAATCTTAGTATTTTGAATCCTTGTGATTTTAAAAAATTATCTCTATATTTATCTTTTTGTTCTTGCTCACCAAAATTATGCTGTCCGCCATCTATTTCTATTACTATCTTCTTTTCAAAAGATACAAAATCGCAAATATATCTGCCAATAACAGCTTGTCGTCTGAATTTAACCCCTAAGATTTGTCTTTCCTTCAGATACTGCCAAAGAATAACCTCCTGTTTCGTCATATTATTACGCAAATTTCTCGCCAATTTAGTTATGTCCCCCTCTGGTAGGGGGACCGAAATCTTTGATTTCGAGGGGGAGGAAATATTTCTCAAATATTCCTCAATCAAAAATTTTCCCTGAGGTTCATCACCATGAAAAACACCGATTACAAGTGAGTAGTGAGTGGTGAGTGGTGAGTGGTCTTTATCAGATAAATCAATTAGTTGTATTTCATTACCTGATTTGGTCGTTGTTTTTTTTAACGTAACGAACTTTTCACTACTCACTTTTACTTCTCACCTAATTAAATATCGCTTCTAAAAATTCTTCGGAATTAAACGTTTTCAAATCTTCCATTTTTTCACCGACACCGACAAGTTTTACGGGCAACTTCATTTCTTTTGCAACAGCAAGAACAATTGCACCTTTTGCGGAGCCGTCAAGCTTTGTCAGTGCTACTGATGTTAAATTAACAGCCTCCGTAAACACTTTTGCCTGCTGTAAACCGTTTTGTCCAGTATTTGCATCTAATACAAGCATACATTCTCTTAAACTTTCGGGTGCTTTTTTGTCAATAACCGATTTGATTTTTGAAAGTTCTTCCATAAGGTTAAATTTATTCTGCAATCTGCCTGCGGTATCAACCAGAATTACATCATAATTTTGTGAATTTGCCTTGTCTATAGCTTCATAAACGACAGATGCCGGATCTGCTTTGTCGTGTCTTACAATATCTGCCCCTGCTCTTTTTGACCATATATCAAGCTGTTCTTCCGCTGCGGCACGAAAAGTATCCGCTGCTGCAATTAAAACTCTTTTACCTTCATTTTTGAATTTATAAGCAAGTTTCCCGATTAATGTGGTTTTTCCGACACCGTTAACTCCGCAGATAAAGTATATATTTAAACCGTCTTGATAATTTAAAATGTTGCTTCCGGCATCTTTTAATACATTCAGAAACTCTGTTTTCAGGTAATTTTTAACATCAGACGGTTTAATTTTGTTTTGATTTCTTAATTTATCCACAAGTTCAGATGCATATCCAACACCCAAATCCGCACTGATAAGTGTATCTTCCATGTCGTCAAGAACAAATTCCGAAAATTCTTCTTCATGGCTGACGGTATTTATAACGTTACCCACAAGTGCCTGCGCAGTATTTGAAACCGTTTCTTTAAGGTTATTAAATTTTTCTTTAAAAAATCCGAACATAGTTGGATTTTAACATAAAATTATTTAACTTGCATCCAATGTTTATGAATTTTTATTTGACTTAACAATTTTTGAAATTTCAACTTTCTGTCATCAGGATTTTCTATTATATCTCTTAAAATATAAAAAATATAAACCAACTCACTCCAATAAGTGTCAGGTAAAATTACATCATCATTTTCGTCAAAATCATCAATATTAATCATTTTTAACCTATGCTAATTATTTTATAACAGTATTATTTATTATATAGCAACTATTTATATAATTGTCAATATTTTGAAACAAAATTTATACTGTCATTATGCTAGACATAAAAGAAGAACTTGAGATTTGTTTATTAAAACGGAGACTATCTATGAGAAAAGTCATAGATATACTGAAGAACAAAGGAATTAAAATTCCTTGTTCAAGCGGTTTATCCGTTCAATTAAAAAACAAACGAGTACGTTTCGAAACTGTTCAGCAAATTCTTGACTATTTGGGTTATGAACTGGTTATAAAAGAAAAATCTTAACTTAACCCGTAATCCACAATAATTTTTGCCAAAATTCCGTTAATAAATGATGCGCTGTCGTCTGTCGAATATTTCTTTGCAAGTTCAAGAGCTTCATCAATAACAACTTTCATAGGAGCATCTTTTATATACAAAAGTTCAACAATCGCTATACGCAAAATGTCTTTATCCATTTTAACCAAACGTCCCAAATCCCAATTTTTTGCGTATTTCTGAATTATATCATCAATTTCTTTATTGTTTTTGTGGAAAAATTCAGCAATTTCTATTGCATAATTTTTTACGTCATTTTGAGAATCAAGAGTTGTAAACTCTGCAATTTCCAATGCCATAAGAGATTTTTCGGCAATATCAATCATTTCATTAATTCTGCCGACCATATCAGATGTCATTGGTAGCGGTACGGGGATATTTGCAGCACCTATAGGACGATTTAAATTTGTTTCCGATTCCGCTTCATAGGTTTCAATTTTATCGCGCATATCAATCAATGAACCCAAAGCAATTTTAAGTTCATCATTTGCGCTGCTTGTCAAAATTCTTACCGATTTTAATATAATATCCTGTAAATTTTCTTTTGAATAATTTGTTATCTTTTTATCAAATTGTGAAAAAAGAATAAATGCCAATTCTCTGGCTGCTCTGCGTGCCTGCATGTTTACCTCTTTCTATACGCAGAATGCTAACATGAAAAAATTTTATCTACAAGTTAATTTTGATTTTGTATAATTTATTTCTCTCAACATTACCGAACACAAATTTCTGCTGTCAACCGTATTAAACTCATCATCTTCTAACATTGTTTGATTTAAAACTTTGGTAATGGTTTCCATTTTATCCAGTGACTGAACAACTTCAGATAACTTATTATCATCCAAATTCATCTGTAACCTCCGAAAAAATTATATACTTTAAATATATAAAATACATTTAGACAATAGTCTAAATTTATTAATTTTCGGAAATCAGTTTTTGAAAATATTCAAAAATTCCTTCATTATATCTGTTATCCACTGCGCTGAAAGGCAAAACCACTCCTCCGAACTGTTTTTCAATATTTTTTAAAATATTCAAAGTCTTTGATTTCGGTACATAATCCATTTTTGTAACAATAGTGATTATCGGTAAATTGTATATTTCAACCCATTCTCTCATCTGAAAATCGTTTTTCTGAATGTCGTGTCTGCCGTCAATAAATTGAATTAAAGATTTTATTTGTTCCCGTTTTAATAAGTATTCTTCCAAATATTTCTGCCATTTGTTTTGAGCTTCTTTAGATACTTTTGCATAACCGTATCCCGGTAAATCCGCAAGCATAAAATCATTTCCAAATTGAAAAAAGTTTATCAATCTGGTTTTTCCGGGAGTGTTAGATGTTTTTGCAAGTTTTTTGTTATTGGAAAGCCCGTTTATAAATGAGGATTTTCCTACATTAGAACGTCCCAAAAGCGGAAATTCAGGTAATGTGTATTCGGGACATTGAGATAATTTTTCTGCACTTATTAAAAATTTTGCCTGCATATATTTCGTCATAAGAAAATTTTAACATGAAAAATATGAATTTTTTTTAAATACATTTTTTACATATTGACAAAACTTTATTTGTTTGGTACTATATGTGTGGGGTAAATGTATATTTATAAGTCTTGTCAATCGACGAGACTTTCTTTTTGTGCTACGTACGCAGAAACATTAGGTTTTTGTAAAATTTTACAGATATTGGTATTGATTTATTCCTTTATATATTCAATCAATTTACGGACATCTTTGTTCCAACATCTGTTCCAATTCCGTAAAATCACATCTGCAGGGCAAATTCCTTGTAAAGTGTATTCTTTTATGGGATCCAGAAATTTTTCTTCGCCTGTATTCATTGATATTAAAGATTTTTCGGCTATATACAAAATTTCTTTTGAAATATCTTTAACGAAATATCTTCCTATTCGGGTATTCAGTGCTGTTTTGGGTACATTGTATCTTAATTCCGAAAAATCATTATAATCAAAAATTTTGAACAATTCTTCGGTTTCTTCCATAGCGGAATTGTCATATAAAATTCCCTTATATATTGCAGGAATTGAATATTGCAAACCTTTTCCGACACAATCATGATTTCTTATTTCAATAAAATTTCTCAATCTTACTTCAGGAAAATACAGGTTAGCATGCAGTTCAAAATCTTCAATTTCGGCATCATAATCGTTCATAAATCGGTTAAAATTGATTTTACCGTTTAAAGGAATTGTGTCATTATCACGAATATAAAATATCATTGGAGTTTCGAGTACAAAATCGGCATAATCTTCAAACGAATTTATATTATCAATAAGTCCCGTAAAACCGCATCTGTCATTGTCGGTGTTTAACCAGCTCAATGCTCTGAAACTCTTATATCCCGTATCAACTCCGCCTCTGACAGGTGAATTTGCAAACATAGCAGTCATAAAAGGAGAAAGTTTGTTTGCAATTTTAAATTTTTTAACAGCATCTTCTTCAGACTGAAAATCAATACAGCATTGAATTCCTGCAGTTTCTCTCATCATAACGTCAGACAAAATTCCCCACAAATATTTTGCCATGATCATGTAACGTTTTTTGGGAATAAGATTTATATTCTTATTTGTTGATAGCGGAGAAACTCCGTAATTCAACAAACTTATGCCAAACTTGTCCAAAAGCGGTTTCATAAATTTGTCGAGTTTATCTGTTTTTTCTTTTAGTTCAAATATTGTATTTTCCGGTTTTATACTTAATTCAATCTGACTTCCCGGCTCAAGTGTAATAGTGTCATGTTCCTGTTTTAATCCGATAATGTTGTAATCATCTGTTATATAATCCCAATTTTCTTCTTTTGCAAATTTTCTCAAAAATTCACAAACGTTTTCATAATCCGTTGCTTTTAAGTTTTTAGGAGAAATCGGAAGTCTTTCATACTCCAAACCGATTGTTTGTTCGGTCTTACAGCCATTTTCAAATAACTTTAAAATTTCTTGTTTCCCTAATCTTTGTTTGGTTTGCATATTAACTCCTTTTCTATTATAGCAGAAACTTATCAAAAAAGATTTTTTAAAACATTTACCTGTCTGTGTTATTATAATTGTCATGATGAATTACTTCGAACGGGCAAAATATTTCAGAACAAAAAAAAGATTAGGTCAAAATTTTTTAATTGACGGTCAGACAATATCCGATATTATTAATTTTGCGGAAATTAAATCTGATGATACTGTTGTTGAAATCGGGGCGGGTGTCGGTTTTGTAACTGAACAACTCGTAAAACATGCCAAACAGGTTATAGCAATCGAACTTGATGAAGAAGCGATAAAAGAGCTTGAAAAACTCAATGCACCTAATTTAAAAATTATTCACAATGATATTTTGAAACAGGATTTGTCGGAATTGTGTGAGGGCAAAATTAAAATTGTTGCAAATATCCCTTACTATATTACAAGTCCTATTTTGGCGCATCTTTTGGGCGAAATTGATGATTTAAATAATAAAAACCGTAACAAAATAACTGATATTCTCTTGATGGTTCAGGAAGAAGTCGCAAGAAGAATGGTTGCGACGGAAAATTCCCCGTCAAAACAATACGGACTTTTGACAATACTTTCACAGTTTTGGGCAAATGTGAAGATTATGAAACTTGTCGGCAGAAAATCATTTTTCCCTGCCCCGAAAGTTAATTCTGCACTTGTTAAACTTGTTGTCAGAGAAAAGCCGCTTTTGGATTTAACGGATTATACACATTTCAGAAAAACTGTTAAGGGTGCATTTTCTCAGCGAAGAAAAAATATCAAAAATTGTCTTGTGTCTGCAGGATTTGATAAAGAAAAAATATTAAGAGCATTAAAAACCTTAGATTTAGATGAAAATACAAGAGGCGAAAAATTATCAATAGAAACTTTCGGTAAATTATCCGAAGAATTACTAAAAAATTAAAAGAATGATAAATAATTTTCCAAATCTTGAAATATATGATAAAATAATTAATATCGTATTATGAAATATTTAAAGAATTTAATTGTTATATTTTTATTGTTTATGGGTGTTTCTGTATCTGCGGAAACATTAAAAGCCGGTGTATCAGTGGATTTGGTTCCCGATACTTTTTACGGAAGCTGGAGAGTTGCGGCAAAAGTTTCCAAACAATCAGGAAGTATGAATTTCAGACCTCAGACTGTAGATTTTTGGAACTTATCACGTTCGGGTAACGTCATTAATTTAAGTAATCCGTTTACGGGAGCTGAGGCATCTGTAAATGTGGATTATGTAGAAGGGAACATGATAAGATTTACAAAAAAGGGAAGTTATGATTTTAATAAAATCTTAACCGACACGGTTGATATAAAGCTTTCAGGGGACACTTTTACGGGTATAAATTCACTGATTTTGGAAACATATTCACCAATTGACGGGAAATTAGTTAAAACGGATACGGCAGTATATATTCTGAAAGGTGAAAAGATTTCCGGAACCGGTATTACAGGGAAATGAGGATAAATGGAAAAATTAAATTTTGATACCGTTATATTAGGCGGAGGTCCTGCAGGACTTTCAGCCGCTATTTATGCGGGCAGAGGAGCGGTTTCAACAGCTATTGTTGATACAAATATGTTTGGCGGACAGCCGTCAAACTATCTTGAACTTGAAAATTATCCCGGATTTCAGTTAATAGGCGGGTATGATTTGATGGAAAAATTTGAGGAGCATGCCGATAAATTCGGAGTAAATAAATTTCCTATGCAGGAGATTAAATTCGTTGATTTGAAAAACAAAAAAATTACAACGGGGGAATACGAATTTCAGGCAAAATCAATAATAATTGCAACAGGTGCACAACCTATGAAGTTAGGTGTCATGGGTGAAAAAGAATTCATAGGCAGAGGGGTAAGTTATTGTGCAGTTTGTGACGGTGCGTTTTACAAAAACAAAGTCGTTGCAGTAGTCGGAGGCGGAAATTCTGCCGTTGAGGAAGCTGTGTATTTGACAAAATTTGCGGATAAAGTTTATGTAATTCATAGAAGAAATGAACTAAGAGCTGATAAAATAGTTCAGGAAAGAGCATTTAAAAATGAAAAACTTGAATTTGTCTGGGATAGTGTAGTAAAAGAAATTCAGGGTGAAAATCTTGTGAATAACGTTGTTATTGAAAACGTAAAAACTGGCGAAATTTCAAATTTATCTGTAAACGGAGTATTTCCGTATATCGGAATGACACCGAATGTCGAATTATTTTCAGGACAATTACAACAGGACGCAAGAGGTTTTATTATTACTGACGAAACTATGCAGACTTCTGTTGAAGGAGTTTTCGCAATCGGTGATGTCAGAAAAACTCCTTTAAGACAAGTTGTTACTGCAGTATCTGACGGAGCTGTCGGAGCCGTTTATGCGGTTAAATATATCGAAACGTTAAATTATAATGCTATAAAGCGATAGGTCTTTAGGGCAATAAGACCACATAAGTTTATTTAATATTTATTAATATTTGAAACTAAACTAACAAAATTATTTTTTCTTACTTTTTTAAGCAAACGAAAAGGAGAAAATAATGGAAATTAGTCCTTATTTAAATATTTATTCTCAAAGAAAATATCCTTCATTTGGCGATAAATATCCTGCCAGAGATATTATGTGCATAATGTCAGGTTCTGAAGTTATTGGTAAAAGATCCGATACTTTTGACAGAACTGTTGCAGGAGTTTTACAAAAACATATCAGTTCAACAGTTGAAGAACGCGGGAAGGATTACCTTCATGCTCAACAGTATTTGTATGAAAAATATCCTGATTTAAGAAAACTTGCCGTGAAATTCAGGAATATGCTGAATTCTGTTAGTTATAATCATTTTTCAATAACAACGGAAGATGAAAAATTAATTTGTTCTAATTTTGAAAATCAAATCGGAAGCAAATTTTTCGATATAAATTAGATTTGTATTACAAGCAAAAAAAAGTTGCCAAAGTATGGCAACATTAAATAAACACGAGGATATTAAGAGAGAGAGTATAAAATAAGCCTTTTCTTTAATCTTTATTCTCAATCGAATTTTGATTATTTTTAATATCCAATTTTTTGATTAAATAATTTGAAATTTCCCTTACATTTATATAAAGTATTTTTGATTTTATAAATTGACTTTTTTATGTTTTTTGTTAAATTTTTGTTACATATTAAAAAATATTGTAATTATTTAATATAATTGCTATAATAATGTTACAGAGGGAGATTTATGGGTAGCAATTTCGACATAAAAGGTTTTTTAAAAAAAGCGGTAACTATTGGTGCGTCTGATGTACATTTACAAATTGGCGAACATCCGACAATAAGAGTCGGGGGAAAAATAATCAAAATTGATATGCCGTTTTTAACTGATGATGATTTAAAAGCTGCGTATGAGGCTATTATTCCGCCGCATCTTTTGGAACATATCAGTGATGTGTTTGATTTGGACTTTGCGTATGAAATACCGGGAGTATCCCGTTTCAGGGTTAATTTAAACCGTCAGCTCGGTAAATTTTCTCTTGTAGCAAGGGCAATTCCTTATAATATTAAAAAATTTCCGGAATTAAATCTTCCCGAATCAATTGAGCAATTCTCAAACCTGAATAATGGTCTGATTCTTGTTACAGGGCCGACAGGTTCCGGAAAATCAACTACAATTGCATCTTTAATTGATTACATCAATACAAATTACCAAAAACATATTGTAACTATTGAAGATCCTATCGAATTTGTATTCAGCAACAAAAAATCAATAGTTTCTCAGCGTCAGGTTTTGGTTGATACTCCCAGTTTTCCGAGCGGTATAAAATATGCGTTAAGACAAGACCCTGATGTTATATTTGTAGGTGAAATCAGAGATAGGGCTACTGTTGATGCGGCTCTTAGTGCTGCAGAAACAGGACACTTAGTATTTGCAACAATTCACACAAATGATGCTATTCAAACATGTAACAGAATTATCAATATGTTTGAACCCGCTGACAGGGATTTTGTTCGTTCACAACTTGCGGCAGTTCTCAGAGGAACGGTTTCTCAAAAATTAGTTCCTTTAAAAGACAGTACGGGACGTGTACCGGCATGCGAAGTTCTTGTTGTTACCCCGACAGTAAAGGATTTTATCGAGAAAGACAAATTGGAAGATATTTATGAACTTGTTAAGAAGGGTACATTCAACAATATGATTACAATGAATGCATCATTGTACAGACTTTTCGACAGAGGACTTATTTCCGAAGAAACGGCTAATACATATTCCGATAACAAGACGGAATTGCAGCAAATGTTGCGTGGTGTATATCATGGTACGTTTAACGGATCGGGTAATGTATAATTTTGTTACTGATGCTATTAATTTAAAATCATACAATCTCAGTGAAGCTGATAAGATTGTTGTAATGTATTCAAAAGATAAAGGGCTCATAAGAGGAGTTGCAAAAGGGGTTAAAAAACCAAAAAGCAAGCTTGGAGCAAGAATGGATTTGCTTGTTGCAAATAAATTAATGCTGTACAAGGGTAAAAATATGGACAGAATTTGTCAGGCTGAAGCTCTGAATACTTTTAAAAATACCCGTCAAAATATGGATAAAATATTTTATTCAATGTACATTTCGGAAGTTGTGAGTAATTTTGGGGTAGAAGACGATCCTTGTTCAGGTGAAGTCTATGATATTTTATATAAAGCTTTGGATAAAATTTCAAATGCAGCAAGTAACATAGAAATTATGTTATCGGTAATAAAATTTCAAATAAAAATGATGCAGATTTCGGGGTTTGGAATTGAACTTGATACCTGTTTGTGCTGCGGAGAACATGTAAAATCGGAAAACATGTATTTTTCTTCCCAAATGGGCGGAATTATATGTTCGGACTGCAACCAAACATTAAAAGTAAAAAATTTGCTTCATTATAAACTGAGAGATTTTTTAAATGCATGTTTGCAATATGATTTTGACTATGTATCCGATTATGATAAAAAAGCAAACGAAAAAGTATGCAGTGTATGTTTTGAACTTTTAAAAGAATACATCAACAATCGTTCCGCAAAAAAATTCAAATCGGAAAATATATTGCAGGAAATAAAATATTAGTGTTGATTATTAATTTATTATTAAATACCTGTCTGAACAAATAAAGTTATTATATCGTTTAAGGCAGAGGATTGACGCTGAAGTTTTTGTGATTGTCTTTCCAATATACCTATCTGCTTTTTATGTTCAACAATAGATGCTTGACATTCCTTTGATGTGCCGTTGAGATTATCTTGAACCTGTTGTGCTTCCTGTAAAACACTTTTCATTGAAATACCCAAAGCTTCCATAGTTTGTTTAATTATCTGGGCTCCGGTTTGTCTTGAAACTCCGGACGGCAATTGGGTAATTAATTGCTTTAATACTGCAACATTTGCAGGCACTTCAAAATCATCAAGCTCTGCCGCAAACATTTCCTTGTTATAAGATTGCTGGGGAGTATACGGCATTGTGTAATTTTGTTCAACCGGATTGGAAAATTCGATTTTTTCTCCGAAATCATCTGTTTCGTCATCAAAATTATCGGTAAATTCAACGGAATTATTCTGTGAATAATTTTGTTCCGGCGGTAAAGCATTCATTGTAACATTTTGAATATCAATTTCTGACTGCTTTCTTAAAGCATCAACTATTTTTTGACCAACACCTTCAGTTATTCTGTTATTTGACATTTATAAAACCTCTTTTTCTATAATATAGCAAAGACATGATTTTTATAAAATAAATAGTTACGAAATGCTAAGAAAATATCAAAATTAATTTAAGCTGTTATAATAAAGTTAAGTATAATATTAAATTTGAGGGACAATTATGAAAAGACGAGCATTTATTAGTGTATATGACAAAGTAGGTTTAGTTGATTTTGCGAAAAATCTTGTTGATAAATTTGATTACGAAATTGTGTCATGCGGCAATACGTATGAAGTACTTGTTAATGCAGGTATTGAGGTTATAAATGTTTCGGAATTTTCAAATTTTGCAGGGCTTTTGAAACAGGATTACGAAGTTTTCAATGAAACTTTTTTGGCAAGTGTATTGGCGAACAGTAATGATTTAGGTGAATTAACGGCTAAAGAAAAAGCAATTATAAAACCTTTTGATATGGTTGTGGTAAATTTATGCCCGTTTGAAGTTATAGAATCAAAAAATTCAAACCCTGATGATATTATAAAAGATATTGATATAGTCGGAATAACATTACTCCGTGCGGCAGCTAAAAACTATAAAAATGTTACGGTTATAACCGATAAAGTTGATTATTATGTTGCTCTGAATGCAAATGAATTCGGCAGACTTAAATTAGCCGCAAAAGCTTTTAATGTTACCGCAAACTATGACAGATTGATTTGCGGCAATTTAGCCGAACATACCGGTGAAAAACCGTTTAAAATATTTAATTTTGAGAAGATGAAAGATTTGGCATACGGCGAAAATCCGCACCAAAAAAGTTCAATATATAAAACGGATAAAATGGCCGATTATGAAATACTGAATGAAGCTGAATTATCTTTTAATAATATAATAGATATTACAACTGCCGTAAATGTTGTCAGTGAATTTTATGATGTAAATTGTGTCACTATTATAAGGCATGGAAAACCTTGCGGTGTTGCATTGGGACGTTCTTTGTATGAAGCATATACAAAAGCTTTTGATTGTGATCCGATAAGTTCTTTTTACGGAGTTGTCGGTTTTTCGAAAAAAGTTGATACAGAGGTTGCAAAACATTTAAACTCAATGTCTGTAGAAGTTGTTATTGCTCCTGGCTTTGATGATAATGCACTTGAGATATTTAAAGATAATTCGGAAATAAAACTTTTAAAATTAAATACATCTTTAAAAGAATATCGTCGTCTGACTATGGAAGAAGTTATTATGACGCCGTTTGGAGTTTTGGTTCAGGACAGAAACAACAGCGAACTTGATAAAGATATGTTTAAAGTTGTTACAAGGGAAAAACCTACACCCGAACAAATTGAAGATGCAATATTTGCCTGGAAGGTCGTAAAATATGCCAAAACAAATTCTGCTGTTGTTGCAAGAGATTTCAAGACTTCGGCAATTGCGCAGGGTCATACAAATGTGCTGCCTGCGATAGAATGGGCATTGAATTATGCCTGTGATAATTCAAAAGAGGCTGTTTTGGCTACGGATTCCGCCATTCAATCGGAAGATTCCATATATTCTGCAGTTCAGGCAAGGATTAATTTGATTATTCAACCCGGAGGTTCGGTTAAAGATCAACAGCTTATTGATGTTTGTAACAAATACGGTATAGCAATGATTACAACAGGTATAAGAAATTATAAACAATAAAAACCATAAGATATTATTCAAAATTAAATAAATCTTTTTCCGAAACTGATAAAACATCAGAAATTTTAAATAATAATTTTATACTGATTCCTCTTTTGGCTGTTTCTATTTTGGCTAAATGTTCTCTTGATATACTCAATTTTTCGGCAAGTTCATTCTGAGATAACTTCATGTTTTTTCTGGCATTTTGAATGTTTCTGCCTAAAATTATTAATTTTTTAGAATCATTTGCCATAGATTTATTTTCAGCTATAATGAAGTAAAAGTATGTAGTCTAAAAGAGAACAAAAATGGATAAATTTATGAAAAAATTTTTAATTGATTTAGACGGAGTTCTTAATAACTACGGAACGAATAAATTTGATGAAAATTATATTCCTGAAATGAGAGATGGTGTGGAAGAATTTTTGAAAGAACTTTCATGCATGGGGAAATTATATTTGTTTACAACAAGAAATCTTAAACTGTCAACACAATGGCTTATTGATAATAGAATTGATAAATATTTCAAAGATATAACAAATGTAAAAATCCCTGCATATCTGCATATTAATGACAGGGCAATATGTTTTAGCGGAGATTACAAAATAACTATTGATAATGTGAAAAAATTCAAAGTATATTGGAAGAAAAACGAGGCTTGAGACCTCGTCTTTCTTATATTGCTTCTGCACATTCTTCGCAAATGCCGTCGGAATTTAGTTTGCGGTATTTCCAGCAGCGTTCGCATTTTTCGCCTTCAGCTCTGCAAACCCAAATAGTGTAACCGTCCTCTTTGTATTCGTTCAGAACATTTTCGGGTTTGTCTGAAGTTACATAAGCCTGTGATGTAATAAATATGTTGCAAAGTTCATCTTCATTATTCTTTAACACTGCATTATCGTCAATATTAACATACACCGCAACTTCCAAAGAACTTCCGACCTGTTTTTCGGCTCTCAACGGTTCAATTGCCCTTGTTACAACTTCTCTTGCTTTAAGAATTTTTGAAAAATCTTCTTCAAGTTTTTCGTTATTCCATTTGTCATTCGGTTTGCACCAATCGGATAAAAGAATACTAATCAATCCGCCTTTTTGACATTCCGGAACACTCATCCAAATATCTTCAGCCTGATGAGGCATTACAGGAACAAGCATTCTCACCAATGTTTGCAATGTTTCATACAAAACTGTCTGACATGCTCTGCGGGATAAGGATTTTTTACCTGCCGTATACAATCTGTCCTTTACGATATCAAGATAGAATGAACTTAAATCCACAACCGCAAAGTTTTGAAGCTGTTGGAAATACTTGTAAAATTCGTAATTTTCAAATGCTTCCGTAACAGATACGATTAGTTTGTTCAATTTATGTAATGCAAATTTGTCGATTTCTTTCAAATTTTCATAATCAACATAATCAACTTCAGGGTCAAAGTCAAATAAATTTCCTAGCAAAAATCTTGCGGTATTTCTTGTCTTTTTGAAAATTTCGGCAAGCTGTTTGATTATATTGTCGCCGATTTTAGTATCGTTTCTGTAATCTACTGATGCTGCCCATAATCTCAATATATCCGCACCGTAGTTTTTGATAATATCATCAGGTCTGATGTAGTTTCCGAGAGATTTTGACATCTTTCTGCCGTCCTCTCCGAATACAAATCCGTGAGTTAAAACTTGTTTGTAAGGCGCAATCCCTTGTGTCGCAATTGATGTCAACAAAGATGACTGGAACCAGCCTCTGTGCTGATCCGAACCTTCCAAATACATTTCAACAGGAGTTGTACCAAGTTCTTCTGAGCGTTTGTTAACAACTGCGCGCCAAGTTATACCGGAATCAAACCAAACGTCCATAATGTCGTTTTATTTTTTAAAGTGATTTTTGCCACATTTAGGACAAACAAAGTTTTCAGGCAAAAGTTCTTCTACCGTATGGTTTACCCACGCATCAGATCCTTCTTTTTCAAAGATTTCGGCAATATGGTTAATTGTTTCGTCCGTAACTATTACTTCTCCGCAATCTTCACAGTAAAATACGGGGATAGGTACACCCCATGCACGTTGGCGGGAAATACACCAATCCGTTCTTCCTGCAACCATATTGGAAATTCTTGCCTCTCCGCCTGCAGGAATCCATTTTACTTTTTTGATTTCCTCTAACGCTTTATCTCTGAATTTGTCTACTTTTACAAACCATTGAGGCGTTGCTCTGTAGATTACGGGGTGTTTGCATCTCCAACAGTGAGGATAACTGTGGTTTATATCCTGTGCTTTCAATAACGCACCGCAATTTTTCAGTTTTTCTATAACAATTTCGTTTCCTTTGTAATACGGAACGCCCTCCAAATCAGGGTCTTTAACCGTATCCGTCCAAACACCTTTTGAATCTAACGGTGAAAATACTTCGATACCGTATTTACAGCCGACTTCATAGTCCTCAAGACCATGTCCCGGAGCGGTATGAACAGAACCCGTACCTGCATCAAGCGTAACGTGTTCACCCAAAATTATCGGTGATTTTCTGTTTACCAGCGGGTGAGTTGTGTTCAAAAGTTCCAAATCCTGACCTTTGCAAGAACCTAAAACCTTAATATCACTTTCTTCCCATTCAACGTCTTTAAGGAAACTTCCCAAAAGTTCTTGTGCCACAACATAAATATCCTTTTTATATTCAAAGAAAGTATATTCATATCTCGGGTGCATACTTATTGCCATATTTGAAGGGATTGTCCATGGGGTTGTGGTCCAAATAACAGCATACAGAGGGCAGGAAGTCAGGAAGGCAAGCTGATTATGTAATTTATCAGTACTTTCTTCATCAAATTTAAATCTTACATAAATTGAGGTTGAGGTGTGGTCGGCGTATTCGACTTCGGCCTCAGCTAATGCTGTTTCGCATGATGCGCACCAGTAAACGGGTTTCAAACCTTTTTCAATATAACCTTTCTTGAACATTTCGCCAAAAACTCTGACCTGTTCTGCTTCAAATTCGGGCTTGATTGTCAAATAAGGATTTGCCCAATTACCTAAAACCCCCAGTCTTTTAAATGCGCTTTCCTGCCCTAAAAGACTTTTATGAGCATATTCTCTGCATTTTTGTCTTAGTTCAAAAGGTGTTAAGGCATTTCTTCCGCCTTTAATATTTTTTACAACAGCGTTTTCAATCGGAAGTCCATGAGCATCATAACCCGGAACATACGGTGTATAATAACCGGATTGAGCCTTGTATTTTAACAAAATATCTTTCAAAATTTTATTTAAAGCAGTACCAACGTGGATTTTTTCGGAGCTTAAATACGGAGGGCCGTCATGCAGGATAAATTTGTTTGCTTTATCACGTTGTCCGATTATTTTTTCGTAAATCTTGTTTTCTTCCCAAAATTTTTGGATTTCAAGTTCTCTGACAGTTGCATTTGCTCTCATTGCAAGTGTGGTTTGCGGTAGATTTAAAGTATCTTTGTACTCTTTTTTTGTTGTTTCACTGCTCATAATTTATCCTTCTTTTACTTTTCCTAATTTATTTTTTATATTTGTTGTTAAACTTTCTTCCTTTGCCTGTTTTACAAAATTTTCCATCTTGTCATAATCAAATTCTTTTTCCCAACGTGCAATAACAACCGTTGCAACGCAGTTTCCGATTAAATTTACTGTTGTTCTTCCCATGTCAAGAATTTGGTCTATACCTAAAAGTATTGCAACACCTATTATCGGAATATTGAAACTTGCCAGAGTTCCTGCAAGAACAATTAAAGAAACTCTTGGAACTCCTGCAATCCCTTTACTTGTAAGCATTAATGCAAGCATAATTATAATCTGCTGATTTATGTCCAAATTTATCCCGACAATTTGTGATGAAAAAATTACAGCCATAGCAAGATAAAGTGTACTTCCGTCCAGATTAAACGTATATCCTGTCGGCATAACAAAACTTACGATATTTTTTGGAACTCCGAAACGTTCCATAATATCCATAGCTTTAGGAAATGCTGCTTCGGAACTTGCTGTCGTAAATGCCAAAATTGCAGGTTCCTGTAATGCTTTGCAAAGATTTCGGAATGAAATTTTTACTATTTTGCACACTATAACAAGAACAAGCAAAACAAATACGGCTAATGCCGTATACAAAGCACCGATTATTTTGAAGTAGCTTTTCAATACCGAAAGTCCGTTTGCTCCGACGGTAGATGCAATAGCTCCGAATATACCAACAGGCGCAAAATACATTACATATTCCGTAAATTTAAACATTATTGATGAAACGGAGTTTAAAATTTCAAGAACAGGTTCGGCTTTTTTGCCGACAGCAACAATTGCAAGAGCAAAAAATATTGAAAATACAACTATTTGCAGCAAATTGCCCTGAGCCATAGCATCAATTACGCTTGTCGGGAAAATACTTGTTATCATTTCACTTACTGATGTATGAGCCTGTGCACCTGCCATTAATCCGGCTTCCTGCATGTGGATTGCATGAACCGTGTTTCCCGTAACAAAACCGACACCGGGTTTGAAAATATTTGCAACTACAAGCCCTATTATCAAAGCTAATGTCGTAACAATTTCAAAATAGACAATTGTTTTTATGCCTATTTTACCCAGTTTTTTAGCACTTCCGTGTCCTGCAATTCCGACAACAAGAGTTGCAAATAACAGAGGTGCAATAATCATTTTAACCATTCTTAAAAAAATTACAGCTAAGGGACGCATTTTTACGGCATAATCAGGGCAAAAATGTCCGAAAACCACACCTAAAACAAGTGCAACAAATATCAGGGCTGTTAATTTTGAATGTTTCAACTGTCTGTAACCTCAATAGAAATTGTATTACAAACATAATGTTTGTAAAGGTTTAAAACTCATTATTGACTAACAGTTTCAATTTCGGAATTGTTATTATTTATTAATTCTTTTTTCCATATTTCATAAAAATAAATTGCAAGAACAAAATATACTCCCCACATTACAAGTGTAGAATATGCTTTCGTACCATGAATTATCAGATTTAGCCACATAAAAAACGATAAACCGTTGACAATAATCCAGATTATCCACTGTTCCAAAAATCTTTTTACCGTGCAATACATTCCGAGTATTGACAAAAATGTCGTAATCCCGTCAATAACAGGGTTTTTGTCGTTCATAAAATATAGAATTAATGCAGTTAAAATACTTCCTAAAATTCCCGTAACCAAAAATTTCAATTTCTGCTTTCCGGTCATTCCGGTTTTCTTAATCTCGAAATCGTTGTTCAGATTGCTTTTCCAAGCAAAAATTCCGTGAATTTGCATCGGAATATAATACGCAAGATACAAAAGTGCATTTCCCCATAAATGACTGAAAGCTGAAAGATAAACGTAGCACCCCGAACCCATTAGTCCGAAAAAGTAGCATGAAATCTTGCCTTTGCCCGCAATAATCGTGTACAAAATTCCGAAAAATGCGGAACAAACAGCGATTACACTGTCATGTAAAACTATTGCATTATATATAATTAAAAGAAAAGCAAAAATAATTATAAATACTTCATAACTTTTCCAGCCTGTTATTTCTTTTTTTGCAAATTCTGTAATTTTCATTATTTGCATTGTATAATAAATCTTGATGAAAGTACAGCCGATTTATAATAACAAAATTTTTAAAAAGGGATTGGAATTTGCCTCAGATAACGGAGCATTGTTTGTTGCAACAACATCTCTTGTGCTTTCAGCGATTGCAAGACCGATTGCTATAATGTCTACCCCGAAAACGGATAAAGAAAACAGAAAGTATGCGACAGCAAAATCTCTTGCGTCATCTGCTGTCGGGTATGGGTTAATGCTTGTTACGTCTTTACCGTTAGCAAAATCTATAAAAAAAATTAACAAAAATCCTGCAAAATATTTGAAAGATAAAACAATAAAAACCCTTCAAGCAGGAGAAAAATCTCTTGACAAATCCAAAAAATACAAATTTGCAACCCAGCTTTTTAAACTTGGACTGGGATTTTTAATTGCCGTTCCGAAATCAATAATGACCTGCGCCATGATACCGACGATTGTGGAGAAAATGTTTAATAGCGGAAAGTTGAAAGAGGAAAATGGAAAGTTAAATAATTTTCAACTTTCAACTTTCAACTTTCAACATGATAATAACTCTCCTAATTTCACAGGTGCAACGGATAAACTCTCCAAAGGTATCGGAAAAATTATTGACACATCATTTATCAAAAAATTAACCGAAAAATTCCACAATACAAATTTTGAAATGCATATAATGGCATTGACTGATACACTTGCGACGGGAACTTTTGTTGCGCAGACATCAAAAAGTAAAAAAATAGACGATGACAGAAAAAAAGCCCTGATGTATAATGCGGGAATTTCGACAGGATTGAGTATATTATGCGGTTATACAATTGATAAATTAACTAAAAAACCAACCGAAAAATTTATCAAAAGATTTAAAGAAGCAAACAAAAATTCACTAAAACTTGATAAATATGTTGAAGGTATAAAAATAGTAAAACCTGCATTTATTTTGGGAAGTTTGTACTATATTGTCATACCTTTAATTTCGACATTTTTGGCGGACAGGTTTGACAAAAATTTGTACAAATCCAATTCAACATTGATAAAATAAGTAAAAAAATTTTTAAAATTTGAAAAATAAAAATTTTTGTGATATTTTAGATTGTAGGAAATCTCTGTCGATGTGGTGGAATGGTAGACACGCATGCTTGAGGTGCATGTGGCGAGAGCTGTGGGGGTTCAAGTCCCCCCGTCGACATTATTTAAAGTACCATGGCATCAGTCCACAAATTATAAATAGTCAGATTATGGATAATAATTATATTGAATTAAAAGAAAAAATCTCAATAACTAAATTGATATTATCTTTCTTAATTATTGCAGCTTTATTATATGTAACTTACTATATGGTTATTCTTATAAAAGACAAATTTTTAGTGTTTGCTGATATTATTGTTGTATACTTTGCATTAATGTTAATCATTCGTATTATGAATAATTTACTATTCCCATTGCGAATCAAATTAAATGATAAATCTTATTATGATAGTAATATAAAAATATCAATTCCTTGGACAGATATATGTCATATAAAATATGAAATTTTACCATCAAGAAATATAAACTTTTTATATTTAATTCCTCTATTTATTGTTTCTCCTATAGATTGCATACTAATTTATAATACAATAGCCGATATAAATAGGTCAACGAACTATTCTTATCGCATGTTGAATTTATATGTGAAGTCGGAAAAATTATTGAATACATACAAGAAAAAATGCAATGTTACTGAAAAACTTATATATAAAGTATTAAATCATAATGCCATAAGAATACCAATAAACCAAGATTTTACACAAAATAACATAAAAGATATGTGTGTTGATATTACAAATTTCATAGAAAATAATAATATGAATATAAAGTTTGATATTATTTAATATATTACTTCTCGTAACCTAAAATTATTCTCATGTTGTAATACTCCTGTGTGGATTGTTTCATGATATGAACTATACGTTGATATATGTTGTTAGGTAACGTTTTTTGTGATACAATTTCTTTGTTGTTGGGTTCCAAAATAGTAACCCCGTCGACATTACTTTTTTTAGAGCCTTCAAAATTAGGCTCTATTTTAGTATTTAAGAGCTTTTTATGGGTTCCATATTATTTGTTCAACAATGCGGCTGTTCGGTTGGTAATCTGTACAACTTCTTGAACAGGCTAGAACAGTGTACGTAATGTACTATGATTAAGGAAGTATGTATTCCAAAGCTACTTCTATATCACCATTTTGAGCTACTTTCTTGTCAAGAACTTTGTATTGTGCACCACGTGGCATAACGACTTCGCCACCATGCTCTAAATTCCTTGAAACTTTCGCACCTTTTGGTAAATGGATTTCATACATTATTGTCCTTAAAGGATTATTATTTATATCAGTCATTCTTCCACCCTGACACCAATTATTCGCCATGTCGTAATGGAATGCCGTATAAGAATATGCAGTATCAGGGATAACGACATCACCGACTTTGGCATTATCCATTATTTTAAAATCACCATTATAACGTTTGATTATCGGATTTTCGGCACGACCTCTATATACAATACAGTCTTTTTCAAGAGGTGGCAATTGTGCAAACTCTTTATCTATTTCTGCCATCCGTTGTTCCATATGTTCTATATTCTTAATTTGATATTCACTTAATTCACTTGGATTTTTAGTTTTAGCACTAATTGCTTCTCTAATGCTGGTATTTTCCCCGTTTATATAATGGTGCATAGAAACAGCAGAATTATCAGAGACTGTAGGAACATATTTTTTTAATGATTGTGCAATCTGCCTTTCTTTTTCTTCTAATAAAGAAAGTTTTTGCTTCAAGAAATCTAATCTAACATTTTCTAATTCTGTTAAACCTTCCTTCTTTGCCTTCATTTCAAGCTTATCAATTTCACAGCCCCACCTATTTAATTCACGTCTTTGTTGGGCTATTTCAGACCTAGACATACTAGGTATTTCTCTTTTTAATTGTTCTATGTCTTTCTCTGCCTTTAATTTCGCTTCATGGATTTTAGGCTTGACCTCAGGTTTAGCTTCTGGTTTCACCTCAGGCTTAGCTTCTGGTTTCACCTCAGGCTTAGCTTCTGGTTTCACCTCAGGCTTAGCTTCTGGTTTCACCTCAGGCTTAGTTTCTGGTTTCACCTCTGGCTTAGTTTCTGGTTTCACCTCTGGTTTAGTTTCTGGTTTCACCTCAGGCTTAGTTTCTGGTTTCACCTCAGGCTTAGCTTCTGGTTTCACCTCTGGTTTCACCTCTGGTTTTACCTTTTCCCCTTTCAGTTTACCTAACAAATTCTTAACATGTTTACCTTTACAAAATAGAAAATCAGCACCTATAGCTAAAGTCAATGCTATACCAGTACCTATTACGACTTTGGTACCTGTAGATAGTTCTTTTCTCTTATTCTGAGATAACTCTATTGTATCAGTTTTACCTATATCAGCTTTAAACGATACTGGTTGAATTTGTCTATTACCATAATTTACAGCATATACTGGCGAATAATTACCTGATATTCTACTAACCATAAATCTATTCCTTATTATAACCTACTACATGTATAAAGTAAGTAGGGTTCCGAGAATTGCTTAATTGTAACAAACTTTTCTTGAATTGTTACAAATAAGTTTTATACTCTAACCCTTATAATACGTCTGTGTATCCAACTTCATAAGCAATGTTAACTTATGATAAATGTTGTCTGACCTCATAATTTGTGATAAGATTTCACTGTCGCAGGGTTCCAAAATAGTAACCTCGTCGACATTTTTATATATCTCAAATCAAAAAGGAGTATGTGTATGTATATACAGCCGTTAAATAGCAGTAATAGTGTAGCATTTGGTTTAAAAGTTACAGTTGATAAAAGAATACTAAAATCGACAAATGAAAAAAATTCCAATGTAATAAACAATTTGGTGCATGAATTAAGTGGTATTAGAAAAGATACAAATGTACGTTTTGATGCAGTTCAAGACTCAAACGGAAACATTGTAAATGTATCTCACATAGAAGATGGTGATAAATTGCCATCTCTATATAAAGAAAATAAACCTCTTGTAGTAGATGATTTCATAAGATTTTTAGATGAAAAAAGAGAATGGTATGAAACCAGATTTCTAAATGATAGAGCTGTGGAAGATGCTTTTGGTTAAGCATGTTGAGTGAAATCCAATAATTAATCGAATTCCAATCCAAGTATTATTCCAAAATTATAATACGTCTGTGTATCTAATTTCATAAGCAATATCAATCCATGAAAAATATTGCAATCCTTGTCAAGTTTTGTCTTATTTGTTACCCAATTTTGATTATTAATGATAAAATATTCTTAATTCTTGTTTTCTTTTTATGTTCTACTTGCTTATTGAACTTTCATACGGAATATTGTAAACTATTGTAAACAAAAATTTAACAGAAAAAGCAATTTTTTAAAGCATGAATTTTTAATTTATATATAGAGAGTATATACATTTTATATCATATTAAAAGGAAAGTAAATGACAAACTATTCAAACAATCCTTTTGGATCGGTAACAACAAGTGAATATTTATCAAACAATCCATTTGGATCAGTAACATTAAATATGAATAAAATAGATATTTCTGCAGATTTGGAAATAATTAACAGAAATAAAAATAAAGATGCGGTAATGGACGTACTTAGTTCCGCTGTTGGTGATTTTGCGGAAAGACCGCTTCAAATAATGATTCGTGAAATTGCAAAGAACTTTTTAATATTCACTCCTGTCGGTTGGATAATTCTTTTATTTATAATAGGAAGAAGATATAAAAGTAATATAAGCAGTGCTGCAACTAATGCTGCAGGCAAATTAAACAATGTGTTTGACTCTGCAATAACTACTTTGGGTGTTCAGCTTCCCAAAAAAGAAGTATAGTTTTTTAATTATATAAAATTTCCGTCATTTGAAGGATTAAAAATTATAAAAAACCTGTCAGAATAAAGATGGGTTACAATTGTGTGGGGTTCTTATGGAAATATTTAATCCGCAGACTAACGGTGAAATCTCCGACTCTATCACTCAGAGTTGGACTCAGCAGGCACTGGAATGTTATTCTATTCGTTGTGATTGTTCAAAATGTTCTCTCAGAAACGGCGGTTATTCGTTTATTTGCCAAATGCCAAAGGTAATTAATATTTTGGTAAACTCTATCGGTAAACCGGTTATTGCGTGAGTAAATTATAAATTTCTTATATCTTCACAAATTGATTCCATATCATCATATAATTTTTTTATTCTGTTATTTAAGCGCTTACATCTCATGTAATCACGCGATTTTCTACCTTTACTTATAGAATAATTACTGAATTCTAACATATTTGCACAACCACCAAACAAACCGAAAAAATTTTCTTTCATTATTTCTACTTGTTCAGTTAATATATCCAGACATACATTCATAAATTCTCCTTTTGTACTGTGCCGATTGGCTGTCGACGATAGGCACATAATTGCATATATTGTTTTGTATGTCAAGCGATGTGAGAGAAAAATTTGCAAATAAATTGAAAAATATTCGTAATGAAAGAAGTCTTTCACAAGAGAATTTGGCATTATTGTGTGGTATTGACAGGACATACATAGGTCGTCTGGAAAGATTAGAAAGAAACCCCAGCCTTGAAATTTTACAAAAAATCGCAGACGGATTAAACATAAAACTTTATGATTTATTGAAATTTGATTAATCTGCAAACCTTAAAACA
Organism: bacterium; assembly: GCA_017633675.1. Lineage (GTDB taxonomy): Bacteria > Cyanobacteriota > Vampirovibrionia > Gastranaerophilales > Gastranaerophilaceae > Stercorousia. Next base: position 9,957 of record JAGBOW010000033.1, on the reverse strand, counting down.
CTTTGACATTTAAACGCAATCTCATAAAGATCACGTTTTCGAATTGCCGTCGTAATATCCGGTAAAAATTCTTTTACACAAGGCATCAGTATAAATTCTGCAATTTTATCTTCTTTATTATAATTTATGGTTATATTTTTTATTAAATTTTGTTTTTCGGTTGCCAAACCATCGGCAATTTTCAAAATTCCTGCAAGTTTTTTTACAATTTTTCTCTCTTTTTTATCTAATGTGTTATAAATTTCGTGTTCTTTTTTATCTGGCAAACCGCCTCTGTGGTATCTGCAAATGCAGGCAATGATTTTTTCTTCAATATCATTAAATCCTACAAGTCCGTGTTCCATAATCATTTTCATACTGTGTTTGTTATGTGCTTTATTGTCTATACAGTATCCTATATCATGTAAAAGAGATGAAACTTCAAGATATTTTTTGTATTTTTCCGGCATTTCTTTAATATTTTTTGATGTTTCATCAAAAATTATAAATGCCAAATCCCGAACCAAAAAAGGGTGGCAAGAACCATCTGAAAATTTATTCAACATATCTTGTGCAGACATTTTCATTATGTTAAGTTTAGCAAAAAAATGGATTTAAAACAATATTTCTGTTATCATATAAATTGACATGGAAAATACGGAATTTAAAAATTTTGAACTCCCCGCAGATGTTTTGGACGAAATTCAGCATAATATTGAAAGTATTATTGAGAGTTTTGACATTCCAAATACTAATAAAATGGAAGTTATAAAAAAGATTAATTTTATGTATACCCAAACAAAACAAATGTCCGTTACGGATCCTTTGACCCGTCTTTTTAACCGCAGACATTTTGAAAATGAATTTGAAAGAGAATTTAAACGTGCAAAAAGGTATGATAACGGTTTAAGTCTTGCGATTATTGATATAGATTTTTTCAAAAAAATCAATGATACTTACGGTCATTCATGCGGTGATTTTGTTTTGAAAGAAGTTGCTTATATTATGAAGGCAAATTTCAGACAGACAGATACATTGTTTCGCTATGGCGGTGAAGAATTTGTTGTAATTTTAACGGAAACTTCCGGTTTAAATGCGGAAATACCTCTGGAACGTTTAAGAAAAAGAATTGAAAACAATATTTTTATATTCAATAATCAGAAAATTAATGTTACGGTTAGTATTGGGGTAACTTCAAAAACAGATTTTGAAAATTACTCGGAAATGTTTGATAACGCAGATAAAGCTTTATATAAAGCAAAAAATGACGGGCGCAATAAATGTTGTTTAATGTAAATCTCATTCATTTAATTTATTGCAATATATAATGTAATAAAATATAATTTAACCAAGAGGGCTAATTATGAAAAAAATAATTTTATTATCAACAGCAATATTACTTTCAGTATTAAATGCTTATGGAGCGGACTGGCAGCCGTTAGATATCAAAACAAAAAATGTAAGTGCATGTTTTGATGCTGATTCGGTTAAAATTTTAAATGCTAATGAATATTATTATACCGTAAGATATCAGGCATTGGGACAATCGGAAAAAATTGCTTATATTAAAGCAAATTCCAAAACAAATTATATCGGAATTATACAAGCCGGAGAATACGATCCGGACACCTATCGTCCGAATGCGGTATTTGATAATCCGCACACGTTTATGAAACCCGTCAGGGAAGATTCATTCTTATATGAAATAAATAATGCTGTGGCAACTATTGCCGGAGATAAGTATATTGCAGAAAATTCCAATTATGATAAAGAATTACAGCTTGTTTTGCGTAATAACAGCAAATCGGGATTAAAAAATGATTTGCCTGTATCATACATAAGAACTAAAGATGCGAAAGACGTTATGACTCCTGCGGCTTTAGAAACATTCCTGTTCCAAACAAGTAATCTTCTTAAAAAGAACTGGCATGCACCGGCAACGGGTTCCGGCACAAAGACGGTTGTAGTTGCCACGATAGGGGTTGACGGCAGTTTATTAAATTATAAAATAGTTGATTCTTCAAATAACGATACAAATGACAGGTCTGTTGCAGCGGCACTTGAAAAAACCGTAACGTATCCGGAATTTGATGCAACAGGTATAAGTGCTGATGCATTGAATTTTCAATTTATATTTGTAAACGGTTTCTTTAAGAAATCCGTTATATATTAGAAAACAGTTTATTTCTTTATGTTACAAAGAAAGCTCTTAATTGCCTCACAAGATTAAATAAAATATAATTGTGATTATGAAGAAGTTTGACTTTTTTCGGCAGTTTAGAGATGCTGTCATAATAATAAATAAAAAAAATGAGGTTGTTTATAAAAACCATACTTTTAAGAGATGGTTTAAGGATTTTGTAAATCTTAAAAAGTTTTCACACAATTCAAATTTTGACATTTGCCCTCTTGATTCCGAAAATATTGAAATTTACTCCCCGATTTACCATGCCCTGATTTCAAAAGAAAATTTTTTTGCAAGGATTTCTTATCAATCGGAATTAAACAAAATTTTTTATTACGATTTGCAAGCGATTAAAAAAGGTAATTATACAATATTATTTTTTACTGATGTCAGTGCGCAGAATTCTCTTATTAATATGAATAAAGAAAACGAAAAACTTCTCGCACAAATAGAAGAATTGAAATCAGAAAATGAAGATTTGCAGAAAATCAAAAAAAATGCGCAGAGCCAAGCTATCCGAATTGCGCTTGTAAGCAAAGTTTCCAATAATATCAGAGAAAGCATGGATTTATCCCAAATTCTTCAATCCGCATTAAAAGAATTATCTGTAATGTTCGGAGCATATAAGGCATATTTTGCAGAATCTGAAAAAAATACTTTCACTATTCAGGAGGTTTACGGGGATAAAAAATTAAAACTTCCCGACAAAATTAAATTTGATGAAAAAACAATGAAAACTATTGGTGCACTTGATATTGCAGTGTCTAATACTTTAACCGAATATATGGGTGCAAAACCGTTCAAACAACCTGTAATGCGTATTGTTATACCTGTTCATCATCAGCAAAAGCTTACGGGAGTGATAGTTTTGCTCAGTTATCAAAAAAGAGAGCTTAATGAAGAAATGGAGATTTTAGAGCCGATTTCTACTCAGATTTCCAATGCGATTGAACGTGCTGAACTTTATAATAAAAATATTCAAACCGTTAAAGAATTAAAAAATACCTTGAAAGAGCTTAAAGAAACCCAAGTTCAACTGATAAATTCCGAAAAAATGGCGTCTTTAGGTCAATTGGTTGCAGGTGTGGCACACGAAATTAATACACCCGTTGCCTCAATAAAGTCAAATAATTCGATTGCCTCAAAACTGCTTGACACAATAGATGACGCCGAATTGAAAGAAATGCTCAAGGAGATAAACGAAATTGACAAAGAAGCTGTTTCAAGGATTAGTAATATCGTTTTGTCTTTGAAAAAGTTTGTAAGGCTTGATGAGGCGGAGCTTCAGGAAGCAGATATTAATAAAGAACTTGATTTGACGCTTGATTTAATCCGGCATGAAACAAAAAATAAAATTGAAATTATTAAAAATTACGGTGAAATCCCGATGATAAAATGTTTTCCGAACATGCTTAATCAGGTTTTTATGAATATTCTTGTGAATGCATGTCAGGCTATAGCGGAGGGCAAGCCGGTTAATGCAGCTAAGCAGCTGGGAAGTGAAGCAGCTAATGGTAGTGGAAAGTTGAAAGTGGAAAGTGGAAAATTAAATAACTTTCAACTTTCAACTTCCAACTTTCAACCCTATACGGACAGTTCACAACCCCTAAAAGGCACTATCACCATTACAACCGATTTCAAAGATAATAACCTCATTGTCAAGATAAAAGATAACGGGAAAGGCATTCCCAAAAATCAGCTCGGTAAAATATTTACGGCAGGTTTTACAACAAAAAGTTCCGGTGTCGGAACAGGGTTAGGTTTGGCGATTTGTACAAAGATTATTGAGAAGCATAACGGTAAAATTACCGTAAACAGTGAAGTCGGCAAAGGCAGTGAATTTATTATCAGTATTTGCAGTGATTTGTAAGAGTTTATGTATTAATATAAATAAAATTTTAAAAATGGGGTTGAAATTTGTAAAAAATAGGTTATAATAATAATGAAGGGCGTGCGGATTGCAGTCCGCACATTAAAAGCCCCTCTAGTTGGATTTAAGCGCTATGATTATCAGTAAGATAAGCATCAGCGCTTTTTCAGTAATACTGAGATCCACTTTACCACCCCCTTTCCGTCGTTATGCGAATTTTCAGTCCGACCGCCGTAAGTAAGGTAATAAGTATCGAGCTTACCCAAGATAAATTCTACTAAGATAAATAATTTTAGCCAATATTATTAATATAAAAATGGTTTATCCAACTCAAGTTGGAAATGGTTATCATGAGTTACAAGCAGACAAATTTGGATTTAGACCAATAAGGTCAGGAGAAGTAAAGAAACTTCATCTTATTCCTGATTGTGGTGTTAAGTACTTAGGATATGACGGACCTGTATATGTATATGATAATGGTAAAAAAATTGAAAGTGCATGTAATTCTGCTAAAGGAAAAGCGCATGTAAAGCAAAGTTTTGAAAATAAAGAAAATATGCAAGTTAAAAGGACTACTGTTGGTGCGAATAGTACAGTCGAAATACTTGATAGCGAAAGCGGAAATTATTCCGTTGTCAGAAAAAACAATGCCGGTGAAGTTGTTTTGGGTTACGAAATGAATTTGAAACCGCAGGGAAGAAAATTTGCACATGGTTTAGCAGGAAAAATTCAAAAAATGGCATTGAAATTAGCTTCAATCGGAGGAGGTCAGGAACGTCCTGTATTATCCCAAGTTGTTGAACTGATGTTTAATGTTGCAAAGAAAATAAGATAAATTTATTGTTGTGCAGATTAATTTTTTATAATATTAACTAACCTTGTGCATAACACAAGGTTAGTTTAATTATATTTTTATATTATCCAAAACTATTGCAATAATTGGCTTTTGGTATGTCTATGAATTCTATATTACTATCTGTAGTAAGTAGTATTTATGAAAAAATATTAAAAATTTTACCCAAATATAATTGAATGACATTTATTATTAGAAAAACAATCATATTAAAAATAATAAAAAAATTCAAAATTTATCACAAAAAATATAATATGTGTTATATTAATATTATAAAGTGTTAATTTTACCCTTAATCAATGACTGCACAGAAGGTTAAAAAAAGTTAACAAAAGTAGGTACAAAAAGCAATTATTCATTCACAAAAGTTTTTATATAAAAGTAGTGTAGTGAATAATGTGTGTTGGAGGAAAATTTAATGACAATTAGTGTAAACAGCAAGAAAAAACAAGTGAAAAAATCTTTTGATGAATTGTTGACTGATTTGAAAACGAGTAATTCGGAAAAGGTCAGATATAATGCGGCCCGAGTTCTTGGCGAAATGGGTGATTCAAAAGCTGTTGAACCGTTAATTGAAGTTTTGAAACATGATAAAAACGGCTCCGTAAGATTATATGCAGCTCGTGCATTGGGTGAATTAGGCGATTCAAAAGCTACTGTTCATCTGATTGAATCTTTAAGAGAGGACAGAAATGTTGACGTTAGGGTTCGTGCAGCCCGTGCATTAGGTCGTTTGGGCGGCGAAATTGTTGTTGAACCTTTGGTAGAAGCTTTGAATGATGAAAATCCTCAAGTGTGTATTACAGCAACAGATGCATTAATTGAAATCGGTGATGTTGCAACTGATGCTTTGATGGAATCTTTGGATCACGAAAAAGTTAACGTAAGATGTGATGCAACCCGTGCATTGGGTGAAATCGGAAACAAAAAGGCAGTAGATAAAGTTATTAACATGCTTTATGATGAATGGGTAAATGTCAGAATTTATGCCGTTACTTCATTGGGCAAATTGAACGATACAAAAGCGGTTCCGGCTTTGATTGACGTTATGAAAAACCGTACTGAAAACGAACTTGTCAGAGCAGGTGCGGCAGCGGCATTGGGAGTTCTCAGAGATCAAAGAGCGTTGTTGCCGTTGAGAGAATTGATTATGGAAGCTGAAGAATTAGGTGAACTCGAAGATACGGCTTTGAAATCATTCAAAAAAATCATGGCAGCAAACTGGCAGTCAATCCCCGGTGCAACAGCTCAAAAGAAACCTGCAGGTACGTTCTAGCGGATTTTGGCAAGTGCGCCGTGTGAGCGAAGCGAACTCAGCACGTCCTAATGAGAAACTTTATGAAACGGAATAAATTTGCAAAATTTATGGAGTGGAATGAAAAGTTTCGAATTGCCAATAATCCAAGATAAAAATCTTAAAAACAAAAAGGATTAAAAAACCGACCTGTTTGGTCGGTTTTTTATTTTATAAATATTTATGAGCATTATCCTTATTTAATATTAATAAATTCATTATAAAGTTTATCAGATAAATTATTTGTATACTTTATTAGTGGCATTATCATATAAAAATCATCAACATGTTGATAAGTTTTACAAAAATTTTCAATTATAAAAATATTCCCACGTATTTCTTGCGACATTTTATACATGTTATTAAAATTTTTGCAATTTATTTTGTATTTACTTTTGTGCATAAAATTACCTCAATAACAAACTACCATGATGTCATAATGACGTCAATATGAAATCTTGATAATCTCAAAATGATTTTATATAATTAAAATTTGGAGATTACTATGGCGCAGAAACAATATGATAATGAAAAAGTTTTTACATTAAGGATTAGTAACAAAGTCTTTGAATTGGTTAAAGAGGCTGCACAAAAAGATAAGCGTTCAATATCAAAAGAAATAGAATTTATATTAAATTCTGTATTAGATAAAAGGGTTTAGTTTACAGTATTTAAAAAACCGACCAAACAGGTCGGTATTTTAAGTATTTTCAAATTTTTTAAAAGGTGCTTTTTTGAGCACCTTTTAATTTTAATCTTCAGTTCTGATAGAAGCTTTATCCGAACCCAAGCTTTTGTCTTTGAATTTTTTAACTTGTCTGTCGAGTTTGTCGGCTAACAAATCAATACTTTCATACATTGAATCTGCAGCTTCTTCGCATCTTACAACACCTGTTGACATTTTACAACTTACTTCGGCTACGTGTTTACCTGAAGCAGCAGGGTTTTTGATTACGGACAAGACAACGTCAATTCCCTGAATTTGGTCATAGTGATTTACCACTTTACCAATTTTTTCCTTTGCATAAGCCTTAATAGCGTCTGTAATTTCGATGTTTCTTCCGTTTACATAAATGTGCATAAATAACCTCCTATATAGGTATATTATAACACATAATAATTATTTTTTAAAGTCCTTTTTTACAATTCTTCTTCTTCGGTAATGAATTGTTGCAATTCAATATTAGGAGTTCCGATTACTCTGACCAATTCCAATACTGAAGCTTTCATTTGACACTTTTGAGATGAACCGCTAAAAAAGTCCTTATAAAAACAACCTTCGCAATTACATCCTCTTTTATAACATTCCAAAGCAGTCGGTGTCCATCTTCTTACTGCAACTGCTCTGCCCATATCCCTACTTCTAAACAATTTATATTTTCTCCAAATTCTCTATCTTACCCAAGTACGGCAACCGTGACAGACATTACATGCTGTCAAAATCCCCATTAGAGATGTGTTTCACCTCTCTTTAACTACATTATAGAAAATAAGGAAAATTTTTCAAGAGATGAACATGATATTATGAACATTTGTAACAATAGTCTCAAATTCTTTTGTACAGCGTGTTTTAAAAAGTCAATCATTCTTAAGAATAAGCTCTGACATGATATCGGGATTTTAAATCATGCAATCATGCTAAAGGCATGGTTTTACATGGTTTTAAAGTTTATTAAGAAATGTAAATGTTTTATAAAAAGGTGATAGGGCGATAAGTCGTTATGGCGATAGGTGCTTTTCATAAAAGCAATTTAAAAGTTTAAACACAACTATATTAAAGAACTTATCGCTTCATTACCATATCGCCCTTTAAATTAATTATCTTCCTTCATTTCATTAGCTAAATTATAAAATTCTTTTTCCAGCTCTTCTTGGGTTTCGTCTTTTTCTAATGCCTGACGTTTTCTTTGTTGTTCTTCTTCAAAAGCTTTTTTGCGGGCATTTATTACATTTGCGACATTCATCATGGCAAGCGAATTTAAAGTTGCGCGCAGAACGGCACTTCTGTCAGTGTATTTTTCACTTTCGGGGTTATTATTTTCATCATCTTTTTTTTGCTGCGCAAAATATTCACCGCCCTGTCCCATTTTGTCGTCTTGGGTTTTGGCTGCTGTTCCTGAAATATCTCCGCTTTTGAAATTAAATGAACCGCCGATTCCGAAGAATCCTGCCGATCTGTTATCGACCATATACTAACCCTCGTTTTGATACATAATATCAAATTGAATATTTTATTAACTCATCTGAATACATTATTTTGCTAGTTTGTAAAAAAATATTTACAAATACTCCGAAAAAATCTGAGTATTTTCTGTAAATATCTGTTATTTCTGCTTTTTAATCAGTTATATGTTATAATAATTATATGGAAGATATGAGTTTAAGAAATTATGCATATATCGGAGATGCTGTGTGGGAATTGTTTGTTCGGGAAAAGACAGTAAAAATGACCGATAACGCAAAAAATCTCCACAAAATCACGACAGAAAGAGTAAAAGCATCTTATCAGGCGGAATTGTTTCGCAATTTTGAAAATGAATTAACTGATGAGGAAAAAGAGATTGCGCGCAGAGCAAGAAATTTACCTATACCTGTTGCAAGACGCTCAAATCAAACAGAATACCGTCAGGCAACCGCATTCGAAACCCTGATCGGCTGGTGGTATTATTATGATAAAGAGAGATTATATAATTATTTAAGCAAAATAGAGAAAATTTAAAAAAGTACTTTACAAAAAAAAATCAGCATGTAATATAAATAATGCGGAGCGAATTTATTCGTGAAGCGAACTCAGAAATGGGGGATTAGCTCAATTGGTAGAGCACCTGCTTTGCACGCAGGGGGTTAAGAGTTCGAGTCTCTCATCCTCCAAATTTTTTCAGAAATTTGACCTTTTTACAAAAGCCCGTAAATCAATAGTTTAGCGGGCTTTTTAATTTGGTTTTTTATAAATATAATTTTGCAGTTTAAGAAATGTAGGGTAAAATTTAGATTGGCGATTAAAAAATAAGAGATGTTTAGATGAACAGAGGATTAGTCTTTTAACGTAAACAGCTAATCCTCTATTCATCTAATTAGTAATCCATTTTCCAGTTTAACTGGTCGATAAGCAAGCCGGAACAACCCATACCAGAGTTATCGTATGGAGCAGATCCGAAAAGACACTCCCCATTCAAGCCTATATTTGCCCTATGTTTATCTATATTTTCTTGAGTTGAAATTGAAATTGCGGAATGTACAGCATGATCATTACCACCAACAGGTGCAAGTTGTCCTCTTTCTGATATATAAAACCTAAATATATCTTTTCCAAATTCATTAGGTCCTCTGTTACCGTTGATATCTATATTAAACCAACCCGCCCAACCACACATATGTCCTCCGGCTGCATGGATTGTATCACAATTTGGGCTAATTGACGGGTTTTTATAAAACTCATAGGTCCATATCATAGCACCGTTTGATAGATATATTATGTTTTGATTATAAGCATTTTTTTCAGAAGAATTTCTGTATTTGTAATTATAAACAATACCAGTATCAATTCCTTTACCAATGCGTATTATTTTAAAATATCTTTGTAATTGCGGATAAAAATCTTTACAATTGACTGATGAAATATCATCAGATGAAAAGCAATGACTACCTATTGCTCTCCAGACTTCCGTATCTGCAATAAATTCCACCCCATCATCTGCCATCATCTTTCTAAAACCCTGATTTAGAAGTGAATAATTTTGTTTCAATGCATTCACCCAAGCATGCTTGTTGTATTC
>JAGBOW010000004.1 GCA_017633675.1 bacterium | reverse complement strand
TTGTAGAATCACAGTTCCCTCATATTAGTAGAGGGTTAGGGAGAGGGGGAGATAAGAAATCCGCCTTCACTCTTGCGGAAGTATTAATCACTTTAGGGGTAATCGGAGTAGTTGCATCAATTACTCTTCCTACACTGATAAAGGAATACAACAAGCATGCTTGGGTGAATGCTTTAAAACAAAACTATTCACTTCTAAATCAGGGTTTTAAAAAGATGATGGCAGATGACGGAGTAGAATTTATTGCGGATACGGAAGTCTGGAGAGCAATGACTTATGATTGTTATCATGGTTATATTGTTTCATTAGATCAATGTAAAAATTTTTATCCACAATTGGGAAAATATTTCAAAATAGTTTCAATTGAAGATATTTCAGGCAAGTATAAATTCAAAGTAAATACAACGGAATATACAGCTGGTCCTAGTGCAACAGGACAACCGAAAAATCATGCAATGTATCTGTCAAACGGTGCTATGATATGGAGGTATTATTTTTATAAGAATCCAAACATTAGCTCAAATTGTGATGCGATTCATAATGCCGGAGGACATATGTGTGGGCTGGCAGGCGATTTTTATATAGATGTCAATGGTAACAGAGGTCCTAATGAATTAGGAAAAGATATATTTTATTTTTATATAACAGAAAGAGGACAACTTGTACCTGAAGGCGGTAATGATTATGCTATATATAATGCATCTCCAAATTTAACTCAAGAAAATATATATAAATATAAGGCAATAAAAGGTTCGAATGGAGAGTGTCTTTTTGGTTCTAACTCGTCGTGTGGTAAAGCCTATACCGGCTTACTTATCGACCAATTAAACTGGAAAATGGATTATTAATTAGATGAATAGATTGTAGTGTGGGCAAAGGCATTAGCCGTGCCCACCTTTTTCATGGGTACACTTCAAGAATATCGACTTACATTTTTCTTCCCCGATACGGCCTTATCGCCCTATCGCCCTATCGCCATTTCAAACCGTCAGCCCAAACTCTACCCTACATTTCCATGTCCAACCTTTCTTTTCACATTTCACTTTTCACTTCTCACTTTATATGCTAATATAATTTTATGATTGAACTCCTGATTTTATATATCATTTTAAAACGTGATTATACAATGTATTCAATTCAAAAAAGAATTACGGATATTTTTGCACCGTTTACAAATCCCAGTTTCGGAGCAATAAAACCTGCGCTTAAACGTCTTGGGGGAAAAGAATGTCTTACATCAAGAAAAATTATGTCTGATGGCGGAAAATTATCTGTTTACTACGAAATTACAAAAACAGGTGTAAATGAGTTAAAACGACTGATTTTGGAAGAATTGAGCGAAAATCCGCACCAATTTTTGGCTGATGCAAGAGTAAAATTATCTTGTGCGGACTGCCTTGACAAAGATGAAAGAGAAAGATTGTTTTTCTCAATAAAATCTAAAGCTCTGCAATTCAAAAATTATGCGCAAAACATAATGAATGACGAATATAAACAGGTTGGTTTCTATCAAAAAATTATTTTAGATAACACCGTTTGCGAATATACGAACTTTATCTCAGTAATCGAAGGCTTGGAGAAAGATAATGTCCGCAATAGTCAGTGAAGTTTTGGAAAATTCTATTGCGGAAGAACTTGAAATTCAATCGGGTGATGAAATTCTCTCAATTGACGATACCAAAATGCAGGATATGATTGATTACAATTTCCTCTGCAAATCGGATTTTATTACGCTTGAAGTAAAAAAATTAAACGGCGAAATTGAAGTTATTGAGATAGAAAAGGATTATGACGAAGATTTGGGAATAGTCTTTGAGAGTGCTGTTTTTGACAAAATAAAACCTTGTTTAAACCATTGTATATTCTGTTTTGTCGACCAGCAGCCAAAGGGTTTGAGGGATACTTTGTATGTAAAAGATGATGACTACAGACTTTCATACCTTCAAGGAACTTATATTACATTAACAAATCTTACCGAAGAAGATAAGATGCGTATAAAAAGAATGCGTTTAGGGCCTTTTTATATATCTGTTCATACGACTAACCCCGAATTACGAAACAAAATGCTCCGAAACCCGAACGCAGGCAAGGTTCTTGACAATTTAAAATGGTTCAGAAAGAATAAAATTCCGTTTCATGCGCAAATCGTACTCTGCCCCGGATATAATGACGGTGAAGAATTGGAGAGAACTTTAAAAGATTTGTCTGAGTTGAAAAATACCGTTCTTTCCGTTGCGATTGTACCTGTCGGAATTACACAATTCAGAAAAAATTTTTTGAAACGGGTTGATAAAAAATGCGCGTCAGAAACTGTCAAAATTGCATCAAAATTTAAACGGGTTTGCTGTTCTGACGAATTTTTCCTTTTGGCGGAAAAAGATATTCCGCCCGCAAAATACTACGGTAATTTTTGTCAATTGAGTGACGGAGTCGGTTCAATAAGAAGGTTATTGGAGGATTTTAAAAAGTTTGAATTACCGAAACAAATATCAAAGCCGTTTAAAATTTCTTTTGCAACAAGCTATTCCGCTAAATATGCCTTAGAAAAAATTGCGGATAAGTTGAACAGAATAAAGAATTTGGCTGTTACGGTAAACCCGGTAAAATCAAACTATTGGGGGCAAAATATTACCGTTGCGGGATTAATTACCTCTGATGATTTGGTTGATACCGTGAAAGACCTTGATACCGATTTGGTTGTAATCCCGTCAGTTATGTTAAAACCATATTCTGAGGATTTTTTAGACGGAAAGAATTTGAATTATGTAAAGGAAAAATCAGGAAAAGAATTTTTTGTTGTAAAAGATATTTACTCAATGCGGGAAGTAATCGAATTAGTAAAATCTTTATAGTTATTAAAATCATTTTTTATATACTCTAAATATTTTATTTCTTCAATAATTCCAAGCATTTCACCCATGTTATTATGCATATTTTCAACTAACTCTTCTAATACATCAAGTCTTTTCTCTTGTTTTTCAGATATTTGCTTAAATAATAAATCTCTTATTTCGTACCCTATAGTTCACTGACACGAAATTTAATTTAGTTCAAAATAGTTCACATGTCAAGATTAAAATTACTGGGTCAAAATATTAAAAAATACAGGAATTTAAAGAATATATCACAAGAAACATTAGCTGAAATTGTCGGCTTATCAAGAGAATATATAGCAAGAGTTGAAACAGGAGTAAAACGAATAAGCCTTAAAAAATTATTTGAAATTGCAGACACGCTTGAAGTTAATTGCTCTGATTTAGTCAATTTTAAATAAATCTTGCAAATGGTATTTATTATAAATTTACCCTATGACAGACCGTAAGTTAAATTCAACAATTATCTTTTTGCAAGTGCCTGCGTAATCTTGAAAAGTGTAACTAAAAGTTCGGGATTTTTCTTAATAATTTCAATATGATTGTAAATTTCTTTTACAAGATTTTCGGGGGTATCATGATAATCAAAATCAAATAATTCGTAGCTTTTTATATTGAAAGCCAAAAGTAATTTTTCTAAGGTGTCAGAAGTCATAAAATTATGCCCTGTTTCGATTTTACTTAATGATTTTTGAGAAATATCTAATTTTTCAGCCAAAGTTTCTTGAGAAATATTATATATTTTTCTTAATTCGCTTATTCTTTTTCCAAGTTTTTCTTTTAACATACAACACCCTTACTAATTTTATATTAATTCCCTGCGTTTAAAAGTAATTTAAATGTAATTAAGGGGTTGACAATACGCTTATAAAGAGTAATAATGTATATATTAGGAATTATGGAGGGTATAATGAATAAAAAATTAATCGGATTTACTTTGGCGGAGGGTGCTACGCACGTAGAAACTTTAAAAGATAATCGTAAACTTGCGTTTACTTTAGCGGAGGTTTTGATTACATTGGGGGTAATCGGAGTTGTTGCGGCAATTACTTTACCTTCATTTATGGAGAATGTGACGGAGAGAGTTAACTCTGAACGACAGGCAAATATTGCTCAAAAAATTACACAAGCTATGGAGCATATGAGAGCACATGGATTATTAAACACTCAATATCAATCAACAGATGCGTTTGTAGATGAATTACAAAAATATCTGAAAATTGCAAAAAGATGTGACAGTGAACATATAGCAGATTGTTGGCCGACTGAAAAAGTAACCATGTCAGATGGTGAAGAACTGGAAGTTTCAAAAGCTAAAACAGGTGCAAATTTATCATTATCGACTGAAACTAATAATGTAGGTTTGATATTATCTGACGGTGCATCAATAATTTTAAATTACAATCCTGCATCAGAAACTATTGATGTTGGTGACAAAGTTGAAGCTAAAGAAGGAGTCGGTATAAAATCTTTACCTGTAGGGGGAGGAAAGAGTAAAGATTTTGTGTATACCACATCTGTAACAAAAGCAATTGATTTTGTCATGGACGTAAACGGTTCAAAAAAGCCTAATAGTGAAGCAGCAACAAGCAACAGAGATATAAG
>JAGBOW010000032.1 GCA_017633675.1 bacterium | reverse complement strand
GAAAAATAGAAAGGCGGTTTTAAGTGTCAAACATGAGTTATTGCAGATTTCACAACACCTACCACGATTTAGTAGATTGTAAAAATGCACTTTACAACGAGGATATATCCTCTGATGAAGAAAAAAGATACGCAAAAAAATTAATTGAATTATGCAAAGAAATTGCAGAAAATTATGAACCTGAATTAATTGATGAAATCACAAATGACGATGAAGAATAAAACAAAAATAATTGTGTTGAATTGATACAAAATCGCTCCCAATGACTTTAATTAAAGTACATTCAGAGCGATTAATGTTAATGCACATTAAAAAAGAAAGGACAAAGCAATGACAAAAACAGTTTTAGGAAGCGAAAACACACAGTACGGATTTTATGGAACTATTTATAGTTACAATTCCGAAAAAGAAACAGAATGCAAATGGGCAGAAGCATTTGAATTACTACTTGATTTATCAGGTCTATCCCCTTATGAAATCAGAACTTATCTTGATAGCAGAAGTGGTCGTAAATTGGCAGATTGTTGCAACGATTCAAATGATGATGTCAAAGCCGTAATAATAAGAGAATATTTTAAATGGATTGATGATGATTTATTTGAATGCAGAGTTAAAGACCTTCAAGATATAAGCAGATTATTATTTGGAACTGTAATGCACGATGAAATTACAAATCAAGATGTAGTAATATTATGTGAGGGAACTAAAAAGTACCGCAAAGACAAATATTTCAAAGTTATTGATAAAAACGAAAACATATATATTACAAGAATGGACTTTTTAACCCCGAATGATTAATTAATATCAAGCAACGCTATAATATAGCGTTTTGCTTTTCCCTAAATTTTTAATAATTTATTTACCCTATACAAATGATAAGCGAGTTCAAAGGTACTGTCATTTATTTCACCCGATATAATGCCGCCTTTTGCCACCTCAACAGGCATACTTAAATAATCGCTTGGTTTATCACTTAATCTTATAACTAAAGAATCTCTACCGGTTAATGATTTATTGCAATAATAAAAATCTTTTTCCTGTGCTGTTCCAAGAAATACACATTTTTCACAGTCATGTTTATATAGGGGTTTATCAGCTAATAAATTTTTCATAATATTAATTTTAGCATAAAAAAATCCGATGCCGGAGGTGGACATCGGTTATGAACAAAGATTCGGATTTCTGTAATTAAGAATTCTTTTTCTTTTGTTTATCAAAATGCCTTCTTAAAATTTTATAAACTTGTTTAGTGGACAAATCACATGCTAATGCCAATCGATTTATTGAATATTTTGTCCCATCAAAATTATCAATAATGTATTTTTCTTTCGCTATCCTAAAAGGTTTGCGAGGAATTGGAATTGTTAATCCGGGAAGAGCAAGAACAATATCAACAGTTTTTTCTATGCCAACATAATCTGAAAAGGTTAATAGATCATCATTTGGCATATCATCCTTTGTTATGTATTTCATCCAAGGGCGTTCTTTTGTCATATAAAGCTCTCTAATATTCTTGGTCTCATCAGTTAACGCATCACGTTAAGACGGTCAGATTGCAGATGTAATCCGACCGTTTCGACCTTTTAATCATTTGCAACTCGTTTTTCAAGTTCGTCCTCAATTTTGGTTTTTGTTTTGAGTAGTTCATCAAGAAGAACTTCCTTTGATTTTACTTGTGAAATTAATTTTGCCATTTTGTGCAAATTATCAAAAATCAAACTAACCTCTGTTGGTTCTGTGCTATGTGCTTTTATTGCACAGTCTGCCACTTTGATTTTTAGGTTCTCAATATCTACCTGATATTCAGTAATTTGCCTGTTTAAGACATCTAATGCTGTATCACTCATCATTCTCTCCTTTCCTTTTTGCAGAGTCATCATCAGTCTGTGCCATACACAGAAACGGTCAGCTTGCAACGTTAGCCGACCGTTTCGACCTTATGCCGCCATAAAAAGGGATTCAAATTCTGTCATAATGTCCGTCATTAAATCCATTTTCATTTTTAGCATTTTACACTCTCTCTTAATGCTTAATTGTTCGGATATTTCATCATCCTTCAAATCTGCCTGACCAAGTTTATATACGTTCGCCGCATAATTATCTTCCAAATGATTTATTTCATCGGATAAATAATCCATAAACATCTGTTCTTTAGTTTTTGGTTCATCAGATGAGTTTTGTTCTTCCTCAACTATCATTTCGGATATCTTTTCGGGTGTGATTCCGACATTTTTCATTGTTGCATCCATTTCATCCATTGAGTCGCACATAGCTGTTTCCATTGTTTTTTCTTGATTTTCTAACATAGTTTTTACTCCTTATTTTTCTTCTACTACTAAAGTGCACTTGCACTCTTTTTTACATAATTGTTTTTCATTGCAATAATTGAATTGATAACCTTTGAGGCTTTATCCTTTGTTATGAACATAACGTCATCAATCTTATGCGTTCTGCTCAAAAATTTACGCAATGACTTTTTGGCGAATTTATCATCATCGAAATAGGAAAGTTCTCGCCATAAACCTTCAATCATACGGATTTGAGAGTCCGTTGCCATTTCCTTATCCCGATTTAATCCGGCATATTTTTTCGGTTTCTTTACCCATAACCCTTTTGCAACAGCATTATTTTCAAGGCTTTCCGTAAAGGTAATTGCATCTTTATAAGCCAAATCTTTTGATGACGATACTCCGTATTCACAGAGTAATTCACGATATAAATCGTCATCTATACCAAGCACATTTTTAAGTGTATGTATTTTTTTAATCTGTGAATTCGTAGCCATATTTTATCCTCAAATCATCAAGCTCTAATGCTCGACCTTGTTTTATGCCTAACTGAACCCCTAAAATAAAGATGAGAAGAGCAATTAAAAATATATGTAGGTGTTTCTCTTCGGGTCGGAATTTAAAAAGATTACCGGTCAGTTTGTACTGTCTCATTTCCAATCACCCTTTCCCATCAATAATTCAGAGGTCTTTTTTATCACAGAACTATCGACCGCTACTTTGCCGTTTGTTTTGGCAATGTATGAACTGTGAGTGATTAAATGTTCTAATTTTCTTGTAATTCCGTCAGAATAGGTGTAGTAGGTGCTTGCAAGTTCGGGATCTTGTCCGACTGCTTCCAAAATCATCCTTACATCCGAGATTAAAATTCTGTCATTTAATTTTTTATGATATTTAACACGAGAATATAGTTGGTCGTATTCATTATTTCTGCCGCAAAGATTTTCAAATAAAACATCTTTTCCGACTAATAATAAACCGATTCCTGTTTTGTCGTGTATTCTTCGAGCAGTTTCTAATGCTCTGTATGGCAAATTTTCAGCTTCGTCAATAATCAATAATCTGCCCGAATTCTGAAGTTTATGAACCGCCTCGTTCATTAGATCGTAGACCGTACCTTTGCCGGATAATCCGACACGTCTGTGAATTTCTAAAAGCAAAGATTTTGCTGTATATCCCGAATCGCTTTCTATCAGGATTGAATCCATATAATTTTTTACATATTCTTTTACGGCAACGGTTTTACCTAATCCTGCTCTGCCGACACAAACTCCGATTTTGCCCTTTGTATGGCAAAGTCTGCCAATTTCTGAAATATATCCAACCGTTGTTATGTCTACAAACGGAAGATTATCATCGGTTGTACGTTCTTTTTCTCTT
>JAGBOW010000031.1 GCA_017633675.1 bacterium | reverse complement strand
TGTTTTTTCTTCCTTTTTTATTTACAACATACAAAGATATAAAAATTCAAAAATCCGATTGGGGAATTTTGGCATTGATGATTTTGGCGGAACCGTGTTTATATTTTATTTTTGAGGGTTACGCTCTTCAAAATACAACATCTTCTCAAGCCGGTATTGTTAATGCGCTTGAACCTGTTTTTATTACAATCGGTGCGGCATTTATTCTTAAGGAAAAAATGCCCAAAGTTGCATACTTAGGTTTTGTTATAGCAATTTTAGGTTCGGTATTTTTGAGCATTTCGGCCAAAGCAACGGAATCCGCCCCAAATCCTTTACTTGGAAATATGCTGGAATGCCTTGCTATTATACTTGCGGCATTGAGCATTATTGCCACAAAGTACCTTATGGACAAATATCCGCCGTTTTATCTTGCGGGATGCCAAATTGTCGGCGGGGCATTTTTCTTCTCAATTTTAAGTTATATAATGTACGGGAATATCAGTCTGAATTTCGGTTTATCATTTTTTATACTGGTATATCTTGCCTTACTCACAGTTGTTACATATGCACTTTATAATTACTCAATGTGCTCACTATCCGCAAGCAAGGCATCGCCGTTTTTATATTTAATGCCGGTATTTGCAATGTTTTTCGGTTGGTTTTTCTTAGATGAAATTTTGACATAAGAACAAATTATTGCCTGCCTTGTAATATTTTTAGGCATTTATTTAACCCAGACAAATTACAAAAGAAAGCTGGTCAAAATAAGAAAACACGCAAAAAAAGTGATTGGCAATAAAAAATAATTATTTATCCATTTCTTTACAAATACAATTTTTGCAGATTTCTGTTTCCAAATAATTTGTTTTTGAATAGGCTTTTAAATTTGCGCCGACTCTTGCTCTGTTATCACCTACCAACGAAGGACAGGAAAATACTCCGTTTGAAGAAAATACTCTGGATTTTGCACAGTGTAAATTTTTTGAAAGCGACATAAAATTTAATTTAGACATATCCAAGTCTCTTTCTTTTTTGGTATCGACAGTCATTTGAGGGAGAATTACTCCATAATGTCTGAAGATATTTTCAAACCCTTTCAAAAGTTCATCTTCCGGAGCATTAGTGATGTTTTTTATCACAATTTTCGGGTAAAAATTATATTTCTGAAGAGAAGCTATTGCATGCATAACTTTTCTGAAATCCCCACGGGTGCAGTATGTATCATTAACTCTTTCATCAAAGTGATAAAGAATGATATTAAAAATAAGGGGGTAATTTTTTTCGCTTTCATTTTGGACTTTATCCAAAAATCTTGCTTTTTTTTCGTTAATATTTTGTGCGCCCGTAACAACGGTTGTGGGGGCAATTTTCAGGCAAAATCTCAATATTTTATTGAAATCAGGATTAAAAATAGGCTCAGAACCAATAAGATAGATGTTTTTCAATTTGCTTATATCAATATCACAGAAAGCCTCTTTTATAGCATCTATTCCCAATAGCTGAGAATTTCTTTTTTTCTCTTTACTCAAATATGTCGGACGTTTTTTTCTCAAATCAATATGTTTCGGTACAAGTTCAAAATACAAGTCCTCAAGATTTTCCAACATTACTGATGGTGCCATTTCAATTTTCATAATAAGTTCCTTTCTTGTTTTGTATTATGATAAAACTTATTATAAAATTTTGAAATTCCCTAGGGGGACAATTTACTTTTGAAAAATTCAGTTATAATTATTGAGCAAATACCCGCAACGCATGTATTTTTTATTTTTTTACATTCTTATATGCAATAACTGATAATATTTTTTGCATCAAATTTCAAACAATATAAGTGTTCGCAAGTCGTTTGTCTTTTTTCCCACAGGCAGGGGCGACAGTCACAATTTACCGTAACAGGTATGAAATTTTGATTCTTGGGAAGAAGTTTTTTCTCATCAGTTGGGCCGAATATCGCAACTGTTTTGGTGTTCAAAGCCACACCCATATGCATTGGAGCAGAATCTGAACATATCATAACTTCCATTTTGGAAATTAATTGTGCTAATTCATAAAGATTTTTTGTTTTGCCGTAATAGTTTATAATCCTTGATTTTAAATTCGGAGAAATTCCATCTAAAATCTGATTTATTATGATGTCATCATCAGGCCCGCCTGCCAGAAAAACTCTTTTTCCCTGTTGAATAAGCCCCTCTATAATTTCTGTCCACTTTGATGCGCCAAAAATTTTAACCATACCCTTTTGAACACTCATTTTACTTACACCCGGGTGTATAAGAACAGAATTTTCCTCTTTAAATCTTTCAACCCCAATCCAGTCTGCGGAAGATTTTAATTCGATTTTTGGCAGCTGCGCCTCAAACCCAGTAATGGTTTTGACCAAATCATGGTACATATCCGCTGCATATTGATTTTTATTCAGTTTTACCGCCTGTGTCAGAAGCAATTTACTCAACCCGCCGGAGTCATAACCAATACGAATTTTTGCTCCCGACAAAAATAACAAAACCGGTATAAATTTATTTGTGCCTGAAGAAATTACCGCATCAAACTTCCCGCTCCGAATAAACTTCAAAAGAGAAAGAAAGTTTTTATATTTATTCCCGTTTTTTATATCAATTGGAAAAACTTCATCAATTCCTGAATAT
>JAGBOW010000030.1 GCA_017633675.1 bacterium | reverse complement strand
TCCCGGAACACTTTGACTGAGAGCAAAATATTCGCACAACTCATCATCTTTCAACCACATTTTTTTGTCAACCAATTCTGCTTGTAACAACGGCAAAATAACATATCCGCCTCCTAACAAGAGAGTTCCGACTTTAAAAAATGTTTTAAATATCCGATAAAGAGTCTTTTCCACAAGGAAATTATATATTAAAAATTTTATACAAGCAAAGTTGAAGTTTTATACAAGAATTAATTATTCATTGATGCTTTTAATCTTGCTAATGCTCTTGCAAGTGCTAATTCGGCACGTTTCACATCAATTTCCGCATTGTTTTCCGCCAGTCTTACTTTTGCCCTTTTCAAGGCTTCGTTTGCTCTTGCGGTATCAATTTCATTTCCTGATTCGGCAGTAGGAGTCAAGATTAAAGCTTCTTCATCTTTAAACTGCAAAACTCCGCCCATAGTCGTAAAATATTTTGCTTCCCCGTCTTTTACGGCTTTTGTAACCCCGACATCAAGAGCGGACATTATGGGGACGTGTTTAGTTAAAATACCTATTTCGCCGTCAACGGTTACGGTATAAATTTCATCAACTTCTTCATCAAATACAACTTTTTCGTGTGTAATTATTTTTAAATGCATAATTTTTTGGTGAGTAGTGAATTGTGAGTAGTGAAAGGTTCTTATCAGCTTTGCAAAAAAATATTTATATTTTTCGAGCGAAGTGAGCTTAAAGAACTATTCACCACTCACCATTCACCACTCACTTTATAACCCTTTCGCTTTTTCTACCGCTTCTTCAATTGTTCCCACCATATAGAAGGCCTGTTCGGGCAAATCATCATGTTTACCCTCAATGATTTCCCTGAAACCTCTTATGGTATCTTCCAATTTTACATATACACCTTTTGTTCCTGAGAACTGTTCCGCAACACAGAACGGCTGAGATAAGAACTTCTGAATTTTTCTTGCTCTGTTTACGGTGCCTTTATCTTCTTCGGACAATTCGTCCATACCCAAAATTGCGATTGTATCCTGTAAATCTTTATATTTTTGAAGAATTTCAAGAACTTTTTTAGTAACGTTATAATGTTCTTCACCGATTACATTCGGATCAAGCGCACGTGAAGTTGATTCCAACGGATCAACCGCAGGATAAATACCAAGAGAGGCAATATCACGTGAAAGTACGGTTGATGCATCAAGGTGAGAGAACGTTGTTGCGGGCGCAGGGTCCGTCAGGTCGTCCGCAGGAACGTAAATTGCCTGAACTGATGTAATTGACCCGTCTTTTGTAGACGTAATTCTTTCCTGCAATTCACCCATTTCCGTTGCCAAAGTCGGTTGATAACCTACGGCTGAGGGCATACGTCCCAAAAGTGCAGATACTTCCGAACCTGCCTGAGTAAACCTGAATATATTATCAATAAACAACAAAACGTCCTGTTTAGAAAAATCTCTGAAATATTCCGCAGCAGTAAGAGCTGAAAGTCCGACTCTCATTCTTGCTCCCGGCGGTTCGTTCATCTGACCGTAAATAAGCGCAACTTTATCAATAACCCCCGATTCTTTCATTTCGTTCCAAAGGTCGTTACCCTCACGTGTTCTTTCTCCTACACCGCCGAAAACGGAAACACCCGAATGTTCTTGTGCAATATTATGGATAAGTTCCATAATCAAAACTGTTTTTCCGACACCTGCACCACCGAAAAGACCGATTTTTCCGCCCTTTTGATAAGGCTGTAAAAGGTCAATAGCCTTGATACCGGTTTCCAAGATCTCAACATTAGTATTTTGGTCAACAAGTTTTGGAGATTCTCTGTGAATAGGAAGGTATGTATCGGTTTGGATATCACCGAGTTCGTCAACAGGATTGCCGGTTACATTCAAAATTCTGCCCAAAATGGGTTTTCCTACAGGAATTTTAATCGGTTCATTTGTGTTAACGACTTTCATTCCTCTCTGTAAACCGTCAGTAGACGACATTGCAACGGTTCTGACTTTGTTTGAACCGAGCATTTGTTCAACTTCCGCTACAACATAACTGCCGTCATCTTTGTATATATGTAAAGCCGTGTAGATTTGAGGTAATTCTCCGCTTTGAAATTCCACGTCAACTACAGGCCCGATGATTTTGGTGATTAATCCTTCTTTTTTAGATAATGTTTCCATACCCTCTCCTTTATTGAATGATTATAATACAGTTTTTAAATTTTGGCAATTTGTTAACAAAAAACCGACCTTGTGGCCGGTTTTTTGTTGTATTTTTTAATATGATTAATAATTCATCTTCCACCCTTCTTCCATTATACGGGCTGCACAACCAGAACCATAAACAGTATTAGGCATAGTTCCATCAGCATTGCCACAACGCTTGTTATCATTTCGCCAATAAGACGTGTTATTTTTATTATTAAGAGTTAAAGAAGGAGAATACCATATCGCATAATCTTTACCAAAATGAGGATTCAATTTTCCTTCATCAGATAAGTAAAACCAAAATACATCTCTGCCATCAGTATTCGGACCTTTTCTTCCATTGATATCAATTGACATAAGACCTGAAGAGGAACACATATTTCCACCTTGAGATTTTATTTGATTACAAGCTGATGAAGTTGGAGCACTGGAAAATACATACAACATCACAATGGTACCATCTGAAAGGACTAAAGAATAATAATTTGTATAATTATTTGTGCCGGTTCCTTTTAAATATGCAACTTTGTTACCATATTTTTCTACACCAATAATTTTTATGTATTTGTTAAGGCTGTTTACAAAAGCTTTACAATTATCTGTTGTATAGGATGTAGTACTATAATTACACTCAGCATTGTTTTTGCTTGCCCATACTGATGTGTCGGATAGTTTTTGAACACCATCATCTGCCAGCATTTTTTGAAAAGCTTGTTCTAAGATAGAATAACTCTTTTTTAACTGATTAACATAAACAGTTTTTTGGTAATTGTGAATTAATGTCGGCAAAGTCATGGCTGCAACAACTCCGATTACCCCTAAAGTGATTAATACTTCAG
>JAGBOW010000029.1 GCA_017633675.1 bacterium | reverse complement strand
AGTCGGCAGTGGAGAACACATTACTTCTGACGGAAAAAGTTGTTGGTTTAATCCTCCGACAAATGTTTCATTTATATCAATTCATGCCGTAGGCGGCGGCGGTGCCGGCAATAACAATATAGATAATCTTAGTAATTCGACCCAAAAAACGGCTGTAAGTTTTCTTGCATATAACAATACGGGAATTTGGCCGGATTGGTTTAAATATTTTATGGAAAGAAAGTCTAATAATTGGAGTAAGGACGGGTATGAATCATTTGAAACCAAAAAAACGTATTGGGAACAGGAATTGCCGTACGGATTAGGCGGCGAACCGGGTGAAGTGGTTTCTATGGTATTTCCAAGCATATCAAAGCGGGTTTATATGACTCCGGGCTTAGGTGCTGCGATTTCCGCCACAGAAAACAGCGGAAACGGTGATGATACCGTTGTTAAATTCGGAATGCCCGGCAGTCAGATTGAGATAATAAAAGCTGCAGGCGGAAAAAGTTTTAATAGCACCGGTTTATATTCTTCGGAATTATCGGGAGGTGAAGCTACCGATTTTGGAGTCGGAAAATTTCAATCCGTTAAAATGAAATCTTCGGATTATGAAAAAACTTTAGAAGAAGCAAACAGTATTATAGATACATACCTAAATAAAACAACAAATTGTAATGTTGGCAGTAAAAATCTGTGTTTTGGCGAAATGAAAGCAGGCTGGGGCGGAAACGGTGCACACTATTTTCTCAGAGGTCAGGGTTTAAAAGGACAGTTTACATATCAGATTGCACAGTACAAAGAAATACCCGCAATTGTAGAAGGTTCGGAATTAGGTCTTGAGAATGAATATGTTAATGTAAAAGAGAGCATTTGGGATACGGTTACTAATGATATAGATTTAGGATATTACAAACAAAACGGCAGGAGTAATGATTGTCAATCTCTTAATGCAAAAATAAAAAAATCTGCCAATTGTGTAAAGAAATCAAAGTTAGATAATACATTTGTGTGCAGTATAAAATTTGATGACCTCGTAAATCAAAATCCTTGTACAAATATCATTGATGGAAAATGTACACTTAAACACCCAACGTATATCTCTCAATATAGTGGCGGTTTGACGTGTTATGAGAGTTCGTATAATAATCATTGTATCAAAACTGTAAATACAAATCCTGATGTAGCAAAATTTAATGACTGTACGTTCAATACGACTCTTGGCAGGGTTGAATGCGAAACAAGTTCTGCAGTAGAAAACAGTATGCATGAATGCACCGGAGTTGACACAGCTTCAAGTTATACTTATACATGTGCTTCGGGAGAAGATGTTACGACAACGGGTAATTCAGGTAAATGTAATGCCAAATCCGGCGGAAATGGGGCGGTGTCGATAATATGGTAAAGACAAAATACGGTTTTTCATTAATGGAAGCTTTGGTTGTTATGCTGGTAGTTAGCATATTTATAGCAATCATCGGAAATGTTATTGCCCGCAAACCGAAACCAAAAAAAGAGGACAATTTACACGGACGTTTTGAATGTTACTATGATAATGACAAATTAATGAAACGAACGGTAGTGATGAACATCAAGCAAGATGCTGAAGAAGCGGACGATTCGGACTATTGTCTTTTCACTCCGCCCAAAGGAGTAAAATATATTATAATTAACGCAGTCGGAGCCGGTACATCTTCATCAGCAGAATCGAAATCACCCGGCAGATTTGTCAGTACTTTCTATACATCTTCCGATACCACATATAAATTAGCTCCCGGTAAAATAGGCGGAAGTGATACCGTTATAACCGATAATACTTCAGATATAGAAATTTTGAGGGTTGAAAACGGAAAGGACTTATCTGATGCAGGGAACACAAATATAAGTGATGTTCAACGCTGTTTAATTAAAAAAGGACAATATATCACTGAGGACAATGTTTTTGCCAATAATTACCTTTGCGCAAATGGTGTTGTTTGTGAAGTATTAGATGACAGGGTAAAAGTAAGTTTTTGTCGTACTATGGAAGTATATGAAGAAGAATATTTACCATGGAATTATAATAAAGAGCATACTACTTATAAGACACTTGTACCAAGTAAATTTATCGCAACATCAAGTTACACTAAAAGAAATAGTGATTACAGTGAAATGTATTATTTTGGTACAGAATTATTCTCAGATTATGGACCAGAGCCTCCGTCAGACTGGGATCCTGATAAAATTAATGCAGCCAGTAATGATCCGGCCGTAACGACACCATCACTATATAAATTAACTTTGTATCTCCGGAAACCTGATACAACCCCATTGATGTCAAACTATATGGAAGCTATGGAAATAAATGACGGTATCGGTGCAGCAGATCCCGGAGGTATTGGCAAAAACGGCGGTATTTTAATTATATGGTAATAACGGAATGAAAAAAAGCGAGGATTTATATATGAAAAAAAGATTTGGATTTTCTTTGGCAGAACTAATGATAGTTTTTGTAATCGCAACATTAATTGTTGCAGCATCAGTCCCGATAATAAGCAAAAAACATTTTAAGATGCCGGGTAATGTTAATCACGGTACATATCTTTGCTATTACAAAGACGGAAAACTTTATCAAAAAACGACTTCAAACACAACCGGTGTATTTGCCGAAGACCCGGCAGTGGCTCCGGGTGAAGAGGTAGACCATTGCGTATTTACTCCGCCTCAAAAAGTAAACTTCTTTCAGGTCTTTGCTGTAGGTGGTGGCGGCGGCGGCGGTGACGCCGGCTATAAAGGAGGTAACCTTACAAGAGGTGAAACTGCACCGGAATATATAAGCCCGTTTAATATTACCCAATCGCTGCTTACTAGTAAGAAAATTGATTCTGATGCTCTTAATCCGGATAGTCCTGATCATAAGGCAGGAAAATTATATGCTTATGCCAGAGCCGCAGGTTCGGGTGAAGGCGGAAGACCTGACTATGTGGAATATCTTCAGGGTTGTCAAGAAGGTGAAGCAGTAGGGGGAAACGGCGGCAGCGGCAGTGATCAGCTTTATGAAGAATGGACAATCAGAAATTTGGCTGATTTGATAGATTTCTATATGTTGGCTACACAAAACGAAGCCGGAGGGACGGCAGATTGTCCCGGTGGCAATATATACTGTAACGGTTGTACAAAAGTAGAGTACATTTTCGGTACCGGTGATGTATCATCATTATCCCAAGTTCTTGGAGGTAATTATTTATATAATGGCAGTGTACCGTATGATGTTGTATGTTATGAAGATGATCAGCTTGCAGGCAAAGTAGATGCAAGCTGTATAACAAACGGAGTATTTGATGCATCTGCTACAGCTTCAGACGGTACAAACTGTAATACTAAATATCCGAGAGTTGACGGTACGGCACATAAGACCTACCAAATAAATATTACAAATAGTTGTCCTGCTACCAGTGCAACATGTTACACCGGTAATTTAATAGATGATCCTAATTGCGGAACACATAAGGAATATTCTTGTACCAAAGAAACAAAAACATTTTATCAATATGGCTGCAAGGATTCAAACTCAGGCGAAATCACTTGGTTAGATTCGGTTGCAGATAATGATGCATGCAAAACAGCAAACAATACTAACTATATTCCCGGAAAGTGGGAAAGAACCGTTGAATATGAGTTATGTGATTACCAAGAGGTACTTAACGACTGTCCTAAAATTCCTGAACCAACGGATTGTGAAATTCCAAATAATAATAACGGTTCTAATCAATATAGTTTCGGTTTTGATTATCCGATACACGGCAGAGCATGTATCCCATGGGAAGGAAACAACCCTAATAGTATAACCGCCTCCGGTTGGTTTGGCACTCCGGCTATGTTCTTTATGTGTAATGAATTAAATAAACAAGGAAAGACAGAATTAACTTTTGATTATCCGATAAACAATGGCGGAGTATGGACAACAGGCACCAGAACCGTTAATGCTGCAGAGTGTTCTTCATACACCTTCCCGAATAATCAGGAATTCAGCATTACATATTTAGTTCCGAAAGGCTACGTTTCACCAATTCCGGGAGTAACAAACGGAAGCGGAAACGGCAACGGAACAGGTAACGGAAATGCTGAGGTACCTTGCAGCAATCCGCACGATTATTATCTCCACAAAACTGTTAACAATGATGATTCATACGGAAAAGCAGGTAATCCTAAAACTTGTTATTCTTATGTTCTTAAAGGCCAACAGAATTTAAGGAGAGACTCACAAGTAAATATAGATAAGGATAAATTAGTTCATTATAATAGAGGAAAAGATTTATTTGCATTAACAACAAATACGTTCAATAAATTCACCAATTATTATTATAAATCATCAGAAGATGCTGCTCAGAACGGTCAGGCACTCTGTAAAGACGGTTGGTATAATGACGGTTGCTGGACTTCATACGGAACGGTAGACAGTCACACAAAACTGCATGGAGGACCGGCATATTCTGAATTTGTTATAAAGAATTTTAACGGTAGCCAGACCTATATGGCAAGAGCTTACAGCGCACCTATGGGCGGTCAGGGAGGTCAAAGAATAAGAGGGAACAATGAAACCCTTAATCACGGTTACAATGGTGATTACGGACTTAAAGATGGTGATTGCTTAAAAGAAGGAGTACCGACCGAAGCTTGTACACAATCCAATATCAATATATTTAATGATTACGATAAATCACGAAAGAACGGTATAGACGGATATTGTCAAAATTCGTGGGGGGCAGGCGTAGTAGCTAATCAAATTTCAGATTCTTATCCTTCGTATCAACTCACTTCAAGTCAGTTATGTGACTTTGGAGATGATGTTACAGGATATTGTTTAATCCATAATTATCCTGATAATAGATCTGTTCCCGAAAAGAACGGCAAATATAAATTAACACACACATATAACGAAAACTACCTGTCGCACGGTGAACCCGGTCTGCCGGGTGAAATAAAATCCGTAGTTATTCGTTCTTTTGACGGCAAAGATTTAACAATCAATGTCGGAAGAGGCGGTTCTGCAGGTGTATTGAACTCAGGTGATTCGGGACTTGACGGTTCTCCGACTTCAATGGGTGATATTATCCGGGCAAAAGGCGGTACCGGAGGCAGAGGTAATATCATAGACAGAGTTATGACACTTCCGGCTTATGATGAAACAGAAATTCAGCAATTTATACTACCGGCTACTCCCGGAGGAATTCCAATGGTACAGGGATTAACTCAAAACTTAATGAGCTACATATTGCCAATGGTACAAGACAAATTCACCGAATTATTTAATACATTCGGTCATGGCGGACGCGGAGCCGGTGTTCAACATAACTGCTGGGCCGGTGAAAATATAATAAAATTTGAAGAACATGAAATGTCAGGAAGTGTTCATGCTGATCAGTTACCTGAAAATTGCAACACCAACTATGTAACTGATGATGATTCTCTAAGGGCTACAGACGGTACTGACGGAGCATTAATGATAAGATGGTAAAAAATAAATTACCGTAAATTTTAAACTCTCCCTTTTGTAAATACAGAAGGGAGAGTTTTTTAAATAAATTAATAATATAAAAATCCTTGCAGCGCAAAGCTTTTCAACATATTCACTTTTCTTTTGTAACAAAATCTTAACAAAACGACTAACATGTTTAAAGTTTTAAAATGCATGTGCCGTATACATGAATGTACAAACTAAACGAAAGGAAATTCGACAGCTATGGGAATGGCAGCGTCACAAGCCAGATTTTTAGGACTAACAGCAAGAAAGAACAATGTTGAATACGAAGGTCAACAGATTAACCAACAGAGAACAACATTGTCTAACGAGTCAGCGAATTATTACAACGACTTGTTAGGTATGGCTGTTCCGGTTCCTCCTTCTGTTGATGATTATACTAAAACAGTATATACTTTCGAAGACGGAGCATTGACAAACCAAATTACCGCAATGATAGTTCAAGATGGTGTAGACCCTTCCGGTCCTATCGGTACATATAAAATCAGTTACTTAAGACAATGGATTGATGATTTTGCGGTTGTTTCCGCTTGCACAAGTATTGTAAACGACTCGGGTAATCCTACTGACGGCCCGTTCATGGTCGGAGCTAAAGCACTCAGATTACTTGGTAAGCTTGATGGGAAAGAAGAAGAAGTATCCTATTCTCCTAAAAGATATACATTTACTAATGGTGCCGGTGAAGAAATTGAACTCCGTGAAACTAATGAAACAGTGGGATTAGATCCGGATGATAAAGATCCCGGTGAAGAAGGTGACATACCGGCTTATGATGCAAAAGTATATAAAGACGGTAATGGTAAAGAATATTATATGTTTGAAATTACAGGTGATGATGGTGAACCACAAGAAGCTTGGTTTTCACCTGATGACAGCCCTAAAGGTTATTCTGCATTGATGAATGCAGCACCTGAAGAAAAGAAGAAAAAAGTTACCCAATATGAAACAGGTGATGATGAATATTTGAAAACACTTTCTAACGATCAAATCGAAGCACTAAAACTTGAAGAACTTGAATATATAAAACTTTTAACTAATAAATACGGTGAGGGTAATTATATGGTAAGATACATCAAAAATACCACTACCGGTGAATATGAACCGTATTTCTACAAGTTACAGGATTTGCAGGGTGCTATTTATGATGAAAACGGCAACTCTCAATCAAATATTAAATGCTACAAAATAGGCAGCGAAACAAAATATGAAGAAATAAAAGCATTACCCGACTGTCGTGTTGAAAAAGACAGTTCCGGAAGATACATCAACATAACCATTCCGCAGTATAATGAAGACGGAGAGGTACTTGCAGATCTTCCGCCGGTTACTTATGCTTTAACTACTCAAACTTCTACTGACCAAGATGCATATCAAGATGCAATGAATCAGTACGAATATGACAAAGCATTGTATGATAAAGCAATACAAGATATTAACGCAAAAATAGAAATTATCCAATCTGAAGACAAAAACTTAGAATTAAGATTGAAACAACTGGATACAGAACAAAAAGCTATTTCAACAGAAATGGATGCTGTTTCTCAGGTAATCCAAAAAAATACCGAAAGTTCATTCAAGACATTCGGGTAAGCAGACTTCGTCTGCTTAGTGAAAAGTGAATCGTGAAAGGTGAAAATGCCTTTACGGTTTGCAAAGCAAACAAAATAACATATCGAGCGAAACGAGCGAAATGAACATTTACAATTCACTTCTCACGTTTCAATACAGAAAGTTTCCTTTCCCTTTTTCCTATTGATTTTCCAACGACGAGCTTATGCAAGTCGTTTTTTTTTTTTCCGATAATACGATAGGAATATAGGACCATAAAAACTTTAATAAAAAACCGTCT
>JAGBOW010000028.1 GCA_017633675.1 bacterium | reverse complement strand
CTTTATAGTCGTAATTTTGTGCAATTAAAGATTCCTCTTTATTATATCCACCCATTAAGTCGATTACTTTATTTTCAAATTCTTGCGGTGTTGGGGCTAAATCGTGCGGTTTCCCTTCATAAATAACTTTTCCTTTATCCAAAACAACTGCGGTATCAAAATTATGAGCCTCATCTAAATAAGCAGTTGACCACAAAACCGTTGTTTCAGGAGTTATCATTTCTCTGACCATTTTTATTAAATCTCTGCGTGATATAGGGTCAACACCAACAGAGGGTTCATCTAAAAGTAAAAATTCAGGATTCCCAAGAAGTGTGCAAGCAAGACCCAATTTTTGTTTCATACCGCCTGATAATGCGCCTGCAAGTCTGTCTTGAAATGGTGCAAGAGTTGTAAATTCCAACATTTTATCAAAATCGTGAGGAACATTTTTAAGGTCTGCATATAATTTTAAATTCTCAATAACGGTTAAATCTTCATACAAACCGAACTTTTGTGGCATATAACCAATGTGCAGATTTAATTCATCTTTTTGTGTAACAGGATTGAAACCAAGCACATTTACTTCACCGTTATCTGCAAGCAATAAGCCGATAATAGTTCTCAATAGTGTGGTTTTCCCTGCTCCGTCTGCTCCGATTAAACCTGTAATTTTACCTTTTTCAATATTTAAAGACAAATCATCAATAGCAACGGAAGAACTGAATTTCTTTGTTAAATTCTTAATTGTTACCGTCTGCATTATTTTTTTGATTATCCTTTGAAGTTAAATTCACTTTAATTGTTACAGGCATTCCCTGTCTTAAATATTCATCAGTATCATTGATATAGACTCTAATACGATAAACTAAGTCAGTTCTCGTATCGGTTGATTGAACCGTCTTTGGAGTAAACTCTGCAACGGGCGAAATATAACCTATTTGACCTTTGGATTCTCTTTTATTTCCTGTTTGAGGATTTACTGTATCTGTATATACATTTACCCATTGTCCGTATTTAATGTTGCCTAAATCCTTTTCATTAACATAGGCTCTAACCCAAACTGGATTAGTTTTTGCCATTGTATAAACGCTCTGTCCTTTTGCCACATTACTTCCTGGTTCAATTACACGAACCATAATTATACCGTCTTCAGGAGCATAGAGTTTCGTATATTTTAATTGGTTACTTAAATAATCTTTGTTTGCAACTGCTGCTTTATAATCCGCATTTGCTTTGTTTTGTGCGTTATATAATGATTCGACTTCTTGTTTTGAAACTGTATCATCAATTCCCAATGGAGCATATCTGTTATATTTATCAACTGCATCTTTTTGATTAGCAAGGGTTCTGTCAACTTCTGCCTCTGCTTTTTTAAAGTTTGCATTGTAGTCAGATTCATCCATAACTGCAACAAGTTCACCTTTTTTGACTGTCTCGCCTTCTTCTTTTAAAAGTTTTGATACAAGTCCCGAAACCTGAAAAGATAAATCAACTTGCCTTATTTCAATATTCCCATATAACGTCAATTCATTTGATGTATCTTTTTTGTTGGCTTTATAGAAAAATATACAAAGCCCTGCAATTAAAATTATTAAAACTAATGCTATAATCTTTTTCTTCATTTTTTCTCCTTTTTTGAACAATTCTTGTATGTTCCGATAAATCCCCGCTTAGAGTTTACCCCCTACGGTTTTATATAGTGTGTAATAATTAACTAATTTTTGAGTTTTTGCTTTCGTTAAATCCATATCTTTATTGATATATTGGTTTTCAGAATTGATGTATTGTGTTTTTGAAATAACCCCACGATTTAACATCTTGTCTGCATTATGCAAGTTTTTAGAAACAAGAGATAATTTTTCTTTTGTTTTATTCTCAATTTCCGTATCGTGTTTTATAATACAAAGTGAAGTATTAACTTCTTTTACGGCATCTAAATCGGTTTGTCTGTATTGCTCAAAAAGTTCTTCATATTTTGCTTTTTGGAATTTTAAATTAGCAATTTTTCTACCGCCTGTAAATAAGTCCTGTGTTGCACCTGCGAGTAGTGCTGCAAGAGAAGATTCCCAAGAGAAAAACGAACCCGGTGCAATTGTATTAAATGCCCAAATTCCTGTTATATTAAATGTTGGCAAGAATTCTTTTCTTGCAACTCGAATATCTATTTTGGCTTTTTCTAATGCCATTTCCGCTCTTTTAACATCAGGTCTTGAGAATATAACATCTGACTCTATTTCGCTTGGGATTACTGCATTGTATTCAAAATTATCTATATTCCCACGTGGAATGTCAGAATTAATCGTTTCTGCATTTACCCCTCGACCTATCAAAACTGCAAATTGCATTAAAAGTACTTCTCGTTGTTTAACAAGATTTTCTAATGTTATATTTGCTTGTTCAACATTAGTTTTAGAGTTATTTAATTCGGTTGTGTTTATAACACCACGAGAAAGTTTTTTGTTATCATCATTTAAAATCTTATTATAGTTATTAACTATTTTTTCCTGTTCTTCTATAAGTTTGTCATACTCTAAAATATTTGTATAAACTGTTGCAACATCTGATAATAGTGCCAAATATACAGACTGCTCATCAAACTTGCTCATTTCATAACTTTTCTTTGCGCTTCTTGTTTTATCCCTGTTTTTCAGAAGAATATCTGCCTCATAATTTGCTATAAAAGGTAATACAAAAGCATTTTTGCTTACACTTAAATTCGGGTTAAACTTTGGAGAATGAATCCCTAAATAATTTGCGGCTACACTAAAACTTGGTAATTCGTTTGCAAATTGTGATTTTACACCCTGTCTGTATTCTTCCACCCTTATTGTTGCTTGTTTTGCGTTGTGATTATTTTCTATTGCCTCATTGACATATTGAAATAAATAATCATCATTGAAACGATTAAAAAATTCGATATTCAAATCTTTTCTATCAACTGCAAAGCAAACAGGCGAAATAAACAATATTAAAATAGTCAAAATGACTTTTCTATACATCAATACCCTCCTGCTTTAAAAGTGCTTGTATATATGTTCGTACATTATCTTTAATAATTGTTTTGTCTTCTTCGCTAAATTTTTCCTGTTTCAGCAATTTCAAAGAAAATGCAGGTAAAATCAATGGTGAATTTATCTGCGACATAATAAAAATAGTTCTAAAAATAATATCTTTATCAGAAACTTTTTTGTAAAATATAGCAGCTATAAGTTTTCTGACATATTCAAGCATTGGCGAAGTCAGTTCAATTCTTTGTCTTTGTTGTTCTTGAAGTAAGAAATTCAATAAATCAGCGGATATAAAACCTCCGTATAGCATTTCAACTGCATTATCTAATATTGTATATAACAAATTAATTTGTTCGGTTTTAGTTAAGGTATCAGGTTCAATTTCAATGTTTAAAAAAGTCTTTGCATATTCGGTCTGCCTTTTAATTAAATCGTCTAAAATGCCTTGATATAAACCTTCTTTTCCACCCCAAAAATATGAAATCATACAGATATTCGCATCAGCATCTTTGCAAATTTCTCTAATTCCGACACCGTCAAACCCCTTTTTAGCAAAAAGTTTTGTTGCCGATTTTAGTATTCTTTGTTTAGATTTTTCTTTATCTTCACTTCTAACTTTTGTTGGCATGCAAAATTCCACCTCGCAATAAAATTATAAAACAATCGTTTGATTTTTGTCAAGGAACAAAGATTTTTCTCAAAAGTTCCTGTCACTTTTTCTCAATATCGATGTCAATATACATCAATAACGACATAAATACAAATAATATGTCTAATTTAAATTTATCAAATGCTCGTTATATCTGTTACAAATAATCATCTAGAGTGTTAGTTTACAATTAAAACACATACAACTTTAGGGTGTTTTGAATATTTTAAAGTGTGCATTAGCGTTTTTCCTTTTTTGGCAAATCGTATTTTGTTTCGTGTTCGCAATTAACAATAGATACTTTTATTTTTATGTACT
>JAGBOW010000027.1 GCA_017633675.1 bacterium | reverse complement strand
TGGTGTTATCATGACATTTTTGTTCACCTTCGATTTCTGAATCAATAACACTTCCGACTCTTACAATATCATCTCCGCTATTTGTATAAAGTTCATTATTGTTACCAATCAATATAATATCGTCATTTTGGTTTTCTTCTGCTTCTATTTTGAAATCGTTACCAATTATCAAAAATCGTCCGTTATCCATGTGCTCAATATATAATTCGTCTGTGCTTTCTGTTAATCTGCTGATTTTATAAGAATATTCTTTTCCGTCAAAGGTATTTGTCAATTTTACGGTTACTGTTTCTGTACCCTCAACAGCAATAATTCGGGAATTTGGTACATCATCACCATCTGCTGCTCTTCTTTTTAATGTATAAATATTTTCATCTTCTTCATCAGCCGGACTTTTATCTTTTAAAGCTTGATCAGCTTCTTTTACTTTGTCTTCAGCAGCTTTTGCAGCTCTTTCCGCAGCATCATAAGCATCATTTGCAGCTTGATAATCTTCTTCTGCAGCAGTAATTAACAAAGAAATTCCGGAAGCTATTACTTCATCATACGCTTTTTTTGCCTTATCTAATTCTGTCTTTGCGTTATCTGCGGCAGTTCTGGCTGCACCTGCAGCATCATGAGCATCTTGCACAGCCTGCTTAGTATCATCTAAAGATGTTTCTTCATTTTTTGCTAAAACAACTTTTTGGTTTACAGTCTCTAAATTTTCTTCTGCGGTTGCTTGATAACCTTCAATTATACCTCTTGATGATTTTAAGTCGCTTAATGCATTTGCACCAGAAACCTGACTCGTTAGTGCTGCAACTTTATCTTCCAATACTTTTGTCGCATCTGCTTCTGATTCCACGTGTCCTGCTTGTTCTTCTATTTGTGCAGACAATCCGGTCGCAGCTTTCAAACTTTCTTTTGCCGCTGCAGCTGTTGTTTTAACTTCATCAGCTTCACTTTTAGCAGCATTAATTGCTGTTATTTCAGTATCCGTTAAATCGAATTCGGTTGACTCTAAGATTAAATCAGCTACAGTTAAAGCTAAATCCGCAGCTTCTATTGCTGCTATTAACTCCCTTTCTATATTTCCTACGGAAGTTCTTGCGGATTCCATAGCCTTTACGGCTTCCTGAGCTTTTTTACTTGCATTTTCAGCTTTTGTTTTTGCATCTGCCAATTTTGTTGCTTTTTCGGGATTTTCATCATCTAAAGGCTCTGCCTCGTCATATAATGTTTGGGCAGACCCTCTTAATTCTGCTGCTTCACTTAAGAATGTTATGATTCTCTGAAGTTCTGCTTCCGCAATTACCGAATCAGCTTCTGCTTCAGATGCATTGACTGCTGCATGAACATTATAAGCGTCCATTATAACTGTTACGGCATATTTCTTTGTTTCTCCCGAAGCTTCAAAAAATACTGTATCAAAATTTAATACTTTTTTCTCTGTATCAAATTTTGCCACCTGTTGAGCAGAATTTAATGCCTTATTAGTATTTTCTTTTATTTCTTTAACATCAGTTTTAACTGAATTGGCTGTTTTTATTGCCGTTTCAGTGTTTCCGCCGGATAACTGTGTTCGTGCGCTACCGGCATTATTTTTGACAGTATTAAATGCAGTTTTTACTTTATTTAACGAACTTTTTGCACCGGACGCAACACCGGAAGCTTTTTGTCTGTTTTTTACCGTATCTTTTCTGACAATTCTTAAGCGGGTTTTATTATTTATCTTGCTTTCATCAATATTACCTTTATTAAAATAAAGATTGATTAATTCTTCATCAGAAATTTCATTATTTGTCGTTATAATATCTATAAAATCTTCTACGGCTTGGTTGTAGCCGACCTTCATAACTTTTTCTATCTGCTCATCAGTCAGACTACCCATTAAATCAAGAACTCTGCCGTTGATTGTCATACTGTCGGTGTTATTTTTATTACCAGAACCATAAATAGCCGGTTCTTCAATAACTTCAGAAGATTTTACCGCAGCATCCTCATAATTTTGATTTTTTCTTGTTGTTATACTTAATAAATTACATATTTCCATAATGGTTTTAACGGCATATTTTATAAAAAACTTTAATGCGAAAAATAATAAAAATATGGTTGTAACACTTATATAACAGGGATTTTACTAATAATTAATTCAAATTTACATATTGTTACAAACACTCAAACATTCAACGGTGAATTCAACGGGTGAAACATTTGAACACCATAAATTAAAAAATATCCTAATCAGATATCTGTTCCTGAATAAATTCTCCCGGATTCTGAAAAATATACAAAAGTTCTTCGGGTGATTTTACATAAGGATAATCGTATTTTTCGGATTTGTAATTAAAAGTAACAGTGCCGTAATCAAACATTCTGCCCATTGATGATTGTGTTACGTCAAGCTTATCAAAATCCTTTAAAGGAATTTCTATTTCTTCCTTTTTTATAAATCCGATTTTTATATGTGCGGATTTTGTAGTAATAACAAAGCTTTCAGATTTATAGCATATCGCAGGATAAACAATCAAAACAATAATTCCCGCAACCACAAACCAACTGAAAATACTCTGCGAACTTAAAAAAATTGTCCAAAAATAAATAAGAAATAACGGTGTCAAAAATATTGTCCAAAATAATAACATAATATGTCTTTTTACCTCATATAAGACAAGTTCTTCACCTTCATATACAAATTCTTCTTTTGTGTTTTCGGGTTCAGTTTCTTCGTTAGAGTTATTATCAACGGCAAAATCCTCACAAACATCACGATTTCTCAAATCCAAACCGCAATATCTGCAAAAATTATCTTCATCTCTAACTTCTTTTCCGCAATTTGAACAATACATAAGCAAATACTATCACTAAGATTGACTTTAGTCAATCAGTGTTATACCATACAAATATTATGATTAGCCGAGAAGAATTATTAAGATTATACAATATAGAGCTTGATGAGTTATTAAAAATTTCATCAGAATATGTCAAAAATGAAGTGGAATTTTGTTCCCTTATTAATGCACGAAACGGAAAATGTTCACAAAATTGCAAATACTGTGCACAAAGTTCGCATTATTGCACAGATATTGATGTTTTTCCTCTGGTAAGTGTTGAAGAAGTCAGAAAATCGGCACTTGATGCTAAAAAAAACAGAGCCTCAAGATTTGCAATCGTAACATCAGGAAAAACCCCTGATGAGGGCAGAGATTTTCAAATTGAACTTGAGATGATTAAAGAAATTAATAAAATCGAAGGTTTGAAAAGTTGCGCATCAATCGGAATTTTAAACGAAGAACAGGCAAAACAACTGGCTGATGCAGGACTTAGGAGATTTCATCATAACATAAATACTGCAAAATCATATTACCCTGAAATTTGTACGACACACAGCTGGGAAGAAAGGTTTAATACCTGTAAATTAGTTAAAAAATATGGAATGGAGTTGTGCTGCGGTGTAATTTTGGGTATGGGTGAAACAGTTGAACAACGTGTTGAAATGGCACTTGAACTTGCGGAAATTCAGCCTGATTCTATACCTATAAACATTTTAATGCCGATTCCTCAGACTCCGTTTGAAAATTATTCGGATAAAATTGATGAGGAAAATGTTTTAAGAACTCTGGCAATATTTAAAATCGCAAATCCTGATTCCGTTCTTCGTTTCTGCGGGGGCAGAATGAAATTATCCGAAGAAAATCAACGAAAAGCTTTAAAAACATGTGTTGAAGGAATTATGGTCGGAAACTATCTTACAACAATCGGCAAGGCTCCGGAAGAAGATATTAAAGCAGTTGAAGAATTAGGCTTAAAAATCCTGTAAATTAACAAATCTACACAAACAGGGCAATTTTTTTGTATGTTTTGTTTTATTGAAGGTATGGAAAGTGTGAACAGTGTAAATAATAACGTAATTACACAAAACAATGACGTTAATGCGCATATGAAAAATACACCGGTTAATGTCGGAATACTGATTCCGCCAGATGCACATTACAAGCCGATTTTGTATTCACAGGAAAAAGCAACCGCCGAATTTAACCAATTAAACAGAGATATTTATGACGGTGTAAAAAAAAGCAAGAATATAAATGATAAGAAAACACCGCTTTCGATTAAAATTTTAGCGGCAATAACTTCAACAGCACTTGCAATTTTTGCAATTAATAAATATTTTAGGAAATAAATATATAGAAACTTACGAGTTATATAATACAGATAATTAAAAACAACTCATATACAATTACATCATTTTATGTTAGAATAAAACACGGAGGTTATAATGGAAGAACAGAGAACATTTATTGCGGTTAAACCGGACGGGGTTAAAAGAGGTTTGGTCGGCGAAATTATCAGAAGATTTGAAAACAAAGGCTTTAAACTTATCGGTTTAAAAATGCTTGATGTTACACCCGAAATGGCTGAAAAACATTACGGTGAACATAAGGGAAAACCTTTCTATGCAAGATTAATCAGATATATTCAAAGCGGACCTATTGTTGCTATGGTTTGGAAAGGGTATAACGTAATCGCAGGCGCAAGACACTTGATGGGCAAAACTAACCCGACAGAAGCCGAAGTCGGAACAATCAGAGCAGATTATGCATTGATTATGGAATACAATGTTGTACACGGTTCTGACAGTGTAGAGAGTGCAGAAAGAGAAATCGCAATTTATTTTGACGAAAAAGAACTTTGCGACGAATACGAAAACATGGCAGAAAGTGTAATTACGGATTTAGGCTGATATGAATGAGGTAATGCAGATAAAAAACCTTATATACACTATTCGCGGTCATAGAGTTATGTTGGATTCCGATTTAGCCATGCTTTACGGAGTTGAAACGAGAGTTTTAAATCAGGCTGTTAAGAGGAATATTAATAGATTTCCTGCAAACTTTATGTTTCAACTTAGTAAAGATGAATGGCAAAATTTAAGATCACAAATTGTGACCTTTAGTAATGACATTAGAAAATATACTCCTTATGCTTTTACTGAGCAAGGTGTAGCAATGTTATCTTCTGTTTTGCGTTCAGAAAAGGCTATTCAGATTAATATACAAATAATGAATACGTTCGTAAAAATGAGGCAATGGGCGATTGAAAATAAAGATTTGGCAAATCGCCTTGCCGAACTTGAAAACTATTTTATCGAACACTGTAAAGATCAAGAACAGGATATGCGAAAGTTATACGAAGCAATCGGCTTGCTTATGGACAGAACTAAACCAACTAAAATAGGTTTTTAACATGCGCGACAATGCACACGAAAATTTTAAATATGAATTAATTCATACCTGTTCTCAGACAGGTGCCAGAGCAGGTGTTTTAACCACTCCACACGGAAAGATTTATACCCCGATTTTCATGCCTGTAGGAACAAATTCTGCCGTAAAAACACTTACGTCCGATCAGATAATGGATACAGGCGCACAGATTATACTTTCAAATTCTTATCACCTGTATTTGAGAGCCGGAACAAAACTTATAAAACAATTTGGCGGAATACACGAATGGATGAACTGGCATAAACCTGTTTTGACGGATTCGGGGGGATTTCAGGTGTTTTCTTTATCTCATTTGAACAAAATAGGTGAGGACGGGGTTGAATTTCGAGATCCTAAAGACGGGAAAAAACATTTTATTAACCCCGAAGTTTCTATGGAAATTCAGCAGGATATCGGGGCTGATATTATAATGGCGTTTGACCAGTGTGCACCTTATCCTTGCGATTATGATACGGCAAAAAAAGCTATGGAGAGGACACACAGGTGGTTAGAAAGATGTTTTAAAGCAAAAACCAATCCAAAACAGGCACTTTTCCCGATTGTTCAGGGTGCATTTTATGATGATTTGAGAAAAGAGAGCGCGAAAGTAATTTCATCTTATGACGCTGTAGGATATGCAATCGGAGGTTTGAGTGTAGGCGAGGACAAAGAAACAATGAACCATTTTGTCGAATATACGGCCCCACTACTTCCTGCAAACAGACCAAGATATTTGATGGGTGTTGGAACTCCTGAGGATTTGCTGGACGGAATTAAGCGCGGAATTGATATGTTTGACTGCGTTTTGCCGACAAGGAATGCAAGACACGGTTCATTCTTTACACCAAACGGTAAAAAAAATATTAAAAACAAAGAATTTTATGACGACAATCGTCCGTTGGTGGAAGGTTGCGACTGTTTTGCCTGCAAAAATCATACAAGGGCTTATATAAGACATTTATGGCGGTGCGGAGAAACAACAGCCTCAACGCTTTTGTCTATTCATAATATCAAATATTTAGTCGATTTCTCTCAAAAATGCCGACAGGCAATTTTAGAGGATAGGTTTGGGGATTTTTATAACGAAAATTACAGCATATTACTACATCAATAATCCATCTTCCATCCGTTTTCCATTATGCGTGCTGCACAACCAGAGCCGTTACTAGAACTAACACCAACTTGACATGAACTTGTCCATCTAAATTCAGGTGGAAAGTTCGAACCGCCACTTGGATATAATTTGCCATCAGCATCTAATGCAAAAATAAATATATCCCTACCATACGTATTTGGACCTTTATGACCATTTATGTCTAATTCAAAATTTCCTACTTCACGAATATAGCCCCTATCAGTAATATTATGGAAAGAATTATACACCATCATTGCACCATTTGCGAAATTAATTGTATAAATATCTTTTCCAGGTCCCGGATAACCGTAGTAACTGATTTTTCTTGTATTGTTTAAATAGCTGAATTTATAATCTCCTGCTTGTTTAACAGAAACTATATTAAAATATTTCTTCAAATGTAACAAAAAGTTTTTACAATTATCTGAAGTCGGTTCATGAACATATAAACCACATCCCCCTTGCATTGTTCTCCATACTTCTGTATCTTCGATATTATTTACCCCATCATCTGCCATCATTTTTTGAAAACCTTGATTTAGAATAGAATAATTTGCTTTCAATTGATTAACCCAAACATGCTTATGATATTCCTTAATCAATGTCGACAAAGTTATTGCAGCAACTACACCTATAATTCCAAGTGTTATTAAAACCTCTGCTAAAGTGAATCCTCTTTTCATAATTTATTCCTTTCTT
Source organism: bacterium (assembly GCA_017633675.1). Taxonomy (GTDB): domain Bacteria; phylum Cyanobacteriota; class Vampirovibrionia; order Gastranaerophilales; family Gastranaerophilaceae; genus Stercorousia. Next base: position 7,789 of record JAGBOW010000027.1, on the reverse strand, counting down.
TTATCCTTATTCTAACACATGCTTTACATTCTGTCAATATATAATACTACATTAAGTATTATTCTATAAAGTTTATAGTAATATAAAATACTCATATTATATATTTATGAATGATAAGGATGTATTTAATTTAATCGGATTAAATGTAAAAGTAGAACGCACTATAAAACGCTTAACACAAGAACAGCTAGCCGAACTTATTGATGTTCATGAAAAATACATAGGCAGAATTGAAACCGGAAAACAAAACGTCACCATCAAAACGCTCAACCGAATTGCAAACGCTCTTAATATAAAACTCACAAAACTTTTAGAGGATAAAACGGAATAATTAATTTAATATCGCAAAAATATTTTAAAATCTCGTTAAAATTCTTAATATTTCTATTTTATTATTTCTTATTCTATAAACAATACAGAAATTCTTTTTTACGGTAAATATTCTTATTGAATTATCTTTTATATCATTTTTCTTGCTACCAGCTTCCGGATAATCTGAAAGAAATTTAAATGTTTCATAAAAAATATCAACTATGCATATTGCAGCTTTTCTATTATCTTTTGCTATATAATCAGAAATATTTTCAATATCTGTTTAAGCAACTTTCGTAATTAAGATTTCAAAATTATTATTCATACTTTTTTCTCAATTCATCTAAAAAAACAAAAGCATCTGACAAATTACCCTTATCAGCGTCATCAATACCTGTTTGAATTTCTTTTTTTAGCATAGCCAACTCATTTTGAGATATACATTCTTTATTAATTGCAATATTTAAAGTTGCATTTATTGCCTCATTTATTGAATCATATAAGCCTTCGGCAACTTTAATTCGTAAAAACCGTTCTATACTAGGTGTTAATGAAATATCCATATATATAACCTCTTTTGGTTAATTATAACAAATATTTTGTTACATTTCAATATATTATTTAAACAAATTTAACTGCGGAACGTCTATTATTGGGGTATCTGAGGATTTTTTGCGGGTTGAAAGATTATTCGCATTATCCTTTTGCATCCTCATCATCAAATCCTTTGAACGATTTATGACAGTTTGGGGGAGTCCAGCCATTTTCGCTACCTGAATACCATAACTCTTACTTGCTCCGCCCTGCACAACTTTCCTTAAAAATTCTATTTCACCGTTTTCTTCGCTTATCGTTATTCTGTAATTCTTTATCTGCGGATAATTTTTTGTCATTACGTTCAATTCGTGATAGTGCGTTGCAAAAATACATCTTGCCTTTATTTTAGTTGCAATATATTCGGCAACCGCCCAAGCAATCGCAACCCCGTCATAAGTGCTTGTTCCTCTGCCGATTTCATCTAATAAAATAAAACTTCTTTCCGTTGCGGAATTTAAAATACAGGCGGTTTCAACCATTTCAACCATAAATGTTGACTGTCCCAAAGTCAAATCGTCAGATGCTCCGACCCTTGTGAAAATCTTATCCGTAACCCCTAATTTTACATAATCCGCAGGTGTCCACGAACCGATTTGCGCCAAAATAGCAATCAGGGCATTTTGCCTCATATAAGTCGATTTACCTGCCATATTAGGCCCTGTCAAAATCATAAATTGCGTTGTATCATTTGAATTCGATTTCAATTCCAAATCGTTTGAAACATAATCCCCAAGAGGCAAAACCTTCTCCAAAACCGCATGACGTCCGTTTTTAACTATAAAATCGTCTGACATGTCTACTATCGGACAACAATAATTGTTTTCGACAGCGGTTTGTGCAAGAGATACAAAAACATCACATTTCGCGATACATTCGGCAATTTCTCTGATTTTTGCAACATATTCTTTTGAATATTCCCTGAAATCGCAGAACAACTTATATTCCAATTCAGATGATTTAAATTTTGCGGACAAAACATCATCTTCGTGTTTTTTGAGTTCTTCTGTTATAAATCTTTCACCATTTGTAAGCGTTTGTTTTCTTATATAACCTTCAGGAATTTGATCTAAATATGAATTTGAAATTTCGATATAATAGCCAAAAACCTTATTAAAGGCAACTTTTAAAGTTTTAATTCCCGTTCTTTCTTTTTCTTCTTCTTCAAAAGTTTTGAGCCATTTTTCACCGCCGTTCAATAGATCTCTCAAATAATCAAGTTCACCTGACACACCTTCTTTTATTATTCCACCTTCTTTTATCAAAGGAGAAGGGTCGTCTGAAATTGTTCTTTCAATCAAATCCGCAAAATCTGCAATTTCTTCACGATATTCTTCAACAGAAACCAAAGGATTACAGTCAAGTTTAGCTGCTGCATCAAACAACTGAGGAAGCATATACAAAGACATTTTTAAACTCAAAAATTCCTTAGGACTGACGGAACCGTTTGAAAGACGGGTTGCCGAGCGCTGAATATCATAAATTCTTTCTAAAATCCCGCTCAGTTCAAGTCTTATATCCGACTTTTCAACAAGTTCGGATACTGCATTTTGGCGCACAATAATATCGTCAACATTTTTCAACGGCTGACAAACCCAATTGTTTAACATTCTTGCGCCCATCGGAGTTTTTGTCTTATCAATCGCCCAAATTAATGATCCAAATTTATCCTTACCGCGCAGAGTTTCAGTCAGTTCAAGATTTTTTCTGGTATTTCCGTCTAACAACATATATTCCGAAAGTTCATAAGGAACAATTTTTTCAAACTTTGGAGTATTTTCTTTCAACATTTCCCAGATATAAGCAATCAAAGCACCGGCAGCCCTAAAACCTGTTTTATATCTGCTGTATCCGAATGCTTCCAAATTTATATTTTCAAAAACGGCTTTCAAATTATTTTCCGCAAAATTTTCATCAAATACTGATTGCGGAACTTTTGAACAGTTATATATTTTAGTAATTTCTTCGGGCAAAATCAGTTTTTCTTCCGGAACAATCTGAAATGGTTTAATTTCGCCTCTGATTGAAGGTCCTACAACTTCAGAAGGGTTTATTCTCACAAGTTCCGATTTTATGAGTTCATATGTACCTTGAGTAACCTTAAATTCACCCGTTGATATATCCGCATAAGAAAATCCCCAAACACCTTTATTTTCAAATAAAGCGCAAATATAATTATTTGTGTTTTGTTTCAGCATATCGCTTTCAGTTAAAGTTCCCGATGTTATAATCCTTGTAACTCCTCTTTTAACAATACCTTTAGCAAATTTAGGATCTTCAAGTTGGTCACAGATTATAACCTTATAATTCTTTGCAACAAGTTTTTCAACGTAATTGTTTACGGCTTTTGCAGGAATACCCGCCAGAGGGATTCTGCCGAATTTTCCCTGTTCTCTGCCTGTCAGGGTTAATTCCAAAACCTTTGACATTGTAACGGCATCTTCAAAAAAAGTTTCATAAAAATCACCCATTCTGTATAATAAAATTTTGTCAGGATTTTCATGCTTGATTTTCAAATATTCCGCCATAGCGGGGGTGAGCTCTTCAACTTTTACATCTTTAGAATTTATAAGATTAATTTCTGTTTTTGTCATATAATGATATTATAACATAATAAGGATTTTTCAATATGGGATGTTTAAAAAACATAGTAAGATCTGTTGTATTAACACTTGCGGTTGTAGGATTTCTCTCAATCGGCGGGAAAGATTTGATAAGCGGAATGGTACAAAATTATTTCCACCCTTCACAGGAAAAAATGATGGAAAGAGCCATGAAAGTCGGTGATTTTTCAAAGATTAACGAAGAATTTGAGATAGAAAAAGCAGCCGGAATTATGGGATATAATGCTGTTGTAGCTGAACACAAAGCATCGGGACAAAAAATGTTTGTTGTCGATACAAAGGATAAAAATATTATAACTGCAGATGATATAAAATCGGAAAATGCAGAAGAAAAATTGCAAAATGCTTTGAAAAAGATTAAATATCAGGCATTATCAGTGGAAGATTTGAAAGTTACAAAACACGGAACCTTATCTTCTTACGGCACGGAAGCACCTTATGTAAAATTTGAAGCGAAAGTAAAGAAACTTCCGATAGGAGATGTCGGCGGAATTATCTCTGTAGTAAACACAAATGACGGAGAGCAGAGAATTTTAATCTCCGCAAACGAAAAATCTAAATATTCACAGTTGATTTCTGATGAATTTTTTAGGAAAATAAAGTAGCAGTTGATGGGTAGGCAGAAGTTTGACGGAGAAAGGCTATAGGACGATAAGGCTATATGGCGATAAGACCGTATCAAGGAATTAGTTGCAGGGTGCGGTGTTTCGCACCGGAAAGTTGCAGGGTAAACTTTAGTCTATCGATTAAAAAGAACGTATCAGGGGAGTTGTTTGATACGTGTGTATAGTTTGCACATTTAAATATTAATGATATAATTTGAATGAACATGCCGAAATGGTGGAATGGTAGACACGTGCGTTTCAGGTGCGTATGGAGAAATCCGTGGGGGTTCAAGTCCCCCTTTCGGCAATATTTATAAAATCTTTCGGCAGAAAAATGCGGGGATTGTTATAGGTATAGGTATAAGTTTTTAGGACAGTTGTGATGGGAGCTCTGTCGTAAGTATACCTATGTTTAGGTCGATTGAGGCAGATTTATAGTATAGAGATTTGCCGGACTATTCTTGCACTTTTGTCCCAATTTTTGCACTATTTTGCACTAATATTTAGTCATGCTGAACTTGTTTCAGCATCTGTCCCGCTTGTTGTTTGAATTTTTGCAAGTGCAATTATGTGCAATAAAGTGCAAAAATAATTTATCTTTCAATTTAAGATGTGTCAAAATGTCTCTGAGATTGAGATTCAGGACTTGATTTATTCCGAAAGGTGAGTGATGAATGTGTGCGAGGTAACTTTTTATGACAAACTTCACACCCGAAAAATGCAAACAAATCGCACTCGCAAGACTTGATGTAGTTCACAACATTAGATTTTCTTTTGTAACAGCTTTTGTGAACTGTCCCCTGAAAAGTGGACAATTAACTAACGAGTAAAAAGTTTTTGTATTCTATCGGTGTCATTTTATTCTTCGACCATTGCTTTCTTGTATAGTTGTAATTATACATGTAATCATCTACTAATGCAGATAATTCTTCAAAAGTTTTACATTTTTTGTAATCAAGTTCATCTTTCAAATGCCCGAAAAATGATTCAATCGGCGCATTATCTCTCGGTGTAGCAGGCGCTGACATTGATTGCTGAATATTGTTATTCTTTAGCAGCATTTGGTAAACATTATTAGTATAATGAACTCCTCTGTCTGAATGTATTATCAGATTATCAGCAGGATATTTTTGTATTCCGGAGTTTATTGTTTCAATTACAAATCCCATTTGAAGATTCTCGGATAAACTGTATGAAATAACCTCACTGGTTTTTACATCTAACATTACACTCAGAAAAGCCGTATTCCCGGAATATTTTAAGTATGTAATATCAGTAGAGTAATAATGTGTAATTAATTATTTCTTCTGATGTTATATTGCTTGTGTCTAATTTCACTTCTTCTGTTTTTATTAATGAAGCATTAGGAGCAACAAGGTTTTTGTAAATATCTTTTGAAACTTGTTGAACAATATTTTCTTTCAAAGTTAATCTCGTAAAACTATTTTCGCTATGGTATCCGTTTACCAAAATATTATCAAGATAATGAACAACAGGAGCATTTGTTGTTATGTTTATGCTTTCGTTCATTCCAAGATTAAAATTACCTGTTTTTTGTGTATACAACTGAACATCTGACGGTACAAGGTTTCTCGTATTATTATCTCCAACTACAATATGATTATAATCTGACGTATCGTGATTACCGTTTATAATTGTTGCTTTATTAGTAATATAAGCATCTTTTATTGTTAAATCCGTCATATTTGTTATAACTGCTGCATTATCTGCATATAAAGAATTAAAAATTACACCGTGGTTATTATTTGTATCCGTATCTATATTAATTTTTACATTGTTTGCAACGTAATTTCCGTCTTTAATATTATAATTCGTACGAGTACCGCCAACAGATGCAACATCATCTTTTGAAACTCCTCGTACTTCAAAGACAATCGGTTCTTTTGTAATATCTGATGTCGCATTGGATTCAAAAATAATATTATCCGCAACGAGTTTAACGTCAACTATTCTGTTACCGCTTTCATCTTTCAATCCAAGACCTAAAATATCTGCATTTTTAATTGTTATGGTTGAATTTCCTTCACCATTTGCATAAGCATCATAAGCCTCAATTATAATTTGTTTTCCTACCGCATTTCTTGCATCTTCGGATATCGGTAAGATAGAATCGTCATCATCAAGGTGTTCTCCGTACATTGAAATATTGTTTATAACTAAATCTTTGCCTTTTTGTTTAACGCTTATTGTATTTCCGAATACCAAGTTTTCTATAGTTGTTTCATCTTCAAGATCAAGAACAATTTGACCCAAGCCTTTTGTTCTTGCTTGTGCTATTCTCAATTTTTCACCGACTTTATTTGATCTTCCGTCAAAATATATTGAATCATAGGCTTCGAGATACACTCTTGAATCGGGATTTCCGAGATGATCTTGAATCATTGTCAGATTTTTACCGTCTTCGCCTATATTTTCACTTGCAACAATTGACACGTTTTGTCCCGAAATTACATAATCTCCGATATCTCCCGCATTTTTTACGGAATATGACTTATATGGAGCATAACCCTGCTCATCAGGTTCGCCTGTTTGTACCATATCTGCGGCTGTCAAGACTATATTTCCGTCTGAAACAATATTATAAAGGTTTAAATCAGATTCTTTTGCTCTTAAATTAATAAAGCGTTTGTCTGTTTTATTTTCGTTTTCTGCTTTTGCAGTTATTTTGCCGTCAATTTTAACATTTATTGATTCATCAGGAACTCTTGTTTCTGCTTTTGTTGAAACTCCGGGTTTTGGAGCATCTGTTCTTCCGATATCACCGTCTGATACGGTTAGCATTAAATCTCCGTTTGATACAAGTAGAGTTTTATATGCATGTTCATCACCGTTTGTTTCCGAACCGTTCAATATAGAACCGTTTGTTTGATTTATTATAATGTCTTTTGCTGATGTAATATATTTATCATTATTTGAATTAGCTTCTCCGATATAGACATTTGAATTTTGGTTTGTTATATTTATATTTTTAGCATCAGTTTTAATTAAGCCTTCAATATCTATACCTTTTGAACCTGTATTTGTAAGACTTATTTCATCATTAACATTATGAATTTTGCCTGATGTTGTCAAATAAATACCACCGTTTGAAGATGTATTTGCAATATTTGTTTCACCTTTACGGTTTAATATATTTGCACCTATTTGAAGTGAACCTTTATCAGTGTTATTTAAATTAATTATTCCGTTTGTATTTTCAACAATTCCGTTAACTACAGCACCATTAATCGTTGAAATAAGAATATTTCCGCTTTCACTATTAGCTATTTTGCCGTTAGTAGTCAATTTATCGGAATTTTCTTCTGTTGAAATATTTATATTTCCGTTTTTAGTTTCAATTTTTGAATCAGATAAAAGATTTATAGCACCTTTTTTGTTTGTAATTGTAATATTACCATCAGTATTCTTAACAGAAGAATTTATTGATGTAGAATTACTGTTTGTCGTAATTCCAATGTTGCCTTTTGTGTTTGTGATGTCGCCAATGATTACGTTTGTTCCGTTTGTACTTGAGATTGTTGTATTGCCGTCATTGTTCAAGACATTACCGCTTTGTGAATAACCTTTGGTGCTTGTCAAAGTTATTTCACCTTTATTTGTTGAAACGTCTTTTACAGACAAGCCGTTTGAAGT
>JAGBOW010000026.1 GCA_017633675.1 bacterium | reverse complement strand
CACGCATTCTTACTATCGTATATATCGGACGTCCAGAATTCGCCTTTAGTTGGTATATCTGATATACAAGTGGCATGACCTTTTGTACAATTCTTGTTATAGATTGTAGTCAGTTCACTTCTGCTTACAAGATGCATACCGTCAAGGGCATTACATGTATTTATTGCTCCTTGCCAGTAATTTGGTTGACTAAGACCAGCTTGCACAGTTGTTCCTGAACTTTGATAACCTGTAATATTTTTCACACATAAATCTTCGACTTCAAAATCGCAAACCATGCCATTGGCAAATTGTGCTCCATTGAATGAACGAATGTCATGGTATTTCCCGTTTATTGTTTCACTGTTTGGGCCTTTACCCCCATTAACGTCCATGACAAAATCTACCGCTCCTGTTACAGATGTTGTATACGGAAATTCTTTCGTCTTTCCTCTACCTACGGGTAACTCTCTTGTGCCTGTACCCGGACCGGCTTTTATTTCGGTTCCTATATCGATTGTTCCTGCTTTTTCGTTATAAGTCATGATTAATGATGCACCGTCTGCCAACACTAATCCGACATTACCCGTTTTATTATCCTTGTGTTTTAGATGAGCGCCGGTTTTAGCTTTTGATACTTCATATTCTTTTCCGTCCGCTGTAGTAACTTTTTCTGTCGGCCAGCAATCTGCTATATGTTCACTGTCACATCTCTTTGCTATTTTCAGATATTTCTGTAATTCATCTACAAATGCATCTGTTGATTGATATTGAGTGTTTAACAATCCATGCGCTCTCATCTGCTCCATAGCTTGTGTAATTTTTTGAGCAATATTTGCCTGTCTTTCGGAATTAATCCTCTCCGTCACATTCTCCATAAATGACGGTAAAGTTATTGCTGCAACTACTCCGATTACTCCAAGTGTGATTAATACTTCCGCAAGAGTAAATCCTGTTTTATTCATAATATTCTCCTTTCATGAAATATATTTCAAAAAATTACTATATACTTCCTATTATAAGAAATATACTTCAATAAAAACAAAATATCATGGATATTAAGAACATGTCAAGTTTTATAAAATAAGAATATGGAAAATGATAACAATATTCTCAAACAAGTTGCGGAAAATATTCGTATTGAACGCTTAAAACAGCGAATTTCGCAGGAAAAATTAGCCGAAATGGTTGACATTTCAACCAAATATTTAAATATGATTGAAAATCGCAAAGCTAATCCGACAATTGTTATTGTTATCAAAATCTGTAATGCCCTGAAAATTAGACTTGATAATATCTATCTATCTGACGTCTTTTAAAACAACTATCGTATCTTCGATTTCGCTCCTTAAATAATCCAATTGCTGATTAATCACATTATCATTATACAAATATCCTGCCCCTGTATATGCCAAATAAGGACGATATTTTTCCGCTTCAGAACGCAAAGTCGCAATAGATTGTGAATGTGTGCTTAAGGTTAAAAGCTTTTGGAAGGAATCAAAATTACATTCGGGTTTGCCTTCGTATTTTTCCTGCAAATATTGTATGTGTTGGTTAAAGAAATGTACTTTTGCGTTAAATTTTTGCACATCATAACCGTTTTCAATACAAGTCAAAATGTTTTCCAACTGTGGAATGATTTCGTTTATATCATTGACATATTGAGAAGTTTTATCGGTTTTAAGCATTATATTCACAAATGCCGGATTATCTCTCGGGACAGGTTTTATTTCTTCTGCAGAGTTGAATTTTTTCGATTTTTCAAAAGTCGGTTTGGCACTTTGCGGTTCAGATGTACCAAAATTCTTTGAAACATCAGGCAAAGTTCCCTTATAACCGCTTCCGTAATTATCGTATTCAGGAACTTCAACGGGTTCTGATACGGTTTCCATTGATTCTCCTTTTGGAGTTTTGTCTTTTTTCCAATTAAAACTCCAAGCGTAACAATCTGAACATGTCATTAAAAATATTAAATTCAGCACAAGAAATTTTTTCATATTAACATTATAATGATGTTTAAAAATAAGACAATAGAGTAATTATACGATAAATTATTTATAAACCGTATTATCTGCTCTTTATACTTTTGGGCAGCATTAAAATCATAATGATACAAAGCATTATTGAGGCTGATAAAAGCCCGTACCAAAAACCTCTTATGCTAAGGTTGAATTTAAATGCAAGAATACAGCCGACAGGTATGGATACAAACCAATATGCGGTAAAATTGGCAAACAACACAATACCCGTCTTTTTTATACCCTTAAACACGCCTGATAAAGATACCTGTAACCCGTCAAACACCTGAAACATTGCCAAAATATATACTACCGGAATGGAAATTTTTATTAAATCAACGTCTGTCGTAAATATTTTTATAACATGTTCAGGGAAAGTTGCATAAAACAATGCACAACAAGTCATAAATCCGATAGATACAACAATTCCCGTAAAAGAATACCTTTTTACATCTTGAATATTTTTTGCTCCGTTTGCATAGCCTACTTTTATTGCAATAGCGTTTGAAATTGCTAAAGGAACCATGAATGTTGCATTTGCCAATGTGCAAATTATATTTTGCGAAGCTGCATAAATTCCTGAAATTTTACCTAGAATTATCGCCACACTATTAAATGCTACAAATTCCACCATAATCGAAAACGAAATCGGCAAGCCGATTTTTAATAAGCCTTTATAATAATTTAAATCACTGTGGTTTGAAAATCTCATAATCTTAAAACAGTAAATTAAAAGTACAATTCCCATAAAATATCTTACGGCAAAACTTGCAACAGCTAAGCCTAAAACACCCATAGACGGAATTATTCCGCACCCGAAAACAAGAATTATATTGAGCCCTATGTTTAAGAATACTGCAGCTCCCGTCAATAAATTCGGAAATAAAACTATTTCAAATGCCTGCAAAAATTCCTTAACCGCAGCATGCAGATATCCGCCAAAGGTAGCAAACGCCGTTATTAACATATATTGTTTAATCATTGGTACCAGTTTCGGCTCAAATTTCAGATAATCAATCATGGGAATACACAAAAGTATAAAAGTCATTATTATAAATGCCAAAAACATTGCAAATCTGAGTGTCGGGAAAAAATATTTTTTTGCTGATTTGTTTTCTCCTCTGTAATTTGACAAGAGAGGTGATACACTAACCAGAATACCTATTCCGAAAGTCTGAATACAATTTGTAATTGCCGTAGCAATAGAAATTGCAGCAAGCGTGTCTGTTGAATGCCTGCCTGCAATCAAAACATCTCCCGCACCAATCAAAATAAAACCAAGATTTCCGATAATGATAGGCAGTGCAATACTAAAAAGTTCTTTTACGTAATATTTAAAACTATTATTCATATAATTTGCAGTATAACATGAAATATATATACAAAACATAAGCATTTATTTTTGTATACATAACCAAATTTCCCCAAAGTACAAATTAGGATTTTTTAAATTTTATTTTTACTTTTTGGCTATATATTTATTCATTCATATTTTGATAAAACTATGAGATTCTTGGCTAAGCTCAAAATGACCTGTAGACGAAGAATCTCATAAAATTTATTAAATCTATGTATTTTATTAAACCAATTCAACAACTTTCAAAGCGTTTCTTGAAGCTATTTCAACCAAGCTTTTCGCAGTTGCCGTCATTGACAATGTTGAATCCATTTTGTTTATGCAAGAACCGCAGCCGATTGCTGAAGCACCTGCAGCAAATGCAAACGGAGCTGTTGTCGGATTGATTGCTGTCGCTGTCATAATCGGTAAATCAACGTTTCTTGAAAGTTCGATTGTGTTAGAAAGTGTCAATTCCGCTCTTTCCATCAAACCTCTTGCACCGTCAGAAACGTTGTCTGATGAATAATGACCTTCTGTTTGGATTAAATCAATACCCATTGTTTCCAATTTTCTGGCCAATTCGATTTGGTCATTGATAGAAATTTCACCGGGGATTGTTACACAGAAGAATGTTCTCATATCGCCAAGCATTTCAAGAGTTTCATTTACTAATGACAAAACATGCTCTGCTGAGAAAGACATGCCCTTTTTGTAAAGTGCGTCAAAGTTACCAAGTTCGATTGCATCAGCCCCCATTTCAACCGCTTTTACAAGTTCTGACGGAACGATTGAAGATACGAAAATCGGCATATCTGTCATTTCTCTGATTTCAGAGATAATTTCAGGTTTTGCGCAAATATCAACTGCAGATGCTCCTGATTGTTCTGCTGATGTTACAACTTTTTTAATATTTTCGATATCAAAATTGTCGATACCTGCAATAATTTTTACTGCTCTTTTTTCTGTCAAGTGTTGTCTGAATAAATCAATTCTGCTCATAAAATTTCCTTTCTTATTAAAATATCCAAATTTTTCTTCAATTATATATTAAAATTGTAATAATTACAATAACTAATATAATAAAAATTTTTAAGATGATGAATATAATTATTTAAACGTACATAATCATCATATGAAAAAAATGTTAAAAAAGCTTATTATTTTTATTTATTTAATTATTCCGGTGTCTGTTTCGGCGCAGAATTTCAGTGCAGATGAAATCACAAATATTATGGTTTATGAAAAAATTAATCCCGCAATAGTTGCGATTGATGCAAATTTAGATGACGGATTTTCATCAGGAACGGGCTGTATAATCCGCTCTGACGGAGTAATTTTGACGGGTTCACACGTCATTGAAGATGCAAAAAATATTGAAGTAACAACTTCCGACGGAAAGGTTTATAAAGCGGAAATCCTTTCCAAAATGGGAAAAAATAAAGATTTGGCTTTGTTAAAAATCACTCCTAAACAGCAACTGCATACGGTTGAGTTCGGGAATTCCGAAGAAGTAAAAGTAGGGCAAAAAGTGCTTGCGATAGGCAATCCGTTCGGGTTTTCAGGGACTTTGACATCAGGGATTGTGTCAAGAATAGATTACACAAAAGGCAGAATACAGACTGATGCGGCAATAAATCCGGGAAGTTCGGGAGGTCCTTTATTGAACACACAAGGAGAAGTTATAGGGATTTCCCAATCGATTTTTAACCCTGATAATAACATTTCAAATATAGGAATAGGTTTTGCAATCCCGATAAATGATGCGAAAAAATTCATAAGTTCGGCAAATTTAAATGAATTGACTAATAAGAAGGCATTAAGGCACTAAGCCGATAATACGTCAGGCAGTCCCGAAAAAATTCCATCTCCTAAAGATTAAAATAAATATTAACTAAATTACAAATAACACTTCGGTTCATGTCCCGAAACGCCTGCGTAAAGTTCAACGTATTCTTTTGCAGGACTTGAATCAATTTTTGTCAAAAGAACTTCTTCTATTTGGAAAAATCCGACATCTCCCGACATTTCAATATCAATTCTTATCGGGTGACGTTCACCGTGGTGGATTCCGATACGATTTATGGCATTAGCGGAATATTTGTGGATATCACCGACTTTCGGGGTTTTATTCAGTGCCATCGGAATTCTTGCTCTGCCTTTTGTCATATCGCAACCGTCAGCAATCAGTATTATTCCTGCTTCAATTGAATGGATTTTTCTTGATGACATATGGCCTATTATACATTCTGTTGCAAGTGATTTTATTATTATGCGTCTTCGTAAATTATTCGGTATAATATGTGTCAAAGACCTGTCAATAATGGGTTGAGCCAAAAGAGATGACATTTCTTCGTGTCCTTGTCTGCCTATCATCATACCCAAATCATGCATAAGACCGGCTATTATAATACCGCACATGCTATCTTCAAAAGTTCCGATTTCTTCGCGTTCAAGTGATGTTTCTATACCTGATTGCTGTAATATATTCAGCATTTTTATAGCATTTGCCGTAACCTGCCTCATGTGAACCGGCCCGTGATCATTATAGCCCAGACGTTTTATGGAAACATTATTTGCGTAATCCTGCATAACCTGTAATTCCTCATCATTAAACAGGTAATTGACAAGTTCAAGACAAACAGGGTTGTTTTCAAGCCTTTTTAGTATTTTTTCTTCCAACGAAAGTTCTTTTACAGATTTCATATTATCCTCATTTATATTATTCCCGAATTTATAAAATTATAACATAATTTTTTCCGGTATAGGATTTTCTTTGATAAATTTTTCTAAAATTTCTACAGCATCACCGACAAGCTCAACACACGGACGTTTTTTGTAATATTCATCGGTTCTTTGAGAAGGTATCGGAGTATTTGATGAAGTTACTCCCTCCAAAAGTTCACGACAGATAATACTTCCGTTTTGAGATTTAAAGCGTCCCGCAAGTTCCTGAATTTTTTTGTAAAGTTCTCCTTTTGCTTTGGCATCGGAATCTTTTACACCGTAAATAAGCCCTGCGGTCATAAACATACCGCTAACCGTTCCGCAAACTTCTCTCATTCTCCCCATTCCGCCTCCGAATGGTGATGAAATCATCATTGCAGTTTCAAAATCCATTCCGAGTTCTTCCGCAAAAACTCCCAAAACGGATTGAGAACAATTATAACCTGATTTAAATAATTCTTTAGCTTTTTCTGAACGTGATGACATTAATTTCCCCCTTATATATTTTAAATGCGTTTTAAATAAGTTGTAAGTTGAAAGTGTAAAGTGGAAAGTTATTTAACTTTCAACTTTCAACTCTTATAAACTGCTTTGTGGAAATGTTTTTTCCCTTTTTTGATTTTCAAACCGTTCTCTAAATCCTCTTTTGTAAAAAATTTTCCCAAATCCGAAACGGTTTCGTCATTTACACTTATTCCTCCCTGTTGAATAAGACGTTTTGCCTCTCCTCTGCTTGAAGAAAATCCGCATTTTATGACTAAATCAATTATACTGATTTTCCCGTCCTGCAAATCTGCATCAAAAATTTCTGTTGTCGGCATGTTTTCGCTGTCACCCGACCCTCCGAACAATGCTCTTGCAGATGCTTTCGCTTTATCGGCTTCGTCTTTCCCATGTACAAGAGAGGTCAATTCGTAAGCAAGAATTTCTTTTTTCTCATTAATCCTGTTATCTTCCCAGTTTTCCATTGATTTTATTTCTTCAATCGGCAGGAACGTAAGCATTTTTAAACACTTCATAACATCTGCATCATCAACATTTCTCCAATACTGATAAAATTCAAACGGAGAAGTTTTTTGAGGATCAAGCCAAACCGCGCCTTTTGCTGTTTTGCCCATTTTTTTGCCTTCGCTGTTTAGAAGGAGCGTAATCGTCATTGCATAAGCGTCCTCACCTGTTTTTTTGCGGATTAATTCGGTTCCCGCAAGCATGTTGCTCCACTGATCGTCCCCGCCAAACTGCATGTTGCAACCGAAATTTTGGTGCAAATGATAGAAGTCATAAGCCTGCATAATCATGTAGTTAAATTCTAAAAAGCTCAACCCCTTTTCCATTCTTTGTTTGTAACATTCGGCTCTGAGCATATTGTTTACGGAAAAACAAGCACCGACTTCTCTCAAAAGTTCAATATAATTTAAATCCAAAAGCCAATCGGCATTGTTTACCATAATAGCTTTGTCCTCACCGAATGTGATGAACTTTTCCATCTGTTTTTTAAAGCAGTCGCAATTGTGCTGAATAACTTCGGGTGTCATCATTGAACGCATATCGGAACGTCCTGACGGGTCGCCGATATATCCTGTTCCGCCACCGATTAAGACAACGGGTTTGTTTCCTGCGTCCTGCAGTCTTTTCATTAAACAAAGTGCCATAAAATGTCCTACATGCAAAGAATCGGCCGTAGGATCAAATCCTATATAAAATTTTGCTCCGCCATTGTTTATCAAATCTTTTATCTTATCTTCGTCAGTAACCTGTGCGATAAGTCCTCTTTCCTGTAATTCTTCAAATATTTGCATAACTTCTCCTT
>JAGBOW010000025.1 GCA_017633675.1 bacterium | reverse complement strand
TTAATCAAATCAACAAGCGATTTTTCTTCAATTTCACTGAGTGTTTTTTGTTTTTTGTCGGTAATATCGACAAATTTGTTAATAGATGTTGCAATTTTATTCATAATAGCCATTTCATCAGCTTCGGATTCAAAAACAAAAGAAATGTTTTTTATCTGCTCATCTTTTTCTTGTTTACTTTGAGGCACAACTATTTGTTCCGCAAATTTTGTTTCAAAAAACTGAGTTTCAGTGGAAGGTTTTTGTATTATAACGGGCTTTTTAGGAATAAAAAGACTGTGATATTCAATCTCTGTACGCATTGTCTGACGCGAAACCAACAAATCTCTTTCAAGAGGCTTTAAAGGAAGCTGAGTTTCATACAAATCAATACAGCTTTTGTGAATTTTAAGAGCAATATTTTCGGCAATCGAATTTTCCGCAATTACTTTGTAATAATCAGGAAGATAAATCATTTGGCCGTCATGTGCCAACAAAAGATTATCTTCAAAGAATTTAAATTTTTCTTCATCATACAGGTTTATTGTTTTAAGGAGCTTTATATTTACGGGATGACGCATAAGTGTCAGAAATCTGAACAAATGACCGCTGACGGGATCAACAAGTGCCAGAGCTTCACGCAATATAAAATCATTAAATGAAATAAAACTTTTTGTATAAGCGGACAAAAAATCTCCCAGACTCTGCTTGTTATACCGCATCATTTTTATGGCAAGAGATGTATAGAAGAAATATCCCCTTGAATATTTATAAAGTTCATCAGACAAAGGACCTATCTGTTTAAAATCCTCCGAACGCAGGTATTTTTCAAAAATACCCTTATCCAATGCTGAAATCGGCAATTTTTCATATCTTGTTGTAAATTCCGAATAATCGAATTTTCTTGCAATAACAATTATTCTGATTTTATAAGATTTTGATAAATGATTTATAAAATCCAAAATATGCTGTCTGTTATCTTTTAATACCTGTTCAAAGGAATTTAAAACTATAACAACGGGCTTATCAACAGATTCAAAATAAGCATTGATTTTTTGGGTAAAATTTTCACTTTTTGCTTTTGGCGGTTCAATTATATTCTGTGCAGTAAGTTTTTTAAATTCTTCAAAAAATTCCAATAAAATATCATCAATAATTGTTGTTTCAAAACAATTGTATCTTAAAACTATTGTTTCTTTGTCTAAAAATGATAATGCATGGTTTACAACAGACATTTTACCTGTTCCCATAAATCCGTTAACAAGCAAAAGAGGTGTATTTGCATTAAAATAATTTAAAATTTGTTCAATTTTTTCAACGTTACTTTCAATTAAAAACGGATTTATTCCGGTTTCTGGCTTTAGTATATTTTTTTTATCCGGAATTTCTGCTATAAATTTCATAAAATTATATTAATAGATTATTATTAATTTTGCAAATCATAATATTTATAGTACAATACTTTTGTAAGTATAAAAGAGGAAATATATGGAATTTTTCAGAAAACACCAAAAAGCAATAATCGTTGTAATAGCTCTTACTTTTATTGCATGGACAGTGGGATTAATGCTGCTACCGTTAATGATTAGGTAAATTTTAATGATTATAAAGTTTATAAAAAAGACATTTATAGTTTTTATTGCATTGCTTATAGGAAATATAAGCCTTGTTGCCAATGCCGATCAATTAAAATCAATTCAGCAAAAGCAAAAAGCTGCGCATGAAAAAATCAACAAATTAAAAATTCTTGAAAATAAAGAGAAAAACAAACTTTACAGTAACCAACAAAAACTGGAACAGGCATCAAATTCTTTACAATATTCAAAGAACCAGTTTGCAACTCTTGATGCACAATTGTCAAAAATGGAAAAAGAGCTTGCAAAATCCGCAGCGGAATATACCACTGCCAACACTCAAATGCGTTCAAGAATAAGGCAAGTTTACAAACACCAAAGAAAAGGAATGTTTCAGCTTATCTTTATGGCAAAGGATTTGAGTGCGCTGTTAGATGTTATTTACTTTGAACGCATAATTTTGAAAAAAGATTATGCAAGAATGATGACAATGAAAGCCAAAGCCCAAAAGCTTGCCAAAATAAAGGCAGAAGTTCAGGCTAAAAAATCTCAGCTTGCACGTTCAATTCAGGATATAAATTATCAGCAAAAATACATTCAGAATGCAATCGTTCAAAATCAGGTAATGATTGACAAATATAAAAATGACAGAAAGACTTATGAGCAAATGGAAAGAGAACTTGCCAGACAATCCGCAAGTCTGCAAAGTCTGATATCAAAAAATAAAGGAGATGTTGTAGCATCATCAGGCACATTTATGCGGCCGATAAACGGAAAAATAACCTCTCCTTTCGGCTGGAGAACACATCCGATATTCAACAGCAGAACTTTTCATTCAGGGGTTGATATTGCGGGGCCGAACAGAGGAAGTATAAAAGCTTCCAACTCCGGTAAAGTTATATATTCAGGCTGGTACGGAGGATACGGTAAAGTTGTTATTGTTGATCACGGCAAAGTTAACGGGAAACCTACAACCACTCTGTATGCTCATATGTCATCAACCAATGTAAGTCAGGGACAATTTGTAAATAAAGGTGATGTCCTTGGTTATGAAGGTACTACGGGATACAGTACCGGTCCGCATGTTCATTTTGAGGTAAGAATAAACGGCAAACCAAATAATCCGTTGAATTATATTTAGAAGGTAGAGAATTGAAAAAATATTTATTTATAACAGTACTAATATTGTCATTAAACATTCAAAATGCAAAATGCGAAGATGTTTTTGCAAATCCTGATGCTCTTGGAAATATACAGGAAACATTCTATCAGGCACCGTCAATTCAAGTTTCAAATGATGATGATAAAGCTGAAGATGAAAGTGCACTTCGGGGTACTCCATGGTTCAAAAAGACCAGAATAAAGATAACTAATTTTATACGTGAAAAGGACTATCAAAGAACTCAAAGACTTCTTGAAAAGGAAAAAGCAAAAGAAAAAACTCAATTGGAAGAAGATTATGGCGATATCCCCGAAGAATTAAAAGAATCGGAAGTTCAACCGATTTCAGATGAAAACACTCCGGAACTTGCAGGCGGTGTAAGGGAACATGTTGCACCTAATGAAGTTCAGCTTGATGCGGATAATATTGATTTTGATAACCAAACTGCTGATGTTATTGCTACAGGTTCTCCGGTAGTATATTTTCCCCCGCAAAAAACTACGATAAAAGCAGATAAGCTTATTTACAATACGGAATCCAACAAATTAAAAGCAATCGGCAACGTTGAAGTTATTAAAGACGGTAACAGCATATACGGAGATTTTCTTCAGATTAATATGAATGAAGAAACCTCCGTAATGGATAATGTAAAAACCGAAAATACTTTTTTAAAAATTACCGCAAGAACATCAGAAATGGATGAAAAAACTTTGACATTATATGACGGTAAAATGGTAGCGGACAACAGTTTTGTTTTAAGGCTGGAATCTCAAATGATCAGCGGTATCAATTTTGATGATATGCTGGTTAAAGAAGAAGATAAATCCTCTTTATCCGATGCTATCGGTGAAACTGCCATAAAAATTAAAGCAAAAGATGTAATTGTTAATGCAAAAAAAGACCACGATACTTTTACGTTAAAAAAAGCGGAAGTAAACTATGGTGATATCGGTTTGTTTAATATCCCTTCACTGACCATACACACAAACAAAAAACATAACTTTTTTGAAGCAAATTATCCGGAATTTGGTTCTGTCGGTCAGTTAGGTATGTTTGCCGGTCCCGGTTTTGTATTTGATACACCTTTGCAGGGCGGTTCGACATTAAAAGTTATTCCTATTATTAATAATAAGAGCGGTATCGGATTTGGCGGAATGCTTAAATACATGAGCCCGACAAATCAGACTATGATGGCTTACGGTTCTTCGGCAGACGTATTTGTTCTTCGCGGTATTCAGCATTTAGATGATAAATTATATTTGCAGTACGGTTCAAATTCTTATATGGATGAAGGATTTATAGGCCCGAGAATGGCAAAATATGATGCGGAATTAATATATCGTGACTCTTCAACAATAAAAGATTTTTTAGGCAAAGACAAAAATCTGTTTTTTGACCAGCGCGCCGGTATCGGTTATATGCAGAACACTACATATGACAATATGGACGAAAAATTTGCAAAAGATGATACCGCAACAATGAGAATGCGTTATATGGCTTCTGCAAATCAGGATTTATTTAAATACATAGATAAAGAAAATCAAAAAATGTTCAGGTTAGGTGTATCTATGCAGGGCAGTGCGGCTGTTTACGGAACGGGTGATACTCAGTTTATAGGCAGAGTCGGTCCTAATGTAAAAACTCAGTACAAAAGATGGATGCAGGATATTTATTTATATCTTTCGGCATATCAGGACGGTACTCCGATGCAGATGTACGACAGTTACAGATACGGACATACAAACCTTATGATTAGAGAAGCATTCAGGATTTGTAAATATTTGTCGGTTGCCTGGGCGGGTTCGTTTGCTCTTGCGGACGATGCTCCTAACGGTAATTTCATGCAAGAAAACACGTTTATTATAGCTGTCGGTCCTGATGATGTAAAACTTCAATTGGGTTACGATTGGTTAAGAGAACAGACGTATTTTGCAATTGTTGTTGCTATGGATACCAAAGGCTCATCTTTAGAATATGACAAAATGGTCATAAAAAATC
This sequence comes from bacterium, assembly GCA_017633675.1. GTDB lineage: Bacteria > Cyanobacteriota > Vampirovibrionia > Gastranaerophilales > Gastranaerophilaceae > Stercorousia. The sequence goes on along the minus strand of JAGBOW010000025.1, from coordinate 1,555 downwards.
CTGACAGACTAGCGAAAAGTAATGAAGAAGAAGTTGAATTAAAGGTTTTTGATAACCCTGAAAACTCAGAAAAACCGAAAGCGAAACTTAAAAAAATGATGTATGCGGAAGTTATTGATATCGAAGAACCTGACAGGGAAAGTATAGAATGACGGATTTAAATGCGCTGAAACAGGAAATAATCAAATACGGAAAACTGGCAGGTGAAAAAAATTTCACACCGGGATATTCAGGTAATATTTCGGCACGATATGGAGATAAAATTTTGATTACTTCATCAGGTTCGGCAAACGGTTATTTGTCCGAAGATGAACTTGTTTTGATTGATTTTGAAGGAAATTTGGTTGAAGGAAGCAAAAAACCGTCATCAGAAAAAATGCTTCACATTGAATTTTACAAACAACGGCCTGATGTAAATTATATAATTCATGTACATTCACCGTTTTTAAGCACTTTTGCATGTTGCAATACTGCTCTTGATGAACCGATTATGGCAGAGAATGTCTTTTATTTCGGTCAAATTCCGCTGGCGGAGTACGGTTTACCTTCATCTATGGATTTGGTTGAAAAAACTGCTAAATATTTTAAAGATTATGATGCGGTTTTGATGGCAAACCACGGTTTCATTGTGGGTGATAAGACGATGAAAGATGCATTTATGAAACTTGAACTTGCCGAATCTTATGCGCAAGTTGTGTTTAATACAAAAGTTATGGGAAAACCTGTTTTGTTTACACAAGAACAGGTTGATGAGATTATTTCTTTGAAATAATTTAAAAATGTTTGTTGGTAATTTTTGTCCAATTAGATTTTTAGTGATTTGTTCTCTATTATAGATTGGGTTAGAAATGTGTGTAAAAACGCACCAATATTGCGGTGCGAAACATCGCACCCTACCTTGCTTAATTACTATCTATACATAAGGCCCCATATTGATTGTCCTTGGCATTTTTAGAGCCACCAACGTTTAAGTCCATGATCATTGCGGAAATAGGTCTAGCGCTGTACTCTTCGGACGAAAAAAACGTGCCAGTATCAGGAACATTAGATTCGCCTCTGTGGAAACGTATGGTTCTAAGTTCATCTATGGTTGCAAGATGCATGTCTATATCTGCGCATGCTTTTTTTGCACCTGCCCAGTAATCGTTTGTATAACCTGATGGTGTCGGTTTGCAATATTCATAGTCTGGACTTGATGAATTACTGCTATGACAATTTACTGGACTGTAGGTATCCAGTTTCTTTACGCATAAATTTTCAACCTCAAAGTCACATACCATGCCTTTGGCAAATTGGGCAACGTTGAAACTTCTGATGTCATGATATTTCCCGTTTATGGTTTCACTGTTCGGACCTTTTCCACCATTAACGTCCATGACAAAATCTATTGCGCCCGTTACTGAGGTTGTATACGGAAAATCTTTCAGTTTTCCTCCACCTACAGGCAATTGCGTTCTGCTTGCTCTTACTTCATCACCAACATCAATTGTTCTTGCACCAATATCATATGTCATAATTATTGATGCACCGTCTGCTAACACTAATCCGACATTAT